>CAZGLN010000019.1:5693-23924 GCA_964526545.1 uncultured Chthonomonadales bacterium
CATAAGCGCTTCCGAGAGCTACCACGCGGAGCGACTGCGGCTGCCCGGCGCGCTCGCATTCCTCGCCAGCGTGCGGGAAGGGTATGAGCGCCTTGTCTTCGAAAACCGCCAGAGCATCTTCGGCGTGGAAGTGGACCGGCCAGAGCGCGCACCGGAGGATTGGCTCTATATCTTCCCTCGTGTGGTCATCTATCGCAACACGGCGGACGCGGGAACCCATGGAGACCGGATGTGAAGTTCACCGCAGCGATTCAGGGCTATCTGGACCATCTCTCCGCCGAGCGCGGCCTCAGCCCTCACTCGGTCCTGGCCTACCGGCGTGACCTGGAGCAGTTCGGCCAGATAAGCGGCTGCGAATCCCTTGCGGAAGTAACCCGAGAGCGGGTGCTTCGTTATATAGAGCAATTGCGGCGTCGAGACCTTGCGCCTGCCTCCGTCTCGCGCAAGGTCTCGGCTCTGCGATCGTTCGTGCGCTTCGCGCAGTCCGAGGGCATGCTGGCCGAGGACGTTACCGATGCACTTGGGAACCTCGGCAGGCAGCGGCGTCTGCCGGCTGCCTTGAGTGTCGCGGAGATGGCTCGCTTCCTGGAGAGCGTCAGCGAGGAGTCACCGCAGGGGCTGCGCGATAGGGCGCTCTTCGAGCTTATGTACGGCGCGGGAGTGCGCGTTTCGGAAGCGGCCGCGCTGAAGGTGCAGGATGTGGACCTGGCCGCCGGCATGGTGCGCTGCGTGGGAAAGGGCAGCAAGGAGCGGCTCGTGCCGATAGGGGAGGCTGCCGCCGCGGCAATCGCCAGACACATCCAGCAGGCGGGACTTCCCCCGCAGTCCGCACTCTTCGCCGGCCCGGATGGCACCCACATCACGCGCCAGCGCGTATGGCAGCTCACGCGCGAATACGCCGCGCGTGCCGGCATACGCCGCAGGGTCACTCCGCACACCCTTCGGCACTCTTTCGCCACGCATCTGCTTGGCGGCGGCGCCGACTTGCGCTCCATCCAGGAGATGCTGGGACACGCGCAGATCACCACTACCCAGATCTACACGCACGTGGATCGGGACCGGCTCCGCGGCGTATACAGACGAACGCATCCGAGAGCGTAGGGATCCTGGCCGGCCAAACTCGAACGAGGGAGGCGCACACATGGTTACGCGCCGCGTTTTTGTTGTCGTGCTGGATGGGGTGGGAGCCGGTGAGCTTCCGGACGCCGACCAGTACGGAGATGCCGGATCGAACACCCTTGCCAATACCGCTCGCGCCGTGGGAGGGCTCCGACTGCCATGCATGCAGCGCCTGGGCCTGGGCAACGCGGTGCCGATTGCCGGCGTGCCGCCCGCTCGCGAGCCCAGGGCGAGCTACGGTCGCATGCGGGAGCGTTCGCCAGGTAAGGACTCCGTAACGGGACACTGGGAGATGATGGGCATTGTACTGAGCCGGCCGTTTCCTACCTATCCCAGGGGCTTCCCGGAGAGCCTGATCGCGGAGTTTGAGCGTCAGATAGGCATGCGAACCCTCGGCAACGTGCCGGCTTCCGGGACGGAGATCATCCAGAACCTGGGGCAGGAGCACCTGCGGACCGGTTACCCGATTGTCTACACATCGGCCGACAGTGTGTTCCAGGTGGCCGCGCATGAAGAGATTATCCCGCCGGAGCGGCTCTACGCCATCTGCCAGACGGCGCGCAACTTGCTGCAGGGCGAGCACGCGGTCGGCAGGGTGATTGCCAGGCCCTTCGTCGGTCGGCCGGGCAGCTTCGTCCGAACGGAGCGCCGACGCGACTTCCCGCTGGCGCCGCCGCCCAATCTCTTGGATGAGCTCACGAATGCCGGACACCGCGTGCACGCCATCGGCAAGATTAACGAGTTCTTCGCTGGACGCGGGATTGCTGAGTGGGACGCCACTACGAACAACGCGGATCACACGCAGGCGCTGCTGCGTGCGGCCGGGGAGAGCAGCGCCAGCCTCATTTTCGCGAACCTCGAGGATTTCGACATGCTCTATGGGCACCGCAACGATCCGGTTGGTTTCGCGGCGGCGCTTGCCGCCTTCGACGCGGCGCTGCCGGCGATACTCGAGAGGCTGGACGCACGGGACCTGCTGATCCTCACGAACGATCACGGCAACGATCCCACAACGCCCTCGACGGATCACAGCCGCGAACATGCCTTTCTGCTGGCCTATCGGCCGGGAATCCGCGGCAGACGAATTGGCGAGCGCGAGACCTTCGCGGACATCGCAGCCACCGTGCGCGAGGCCTTCCACCTACCTGCGGGAGAGCATGGCGAGAGCTTCCTCGCCTATTGTTCTCCTTGAGGAGCGGTAGGGAGTGTTCCCATGCGCGAGGTTCGAAATCGAAGGGGGCTTGCACCATGCGGGCGGTAGATCTGATTGCCAGGAAGCGGGATGGAGGCGAGCTGCCGTCTGATGCCATCCGATGGTTAGTCCAGGGCGCAGCGGAGGGCTCCGTGCCCGACTATCAGCTAGCCGCCTGGCTTATGGCCGTGACCATCCGCGGCATGAGTCTCGCGGAAACCGCTGCGCTCACCTTCGCGATGCGCGATTCGGGCAGAAGGCTGGACCTCTCGACGCTCGGCGGGCCGACCGTGGACAAGCACAGCACCGGCGGCGTGGGCGACAAGACCACGTTAGTGGTGGTGCCCATGTTGGCTGCACTCGGTCTCGATGTCCTCAAGATGTCCGGCCGCGGCCTCGGGTTTTCCGGTGGAACCATTGATAAGCTCGAGTCGATTCCCGGGCTTCGCACGGAACTCACCACGGAAGAAGCAATCGCGCAGGTAAGGGCGGTGAAGGCGGCTATTGTGGGCCAATCGCCGGAGCTGGCTCCCGCGGATAAGGTTCTCTATGCGCTGCGCGATGTAACGGCGACCGTGGAGAGCATCCCGCTCATCGCCGCGAGCATCATGTCCAAGAAGCTGGCCTGCGGTCCCAAGTGTCTGGTACTGGATGTGAAGGTGGGCTCCGGGGCCTTTATGAAGTCCCTCCGCTCGGCGCGGGCGCTTGCGCGCACCCTGCTCGGGCTGGGCCGCGAAGCGGGAGTAACCACGCGGGTAGTGCTCTCCGACATGGAGGAGCCGCTGGGGCGCGCCGTAGGCAACGCGCTGGAGGTGCGCGAGGCGATCGAGGTGCTAACGGATCCCGCACGCGCGGAACCGCGCTTCTTGAGGTTGTGCATCGCGCTCTGCGTGGAGGCCCTGCTGGCCGCGGGCAAGTGCACCACACCGCGTCAGGCGCATACGCAGGCTCGCGATGCCATCCGTTCGGGGGCTGCGGCACAACGGCTCGGCCTCCTTATCGAGGCACAGGGGGGCAACGCGGAGGTCGTGAGCAACGTCGCGCTCCTGCCGTCGGCGCCGCATCGCGAGGTAGTCCGCTGCAGCCGCTCCGGATACGTGGCCGAGATTGACGCGGAGGCCATCGGCAGGGCGGCGGTAGCCCTGGGCGCCGGCCGCGCACGCAAGGAGGACCCCATTGATCATGCCGTGGGAATAGTGCACCTCAAGAAGCGCGGTGCGCAGGTGCGGCAAGGCGATCCGCTGGCGGAGGTGCACCTGCGACGCAGCGACCAGGCCGCCGAGGCGGCCGCTGCTGTTCAGCAGGCATACCGCATCTCCAGCGAGCCGCCGCGTGCGCGCCGGATCGTTCTGGATCGGATGAGCTAGGCTTTTCCTTGCGTGAACAGCGCTCTCCGTGCCGCGAGTCGAGCGAGAGTCTCCTCGTGGGCGGCCAACTGCGCGCGCTCCTTCTCCACAATCGCCGCCGGCGCACGCTCCGTGAACCGCGTATCCGCCAGTTTTGCCCTGGACCTGGCGATGTTGGCCTCGGTGGCGGTGATCTCCCTGGCCAGACGCTCCAACTCGCGCGCCACGTCCAGCGCGGCACCGATCTCAAGATAGACCTCGCCGCCGGCAACGGGCGAGCTGGCCCATGTGCCCTCGGCTGTCGGCGCGGTCTCCACCGTATCCAGCGATTCCAGTCGTGCCAGCGCGCAGGCCTCCTCGCGCAGGTGCACGATGGCGCTTCTGAGAGAAGTGCGCTCCGCGAACACGGCCGCGCGCAGCCTCTTGCCCGGGTCTATGCCCAGCTCGGCACGGAGATTGCGCAACGCCCTCACGCACTCCATGAAGTGGCCCATGGCCTCTTCGGATTCCGTATCCATCAAGCAGTCCGCCGCCCTGGGGAAGGGAGCTCGAAGAATGGTACGCTCCTCGCCAAGGCAGTGCTCGGGCAGTACGCCGCTGGCCCGTGCCCACGGAGCGCCGCGCAGCGCCTGCCATATCTCCTCGGTGATGAAAGGAATGGCGGGGTGCACCAACCTTAGCGTGGTCTCGAGGGTCTCAACAAGCGTGCGCCGCGCCGCGTTCTTCGCGGCCTCCTCGCCACGGAGACGCACCTTGGCCATCTCCACATACCAATCGCAGAACTCATCCCAGAGAAAGGCATAGATGGCGCGCATGGCGTCATCCATGTCGTATCCGGCAAAGCCGCTCTCCACGGCCGCGACGGTGCGGGCGAGGCGTGAAGCGATCCAACGGTCCGCCAGGTGTGGTTGGGGCTGCTCCACAGGCGTGGAAGGCTCTTCCTGCAGGTTGAGAAGGACGAAGCGGCTGGCGTTCCAGAGCTTGTTGCAGAACTGGCCCGCGAGCTTCACGCGCTCTTCGCTGAACCGGATGTCCTGATTCTTGCCTGCCTGCTGCAAGAGGGCGAATCGGGTGGCATCGGCGCCGAACTGGGCGATGAGGTCCAGCGGGTCTATGCCGTTACCCTTGCTCTTGGACATACGCTCGCCGCGGGCATCCAGCACGGTGGCATGGACGTAGACGTGGTGGAAGGGCACCTGATCCAGAAAGTCCAGGCCCGTCATTATCATGCGCGCAACCCAGAGATAGAGGATCTCCTGCGCGGTCGAGAGCAGATTCGTTGGGTACCAAAACTGAAGGTCCGGGTGGTCATCCCGCGGCCAGCCCAGGGTGGCGTGCGGCCACAGCGCGGAGGAGAACCAGGTGTCCAGCACGTCCTCGTCCTGCTTCAGGCTCTCCGGCGGCACCCCCAGCTTCCGCGCGGCCTCCTCCGCCGATCGGCCCGCGGCATAGCGCCGATCTTCCGTCCACCATACCGGGATGCGGTGTCCCCACCAGAGCTGGCGGGAGATGCACCACGGGCGGATTTTGCGGAGCCACTCGAGGCAGACGGATCGGTAGCGCTCGGGGAAGAAGAGCACCCGGTTCTGCTCGATGGCTTCAATGGCTCTTCCGGCCAGCTCCTCCTGGTGAACGAACCACTGTTCGCTAAGGAGCGGCTCAAGAACCGTCTTGCATCTGTCGCAGAGTGGCGTGTTGACCGTGTAGGGCTCCGTCTTCTCAAGCAGCCCTTGCTCCGTGAGATCGGCCACGATGCGCTCCCGCGCCGCGAAGCGGTCCATGCCGGAATAGCGCGGACCGGCGGCTTCGCTCATGGAGCCATCCTCCGCGATGACCACCACCTGTGGCAGGCCGTGGCGCAGGCCGCACTCGAAATCGTCCAGGTCGTGAGCGGGGGTTACCTTGACCGCGCCGGAACCGAACTCCCGCTTGGCGTAGTCGTCCGCGATGACGGGGATGGTGCGATCCGTGAGCGGCAGGCGCACATGCGCACCTACAAGATGCGTGTAGCGTTCGTCCTCGGGATTCACTGCCACCGCGGTATCGCCCAGCATCGTCTCCGGGCGCGTGGTGGCCACCACGAGCGCGCCTTCGCCATTCGCCAGGGGGTACCGGATGTGGTAGAGCCAGCCGGAGCGCGGCTCGCTCTCCACCTCGATATCGGAGATGGCGGAGCGGCAGCGCGGGCACCAATTCACCACGCGCGCTCCCCGGTAGATGAGCCCGCGATCCCACCAGCGCAGAAACTCCTCGTGGATGGCTTCGACATATGATTCGTCCATGGTGTAACGGGCACGGCTCCAGTCGTAGGAGCATCCCAGCCGCTGCAGCTGGTGATAGATGCGGTTCCCGTACTGCTCGCGCCAGGCTCGACACCTCTCAATGAAGCCCTCGCGCCCAAGCGCGTGGCGAGTCAGACCTTCGCGGGCAATCTCCCGCTCCACAACGTTCTGCGTGGCGATGCCGGCGTGATCGGTGCCAGGCAGGCAGAGCGCATTATCGCCGCACATGCGCCGCCAACGCGTAAGCGTATCGAGGATGGAGTTGTTGAGCGCGTGCCCCATGTGGAGGCTGCCCGTGATGTTGGGCGGCGGTATGGTGATGCAGTAGGGCGTGCCCTCGCCTGGATGCGCCGTGAAGAGATCCCGCGCCATCCATTCGCGATACCAGCGCTCCTCCACCGATGCCGGCTCATAGGCCTTGGCCAATTCCATGGTCGTTCCTCTTCTGTGTGCGGCAGCCGGACAACCAAAACGCCCGCGTCCTCTCGAAGGACGCAGGCGTTGCGCCGGCGCGGTACCACCCTCGCTTCGGCCCACGCTGTCGTGGCAGCAGGCCGCTCTCGATGCGCGGTAACGGGCGCACCCGGCCGGCCTATCCGGCAAGTGGGCCGGTTCAGCCGAGCGGCTCCGGGGCGACGTTCGGCGGTGCCGGCGTCAGGCGCGTCGCACCCGTTGCGCCCTCTCTGTGACGCGGCAGCCCCTACTCCTCCCCTTCACAGCCTGCTACTCGTGTTGTGGCTGCATGATAGCCGCGTGCGGGCGCGGCTGTCAATGGAGTGCAGGCGGCTGGAGCGCCAAATGCGCACGGTGCTTGACGGGTATACTCAAGCCGCACTCCAGCACGGCGTGGGTCCGTGAAGTCCCGTGTTGCCTGCGACCGCATCAACGCGGAGCGACATGGGGTGCTGCCAGCCGGCTTTTCTCGAGGGGGCGGCGCGCAGCAAGGTGCTGTTCCCGTGGACAAGCGGCTACTCGTGCACAGAGTGTGCAGGAAGCCGCATGCCGGATAGACCAGTTTTCAGCCCGCCCAGGCTCTCAGCGAACGAATGTTGGAAGCGCTAAGTGCGCTCGCATTCGGCGCACGCCCGGTGAGGCTACAGGAGTACTAGATGACAACAGAAGACAGGCGCCCCGATGCCGATGGCCCCGGCGTCGAGGTGACGCAGGACGCACAACCCGGTGACGCTCCTGCGCCAAGCAGTTCAACTACGCGCAGACGGACAAGCCGTCGAAGATCTTCCTCGTCGGTCGCCTCGCAGGCTGAAGGCGAGCATCCGACCAGCCCGCCGCTCGATGCGAGCGCAACCACACCCCGCCGCAGAGCCCCCCGCGCGGCCAGAACGGATGCCTCCGAGGCACCGACTGCTGCGGACTCCTCGGATGAGAGTGTAACCGCGGCGCCCTCCCAGCCGGAGGAAGCCGAGAAACCTCGGCGCGCCGCACGGTCACGCCGCACCAAAAGGCCTTCCGAGGGCACTGCTTCCGCAGAGCCGGAAATCGCGGCAGAGCCGACGGAAGCGCCCGCAGCCGGCGAGGCGCCCGCGGGCGAGCAGGCGCCGGCACAGACAGCGGACGACACAACGTCCCCGAGATCGCGGCGGCGCGGTCGGACGCGCGTGCAGCCCTCTCTCGAGGAGCCTCCTTCCGCGGCGGCGGAGGTCGCTGAAAGCCCCAAGGAGGGCGAGCCGCCCGTTCAGGTCCCCGCAGCTCCGGAGCCGCAGGCGCCGAAGGGGCGCAGCAGGGGGAGGCGCGCTGCATCCAGAGAGGCTGGCGCGGTATCAGAAACCGTGGAGGCCGTCCAGCCCGCCGCAGGCGAGGAGAAGCCGGCGAGACGCCGCGCCGCGCGCGGCGAGCGGAAGACGAAGGCGAAGCATGCTGCGCCAGAGGCTGTCGAACCGATTCGCGGCGCGCGGCTTGAGCTTGCAGAGGCCTTTCCGGCAGTAAGGGTACGCGAGCAGACACATGCGCCCACTCTCTTCTTCGGCAGCGTCGCTGGGCAGAAGCAGGCGCGCCGCGTGGCTTCGGAAGTTCAGCGCGCCGCGCGTGCCGGAGTGCCGATTCTCTCTACACTGGTGGAGCTGATATGCCCATTGCCCGCGGACGACAGCGTCTACGAGTCGCTGGATGAGCGCATCGCCGCACTGACCGCCAACTACCCGGAGGCGCTCATTCTGCCCCGGCTCGTCTTCGTGCCGGCCCAGGGTTGGCGCCAGCAGTACCCAAACGAAGTGCAGCAGTACCAGGAGAACGCAACCGACGATCCCTCGATAGCCTCAGAGCGATTCTGGTTTGAGGCGGAACTTGCCCTGCGCAAGCTGATTGCCCACGTGCGCCGTACCACGTATGGTGAGCGCGTGATTGGCTACCATCTTGAGCGCGGCGAGTGGTTTCACCCCATCTACACCGGATACGATCGGTCCTACGCCAACCGAGAGGGATTTCGCGACTGGCTTCGAGCCAAGTACGGCAACAACGAGGTGGCGCTGCGGGCTGCCTGGTTTGACGGCCAGGTGCAGTTCTACACGGCGGAGGTTCCACCCCAGCCCGCGCCGCGAAAGGAAGTTGCCTTCTTCGAGCCTCGCCGCGAGCGGCGCTGGATAGACTTTCTGGAGTACACCTCGGAGGTAACAGCGCAGCGCCTGGGCCGCCTGGCACAGACAGTCAAGGAGGCAACCGAGGGCGAAGCACTCGTCTCCGTCTGCTACGGTTACACCTTCGAGTTCGGCCACACCTTTTCAGGGCATCTCGCGCTGCATCGGCTGCTCGCCGAGCCTTCCATTGACATCGTGGCCGGTCCTCCCGCCTATCGCGGCAGGCAGCCCGGCGGCTCCGGAGCCTTTCCCTCTCCCGTCAACTCTATCGGCCTGCACGGCAAACTCTGGCTGAGCGAGGACGACACCAAGACGCATCTTGCCATCCAGGATCAGGGCGACGACTTCAACCCGCGCATGCCGGGCCGTGGAGCCACCGATGCGGTGCATTCGCGAGCCGTTGGCATGGCCCTTGCGTACCGTTGCGGTATTGGCTGGATGGATCTTTGGGGTGATGGCTGGCTGGACTCCGAGGATGTGTGGCGCAGCGCGCGAGCCTATCTGCGGCGGACAGCGCTTGCCCGAAGCAGCCGGCGCGCCGAAAGCCCCGAAGTGGTGGCGCTGGTGGACGAGAGGAGTCTGCTGCACGTACAGCGCGGCGAGGAGTTCGTTCGACGTCTGCTGCACGATCAGCGCAATCTCCTCCTCCGCTCCGGTGCATCGGTCGGGTTCTACCTGCAGAGTGATGTTACGCATCCGGACTTCCCCACGGATGCGAAGCTGTACCTCTTTCTCACCCCCTACCGCCTGCCGGAGGATCAGCGCGCGGCGATAAGAGAGCGCATCCAATCCGGCGGCAAGACGCTGGTCTGGATGTATGCCGTGGGTGCCTGCACAGACCGTGGCGAGATAGGCGAGAGCCCGCATGATCTGCTCGGGTTCTCCTTGCGCCCGCAGGCGTGGCTATCGGAGATCGGCTCGCGGACAACCGACGTGCGCCACCCCATTACGGAGTCCATCCGCGACAGGATCATCGGACAGCGGGAGCGGCTTAGCCCGTCGTACTACGTGGACGACGACTCCCCCGGAATCATTACGCTCGCGGAGTATGCGCAGAGCGGGCTGCCCTCCCTGGTGGTTCGCGAGTTCGGTGAGTGGCGGTCGGTGTTCTGCGGGGAGCCTACACTCTCGCAGGAGCTCCTGCGCGGGCTCTGCCGGTATGCCGGCGTGCATCTCTATACGCCGGGAGCCGAAGAGTATGTCTACGCGAACAGCGGCTGGCTGACAGTTCACGCGATAAGAGATGGTCAGCGCACCGTGCGTCCGCGTCCTGGTGAGGCTCTCTACGATCTAGACGCAGAAGCCCTGGTGAGCGAGGGCCCGGATTTCCGCTGCCACATGCGGTCGGGCACTACGCGCTCTTTCCTCTCCCTGCCTGCCCTGAACACCGAGCGTCGGATCGCCGAACCACAGGAGCAGGAGCCCGTTGCGGAACCGGCTGGTGCCGACGAGAGTGCGGCCCCGACGGCCGATCTGGTTGGCGAGGATCTCGCGGAGGCCATCAAGGAGATGGAGGAGATGCGCGCCGAGCGACTCGCCGAGGCCGCCGAGGAAGAGGCGTTGGCGGCTGATGGCGAGGAGGGCGAGGACGACTCCGCTGAAGGGCTGCCCGACGATGGGGAGGAGCAAGAGACGGGCGCGGCGGCTCTCTCAGGCTCCGACGCGGAGACCGCCGAGAAGAAGCGACGCCGTAGGCGTCGCGGCGGCAGGGGCAGGGGGCGGCGCAGGAGGACGGCATCGCCCGAAAGCGATGGAGGCGGCTCTGCCGGCGGGAGCTCCGGGTAGCCATGCCCACCGAAAAGCAGATCGTGGCGTTCAAGCTTGGAGCGCGCGCGCGCAAGCTGCTTTCGGAAGGCTGCGTGGTGGAGGGCTACGAGCTTCTCTACGGTGCCATCGCCGAAGCGCGCGCCTCCGAGGATGCGGAGATGGTGGAGCTTCTCCAGGCCGAGCTTGCCAAATACGACCGCAAGGCGGAGGAGAGTTGAGGCTCTCCCCGGCCGGTTCAGGCACGGACAGGAGCTAGACTGATCTGCCCAACGTGTACCGTCCCTACACGAACCGCGAGCGCTCCCGCTTCCGGCGCCACATCGCTTGTGGGCGCTGAAGCCAGCTGGGATTGGCATGAGTCCGTGCCGTGCGCCGCGTCGCGATGGAGATCCTCCGCCAGAAACGGTGCATTCGGGGCTTGCGTCGTCGCGGCCTGCGTGGGTCGAGCATAATCCGCAGTATCTCGGCATACATCGCCCCGCGCGAGGCCCAGCCGCGCAGCAAGCCCAGCTTCTCCTCCTTCATCGGATGCGTAACGCCGTGCAGGGACACCGTCGTGGTCTCGATGCGGTAGTACCTGCAGAAGCGCGTGATGGCCATCTCGACCCCGTACCGTGTCTGATGGAGGTTGGGAATCTGGTCGAACACGCAGCGCAGGATGGCGCGTTGGCCGTTGATGTTGGGGGCAAGGCGCTGCGATAGATCCGTGAGCCTGCGGCCGCCTCTGAACTTGCCGATTACCATCTCCGCACGGCCGGTGCGGACCGGATTGACCAGTGCATCCACGTGTTCCGGCCGCAGACCGATCAGATCGGCATCCAGGAAGACAATGATGTCGGCGTCGGTCTGTTCCACGCCGGCCGTCATGGCGGCGCCCTTGCCGCGGTTGACCTTCATGTTGACCACGATCACATCCGGGAAAGAGGCAGCGACTTCGGCGGTGTTATCCTCGGAGCCATCATCCACTACGATGATCTGGTCAATCCATCGGGCCTTGCGCACGGCGCGTATTACGTCCGCGATACGCTCGGCCTCGTTGTATGCAGGCAGCACCGCGGCGATCTTCAAGGAACGTTTCCTCCTCTTGGAGCAGGTGCGAGGCGGAGAAGAGAGAGGGCGGGCCTACTTGCCATACCGGTAGTCCTGCTGCTCAATAATCTTCTCCGCGCGCTCCACGCGCGCCTTCGTCACGGGGTGCGTGCGCAGGAACTCCGGCCCGCCGCCCCCCTTCTTCTCCAGAGTCTCCAAGACCTTAAAGAAGCGGATGATGCCGCGTGGGTCGTAGCCGGCCTTGAAGGTGTAGGAGAGCGCCCTGCGGTCAGAGTCGTATTCATCATCGCGGCTGTAGCTCAAGCTGAGCAGATCGGATGCCAGGGCCGCGATGTTTTGGGCGGTGTTGCCGCGCACCACGAGAGCTATTCCGATGTTGGCGGCCATCTGCTGGCTAATCTGTTTTGCCGCATGGCGCCCGTTCACGTGGCCGATTTCGTGGGCGATGACACCTGCAAGCGCGTCGTCGTCATCACCGATGAGGTCCAGCAGTCCCTTGAAAACGTAGACAGGTCCGCCCGGCAGCGAGACGGCGTTGACAGTGGGCGAATCGAGCACTTTGAAGGTGTAGGGTACTCCGGGGCGCGCGTCCGTGTGTGCAAGCAGGCGCTGGCCTATGCGGTCCACGCGTCGGGCGTCCTTGGTGTCCACCTCCACACGGAACTGACGCTCAATCTCCTTGGAGGCATCGCGTCCCAGGCGTATCTCGTCGCGCGTGCTCAGGAAGTTTGTGTTCTTGCAGCCCGCGAAGAGTGTCAATGCCGCCAGAGAGCCCAGCAGCAGAAACATCGCGCGCCCTCTGGAATGGCGCGCCATCGCCATCTTGCCCACCGGTGTCGTCATTGCTTCGTCTTCTCCGGCAGCCGCTTGGAGAGTTCGCTCGCTTGCTGCTCAAGCCATTTGAGCGCGGGACGCGCTTTTTCGCTCGCCACGGCGGCAGCATCCGCCAGGTGCTTCCGCGCAGTCTCGAGGGCGGCCGCCGCCGCCGGTGTGTCCAGAGCGCCAAGCGCGGCACGTGCCAGCTCGAGCGCCTGCTGTGCCTGGCTCACCAGGTCTTGGCTGCGAACCTCTTCCTCGACCTTGTCCAGATTGGCGCGGACGAGGGTGATCTCCTGCCGCAGCGTTCGGATCTCCCACCAATTGTAGACGTTCAGGCCCAGGACTAGCGCCAATAGGAGCGCAATGAGTCCCTTCATCTCACGGTCTCCTGCCGCGATGCTCGGCAAACTGCTTGGCCCGGTGCTCGATGTGCCTCTCCAGACGGGTGAGCCGGAGGAAGGCCGCCGATTTCATGCTGCCCGGCCTGGCCACGAGCGCGCGGCTGTTTGTACGACATAGAGACGTCCACCGAGCCTTGTAGGGTTCGTTGCCTCGCAGGAAGTCGAACTCCGCGCAGCCCTCCTCGATGGCATGTTGGATGGCGCGTGCCGTGAGGAGAGTGCCGAGGCTGTAGCGCGCAAGGGTCGGATCGAAGCCGCCCAGGTAGTAATACGTGCGGGGACCGTAGCGGAAGCAGTAGAGAGCGGAGACGGTGTGCCCATCAAGCCGCAGGATGTGCAGTCGAAGCCAGCCGCGATCCAGGAAGCGGCGAGCCACCAGGTGGTGAAAAGCGCGCACGCGGGCGCCTCCGAGCACCCCGGGCAGGCTCCGCGCCCTCCAGCGCTTCTGATGGAGGGTGAAGAGCTGCTCCATGCACTCATGAAGGTTGTCGCTATCCGCCAGCGCGAATTCCACGGTGGTGAAGCTTCGGTGGAGCAATCGCTCGCTGTAGCGCAGGTTCTCGCGCATCTTCTTGCCGAGAGAAGAGAGCCACTCCTTAACGGTCGTTGGCAGCGGAACGTAGGGGCAGGGCTCCTGGGGCAGACTCTGCAGTCCGGCGGCGTGCTCCAGGCAGTGGGCGTGCGGCGCCAATTGCTGCAAGTCGGCTGCGTCGGCGGGTGCCTCGCGCTGCAGATAGGCCAAGGCGGCTTGGGCGGTGGCCTGGCCGGCGCCTGGCGCGCAGATGAGGTCCAGGTAGTCGCTCACGCCGGTGCCGAGGAATGCGGCTCTTCGTATCGGTGTGCCGAGGTGGCGGGAGATGTAGAGCGGGGCGACCCCAACCAGCGTGCCGCCATCACGCATCTCCAGCAGGTGGAGAAGTTTGCCGCGCCCGAAGCAGCGCCACCAGGCTTCGTTCCACTCCCATGTCTGGTAGATGGTGGCCCGCTCGTCCGATTCAGCGAGGGCGCGCCACTCCGGTTCCAGCGCGGACAATCCGTCCGCATCGGTTCGAACGACGAGCGACGGCGTTTCGGTGCGGCGGTTCGCGTGACGGGGGGTCGCTATAGTCATTGGCGCACGGGCTACGGTGGTCACGAAGGCGGCTTCAGTATAGCAGAAAGGCATTGACCCGGTTCCGCTCGCTCTGCTCATCGGCGTCCGCGAACCGGGCAGGGAGGAGCGTGCGGAAGAGTCGCGGGAACGCAGTGCCCGACAAATAACACCGAAAATCACCACAAACCATTGACGAATGTGGTGATATGAGTTAGGATTTGGGCAGCAGCGCCACGTTGTGCCCGGCTTACAAACCGATGGCGCGCACACTGCCTCACCGGGTTCACAACCTCATGCTCGCGGCGGAACGACGACTTAAGATACACGAATATGTGCGCAAGCACGGCGCCTCCAGCGTAGCGCAGTTGGCTGAATGGCTGCAGGTTGCGCCGAATACGATCCGACGCGACCTGGATATCCTCGCATCCGATCGCAAGTTGGTGCGTTCGCACGGCGGCGCAATCGCCATCGAGCCGCTTCACCCGCGTCTGCCCTATACCCAGGTGAGCCACGAGCACGCCGAAGAGAAGGCGCGGATTGCGCAGACGGCGCTGACGCTTCTGCCGGATCGCGGCTCCATCTTCCTTGCGGATGGCACGACCGTGCATGCGCTCGCCATGCGGATAGATCCATCGGCGCGGTTTCATGTGGTCACCAATTCGCTGAAGGTCGCCAGCCGGCTGGTGGCCGAGACAGGGGTATCCGTGGAGCTGCTGGGCGGCCGCGTGCGGCCCGAGCTGCTCGCAACCGACTTCTCGCTGGCCGCGGATGCGCTCGAGGTTCTCTACTGGGACATCGCGTTTGTCGGCGCAGCCGGCCTGGATCCCGAGAGCGGTATCACGGAGCGGGATGCGACCGAGGCGGCCCGCCAGCGCAAGATAATGGACCGGGCTACGCGGGTGATTGCTCTCTGCGACTCATCCAAGATCGGCCGGTGTTCCTATGCGCGTGTGGGGCCGGTATCGCTGCTGGATACGGTGGTAACGGATGGAGGCGCATCTCCGGAAGATCTGGATGCGCTGCGGAACTGCGGGGTGCATGTGCTGGTCGCCGACTGAGAACCTTGGGCGGCAAGGTCGAGTCCGCGCGAGGCATCAGATGGGCAGCCCCTCTTTGCGGGTACATGCACTCTGACTGGAGACTGAGCGCATACAAGAGAGGACCTCAACTATGACAACCCTGGCTGCCTCCCGAAGCTCGGTTTGGTGGAGGGAAGGCTTCGATTTCAATTGCCTGCCGAGCATGGTTACCGAGAGCCCTGGGCCACGGTCCCGCGAGATGCACGCGAGAGCCGCTCAGATTATCAAGGGACTCTCCTCGCAGGTAACTCTTCATCCCGTGTGCTTCAAGGAGGGGTACGGCGTAGTCCTCAAGGATGTGGACGGCAACGCCTACCTCGACTTCTCCTCTGGAATCTATGTAACCTCCCTGGGACACTGCCATCCCAGGGTCTCCGAGGCGGTCGCCAGGGCGGCGCATACGCTGATGAACGCCCACGATTTCACGACGCCCATCAAACTGGAGCTGCTGGAGAACCTGGTGCGCATCCTGCCGCCGGGCATCAACGGAGCGCAGTTATATGATTCGGGCACTACAGCGGTCGAGGCGGCCCTCCGCGCCGCGCGCGCCTTCACCGGCAAGCATGAGTTTCTCAGCTGCTACATGGACTTCCACGGCAAGACCGGGCACGCGGTCAGCCTGGCCAAGATGAGTCGAGTCAATGGACCCGCCCGCGCGGAAGGGTTCTACATGGTGCCGCGCCCAAACCCATACCGGCCCCATTTCAAGCGCCCGGATGGCCAGATTGACACGGACGCCTACATCTCCTTCTATGAGGAGTTCGTTGCGAACGTAACCACGGGACAGCTCGCGGCCTTTGTGGTGGAGCCCATCCAGGGCTGGGCGGGCAGTGTCATGCCTCCGGACGACTTCTTCCCGAAGCTCAAGGCGTTCTGCAATCGGCACAAGATGCTGCTGATCGCGGATGAGGTACTGACGTGCATGGGGCGCACGGGCGCATGGCTTGCCATGGAGCATTGGGACACGGTGGCGGATATCTCCACGCTGGGCAAGGGCTTCGGCAACGGCTTCCCCGTTACGGCCATGGTGGCGCGTGAGGAGATTAAGGACTCCTTCGAGCAGATTTCCGCCTCCACGAGTTACGGCGGCAATCCGATGGCGTGTGCCGCCGCGCTCGCCTCGATCAAGGTGATAGAGGAGGAGGGCCTGCTGGAGAATGCGCGGAGGCTGGAGCGGTTCTTCCTCGGCCGCATGGAGCGGATGAAGCAGGAGCATCCCATCATCGGCGACGTGCGCGCCAAGGGCTGTCTGCTCGGCATCGAGTTGGTAAAGGATCGCGAGACCAAGGAGCCGTTCGACGAGGCCGGGCGCAAGGTGTATGTCAGCGCATTTCGCAAGGGGCTGGCATGGATACCGGCCGGCCACATCTTGCGGCTCTCGCCGCCCATCATCATGGACGAGGAAGTTGCCGCGAAAGGTATGGACATCCTGGACGAGGCCATCGGCGAGGTGGAGCGGGAGCTAGGCTACTGACAGGGTGTCCCGTGTACAGGCCTGGCGCATTCCGCGGACATCTCGTGTTGAGAGGGAGCGCCGCATGAAGGCAGCAGAGTGGACAGAGACCTATGAGTTGGCCGGCCGCGCGCGCGAGGAGGCGCTGGCACGGGCTGCAGCCGTTCTCGAGGGGTGGGGGCTGGTGATGCCTGCCGGCGAGCCCCTCGTGCTCCATTTCGGCCTGGGGCAGTTCGAGCAGATTGGCGAGATTGAGTACTGGATAGTCAACGACACCCAGAACAACTACTGCGGCAAGTTCTTGTTCCTGTTCGAGGGCCAGCGTTGCCCCAGCCATCGGCATGCCGCAAAGGACGAAACGTTCTACATCGTCCGCGGCGAGGTCGAGATGACGGTGGAAGGCGAGACAAGGCGGATGCGCCCGGGCGACACGTTGAAGCTGGCCCCGGGCCGTGAGCATACCTTCGCGGCGGTAGGCGGGCCCGCCCTGGTGCTGGAGGTCTCGCTGCCCTCCGTGCCGGGGGACAACTTCTTCGCCGACGAGAGGATAGGCGCCGGAGGGGTTCTGTGACCGTTTACCGCATCGGCATTCTCGGCGCGGGCTTTATGGGGCGAACCCATGCCTGGTGCTGGACCTCGCTGCCCTTCTTCTTCTCGGATCTGCCGTTCCGCTGCGTTCTCAAGGGTGTGTGCACATCTCGCAGGGAGACGGCCGAACGCGCCCGCGAGGACCTCGGATTCGAGATTGCCTACGCGGACGCGGAAGAGATGATTGCGGATCCGCGCATTGACATTGTGGACATCGCCTCGCCCAACTGCCACCACCTCCATGCGCTCCTGGCCGCGGAGAGGGCAGGCAAGCCCGTCTACTGCGACAAGCCGCTCACGGGCAGTCTGGAGGAGGCGCTGCGTCTGGAGGCCGAACTGGCCGATCCCGCGGCCGCCGGACAGATGGTGTTCAACTACCGCTTCTTTCCAGCGACCCTCCGCGCGCGCCAGATGGTGGAGGCGGGCGACCTGGGCGAGATCATCTGCTTCCGCACAGAGTATCTCCACTCCGGCAATGTGCCCGCCGGCAGGCGGATGGCCTGGAAAGACCGACGGGACTACGGCGGCGGTGTCCTTTACGACCTCGGCTCCCACGCAGTAGACCTGCTCACATGGATTTGCGGCCAACGGCTGGACGAGGTCTTCGTTCGGCAGAAGACTCTGCACAGGATTCGACCCTCGCTTGAGGATCCCGCGGTGCTGGTTGAGCAGGACTCCGATGATCTCTCCCTGATGAACGTTACGCTGGAAGGCGGCGCCATCGGCACGATTGAGGCGAGCAAGATTGCGACCGGCGCGCAGGATGAACTTCGGTTCGAGATCCACGGCACGCGCGGAGCGCTCCGGTTCAACCTGATGGATGCGAACTATCTGGATTGGTTCGATCAGAGCGACCCGGAGCAGCCGCTCGGCGGTACCTCTGGCTTTAAGCGCATTCATTGCGTGCGCAGGTATCCTCCCCCGGCCTCCTTCCCAGCGCCAAAGGCGACCATCGGATGGCTGCGCGGCCACCTGCAGTGCCTCTATCAGTTCATCGACTCGGTGCACCATGGCCGGCCCTTCGATCCTTCCGTGGCGCGCGGCATCGAGATAGAGCGCATGCTGGGAGCGGCGGCGGAGTCGGCCGAGACGGGTGCTCCCCTACGTGTGGCTTATGCCTGAGGAGTGCGTGCTGGCGCTGGATTTAGGCACCACGGCTTTCAAGGCTGCCGCGGTGGGTCCTGAAGGCGTGCGCGGCAAGGTAACCGTTGTGCCGTACGCTCTCGACTATGGCGAGGGCGGGCACGTTACGTGCAATCCGCATCTGTATCATGACCAGGCCATGAGGGCGCTGCGGCGTGCGGCGCGCTCGGCACGGCAGCATGGCCTTGCAGTACGGCGGATTGCCCTCTCGTCGCAAGCGCAGACCTTCGTGCCTGTGGATGAGGAGGGTCGGCCGGTTGGGCCGGCCATCGTTTGGACCGATGGCCGGGCGCAGAGGGAGGCCGAGG
>CAZGLN010000020.1:0-2386 GCA_964526545.1 uncultured Chthonomonadales bacterium
GGCAAGATCGGGAGAAGACGCCAGACCGAGCAGCATTGCGAACGAATCCGCGGGCTCGGCGCTTCGTCCGACTGCCGCCGGTGCTTCGCCGACCGCCGCCTCTCTTGCGGGGCGAGTCGGCGCCTCCAAACGCATGCTTGAGACCTCCTTTCTCGGGATGTGGGATGCGCTGATCCCAGTACAATTATCGGGAAGCTACTGGCATGGCTGGAGCACTTACAAGTTCTCGCGTGATGAGCGCCGCGCGCTCCGGTTTCATCGCCAGAAGTACCTTGCCCACCTGACCCTCATCCATGCGGCGCAGCAGATCACGAACCAGCGCTGCGGGGAGCCGCTCCATTATTGGGGCCACGGCGTCCGCGGGCATTCCATCGTACACGGCGGCCATCCTTCGTAGGCGCTTCTCCGCCTCCCGTGCATCCTCTGCGCGCGCGGTTGGAGGCGGCGCAGGCCTCGGCTTTGGCATCGTGGAAGCATCCCCGCTCGATGGCGCCTCCGGCGTCGCCTCCGCATGCTCGCTTGCCTGGGTGGGCTCTTTCGCCTGCTTTGCGGCGGCCTTCTTGCCGTAGGGAAGCATGCCGGCCTTCAGCAGCCCGTATCCGACCCCGCCGGCGATGGCAAGCAGCACGAAAGCGGCTAGCAGCAGTTTCATGGGAACACGCTACCTGTTGCCCTGGCCGATCAGCCCCATGACCTTGGCCACATAGTTCTGCGTCTCCGGATAGGGAGGGATGCCGTTGTAGCGCCGCACCGCTCCGCTTCCGGCGTTGTAGGCGGCGAGGGCCAGTTCCAGATTGCCCCCAAAGGCACGCAGCTTATCCGCCAACTGCCGCGTGCCGGCCGCGATGTTCTGTTCCGGGTCGAACGGGTCTGTCACGCCATACTGCACGCAATCCTCGGGCATAAGCTGCATCAGGCCCTTCGCGCCCTTATGAGAGACGCAGCGCGGATTGCCGCTGGATTCCACCTGAATCACGGTGCGCACGAGCCCGGGATCCAGCCCGTTGAGCGCGCTGTACTTCTGCACGAGCGTTTCGATCTCGGCGGATAGCCCGCCCGTGGGGCGCAGGCTGAGGCGTCCCTCGGCCGCTCGCAGTGCCACGTCGAACGGCTGCGGCGCGGCATATGCCTGGCTTGGTCGTGGCTCCGTGAGGAGACGGGATATCGGCCGCGCCTCCGGTTCGGCGAGCTGCTGGAGGATGGACTCGATGTCGCTGACTCGTGCTTGCAGACGTTCCAGGCTCATCGTACTCTCACGCTGCGGCGCGCCGATGCCGCGTGCCTGCCACTTCGTCTATCGCCGCCTGCTCTTCACGCGCCACGGCTACCGCGTGATCCAACTGATCCTCTTCGCGCAGGCGGTCAAGGGCCTCCCTCCCCTGGCGCGCCTCCACCAGGTCGTCCCTCGCCTCGTTCAGTCTCTGCTGAATCGCCTCGCGCAGGCACAACTGATCGTCGAGTCGCTCCCGGAGAAGCTCCAAGTACCGCGTTCGGCGCTTGATGTCTTCGGCATCCGCGTGGCCCGGCCACTCCTGAATGGTCCGGTCACGCTCGTTCGTCAAGGCCGTAACACGCGCATCGCATTTGCGCAGCTCTTGCTGCACCTGCGCAAAACTCTGCAGGCGCAGCTCTTCAAGGGTCTTGCGGTACTTAAGAACTGCTTCCAGGCGGAACTCGAACTTCTTCATGGCGGCCTCTCGCCTCCTAAGTCGCTGTGATTCAGGCAGGTATTGCTTCGAAGATGGTCCGGAGACGTGCGACCGTCTCCTCAAACGCATGTCGCTCGTGCGGCTGCTGGAGCAGAAAATCCTTGATCGCCGGATAGAGAGCACGCGCGCGGTCAATCTGGGGATTGCTGCCGGCGACGTATGCGCCGATGTTAATCAGGTCCTCCGCGTCGCGGTAGGTCGCAAGCAGCGATCGCAGCTCGCCCGCTGCCCTCCGGTGCCCCTCCTCCGCTATGGAGGACATGAGTCGCGAGACGCTCTGCAGTACATCCACCGCGGGATAGTGGTTCTGATGCGCCAGGCGGCGGTCGAGCACCACATGGCCGTCCAGGATGCCCCGCACGGTATCCGCCACCGGCGCGCTCGCGTCGTCGCCCCCCACCGGCACGGGGTAGCGGCCCGTGATGCTGCCGGCCGGCGAAGTCCCGCTCCGCTCCAGCAGGCGCGGCAGCAGCGAGAATACCGACGGTGTATAACCCCGCGTGGCGGGCGGCTCACCAATCGCCAGTCCGACCTCGCGCTGGGCCAGTGCGAGACGTGTGACGCTGTCCATCATGAGCAGCACATCCTTGCCCTGATCGCGGAAGTGCTCGGCAATGGCCGTGGCAACCAGCGCGCTCTTGATGCGGATGAGCGGCGGCTGGTCCGAGGTGGCCGCC
>CAZGLN010000020.1:2396-3993 GCA_964526545.1 uncultured Chthonomonadales bacterium
ACCACGGAACGTTTGAGCCCATCCGGGCCGAGCGAGTCTTCGATGAAGTCTCGCACCTCGCGGCCGCGCTCGCCGCAGAGCGCAATCACGTTGATCTCCGCATCCGTGTTGCGCGCAATCATGCCCAGTACGGTGCTCTTGCCCACTCCCGAGCCCGCGAAGATCCCGACGCGCTGGCCCCTGCCGATAGTGATGCAGCCATCAATGCTGCGAATGCCCAGGGTAAGCGGCCGGGTGATCCGTGGACGCTCCAGGGAGTCAGGCGGAGCCGCCATCACGGGACGGTAGGAGCGCTCCGGTATCGGGCCCTTGCCATCCATCGGCTCCCCAAGCCCGTTCAGCACGCGCCCCAGCAGCGAGTTGCCCACGGCCACCCGAAATGGCGCCCGCGTGGCGACCACCTCGCTGCCCGCCCGGATGCCGTCCATCTCACCCAGCGGCATCAGCAGCACGCGATGGTCCTGGAAGCCCACGACTTCCGCGAGAATGGGAGGCCTCAGCCTTCCGCGATCTATCCGGCACACCTCACCTACCATCGCCGGAGGTCCCGCGGACTCGATGACCAGGCCGATGACCTTCACCACGCGGCCGTTCATGCGAACTGAGTCCAGGCGCCTGACTCGGTCGGCATAGCGCCGGAGATCAGGCAGCGGCAGAGGCTCCGGCTCGCGCAGCAGCCGCATGGCTAGGCAGCCTCCTCCCGGCATGCCCGCAACGCGGACTCCACCTCGTCAAGCTGAGTCTCCATTCGGGCATCTACCACGCCTCCCAACGTCTCAACCACACAGCCGCCAGGCCCAACACGGCGATCCGCCACTATCTCCAGCTGCCGGATGCCGTCTACGAGGGTCAGCAGTTCCTCTCGATGCGCCTTCACGGACTCCAGGTCGGCGGCATGCACCCGGATGCGCACCGTTTCGGCCGAGGCGCTGCGCAGGAGGGCATGGCGCACGGCGGCAACCGCAATCCCGCTATCCAACTCGGCCCCTTCCTTTATGACTTTGCGCGCAATCTCCATCACCAGCTCGACCATGGTCTGCTCGCTCTCCGTCCAGAGGCGGCGTCGCTCTCGCTCGATGGCGTCCAGCAGCTCCTGCAAGTCCTCGCGCAGCTGAGCCTGCTCCGCGCGTGCCTCCGCCAGGCCCTCCTCGCGGCCCTCCGCGAGCCCTTGCGCATACCCCGCCGCGTAGCCCTCCGCATGGGCGGCGGTCTTGAGTCGCTCGGCCTCTTCCACGGCGGCAGAGACCACCTGTTTGGCCTGCTCGGCGGCCTCCGCGCGAATGGCCTGTATCTCCGCGGGCTCCTCCACGCCGCTCGCTCGGCGCCTGCGCTCTGCCTCGGCCACGGCGCGAATATCGGCGAAACTGGCGGAGCGTGTAACGGAGGGGCCGGGGGGACTGCTAAACAATGATCTCCTCCGCACCGCCGCGCGCGACGATGATTTCGCCGCTCTCTTCCAGCCTGCGGATGATGCCGACGATGCGCTGCTGGGCCTCCTCCACCGCGCGCAGCTTGACCGGACCCATGAACTCCATCTCCTCTTTCAGCATGGAGGCGCCGCGCTCTGACATGTTCTTGAAGATGCGGCTCTGGACTT
>CAZGLN010000020.1:4054-7061 GCA_964526545.1 uncultured Chthonomonadales bacterium
GATTGAGCCGTCGTCAAGCAGCGTGATATCCTCAAACACGAACATCAGCTTCTTCACTTCCTCGGCCAGCTCCGGATTGTTCTCGGAGAGCGACTCGATGATGGTCTTCTCCGTGGAGCGGTCTACGAAGTTGAGCACCTCAACCAGTGACTTCACGCCGCCGACCGCAGTGAAGCTTTGCGATACAACCGAAGAGAGCTTGCGCTCCAGGACCCGCTCGATCTCGCGCACCACTTCGGGCGGTGTTCTGTCCATGATCGCAATACGGCGGGCTACTTCCGCACGGATCTCCTGAGGAAGACCGGAGAGCACCGCCGCCGCCTGCTTGGGCGCCAGATGCGAAAGCACCAGCGCGATGGTCTGCGGATGCTCCTCCTGGAGGTAGCTTAGAAGCTGCGTTGGGTCCGCTTTCTTGGCGAAATCAAACGGCAGCACCTGCAGCGCCTGGACCACCCGATTGATCACGTTGTTGGCTTTGTCGCTGCCGAAAGCCGTCTCAAGAATCCTTCGCGCGTGATCAATGCCGCCCTCGGAGATGTACTCCTGCGCGGTGCACATCTCACGAAACTCGGCGATGACCTGGTTACGCTCAGAGTGAGGAACCTTGCCCAGCCTTGCGATCTCGACGGACAAGTTCTCTACTTCATCCTCGGTTAGATGGCTGAAGAGCTGCGCCGTTGTCTCGGGTCCAAGGGCTATAAGCAAGACGGCGCACTTCTGCCGACTGGTGAGTACGGGTGCTCGTGCCACGGTTTTCTCCGCATAGCCGGCGAGGGCACCTTCCGCTGTTCCCTCGCCTTGACGTTGAGGCTAGTGCTTGGCTTCTTCCGCCATCCAACTCCTGATGAGGGTGGCCACAATCTCGGGCTTGTTGCTGGCGAAGTCTCGAATGCTGGCGAGATTGGCATCGAACGCCTGCTCGATGCGTTCGTAGGTATGGGGCGAACGGCCGCTCGGCGCGATTCCTATGGGATCGTCCGAATCCTCTTCCGCGCCCTGCACGGCCACCACCGCCTGATCTCCCACCTCCACATCCAGGCGCTGCACGCCGCCGGCCTCTCCCACGGCTGCCAGCAGCCCCGGTCCCGCGCCAGAGAGCGCGAGCTCAATGCGTGCGGGCCTCCTGAGGCTGCGCGCAAGCAGGAAGAGCATCAGAAGCATCAAACCGATCGGTACGCCGTAAGTGAGCCAGCGGTTCATCTGCTCCCTGGCCGCCGCCTGCTCCGCCGCGGCGCGTGATGCCTTGTCCGCCGTGGTATCGAAGGCCACGCGACGCACGGTGACCTGTCGGCTGGACTGCTGCTCTGGATTGTCCGCGCCGATGGCCGTCCGGATGCTGTCTTCAAGCGCCGTGGCCTTGTCCGCTGGTATGGCGTTGTCCAGCAGCAGCGAAACCGAAACGCGCTCCGGTTCACCGGGCGCCTTCACGCGCGTCGTCAGGGTGTAGCTATTGTCCGTGCGAATGGATTGCGTCTCGGATTTCATCAGGCCGCCCCGGCTGGCCTGGGGGTCCGCCGCGCCGATAGTCTCCAGCGCGGGAGCCGGTGTACGGCTGGCGGCAGCGCCCTGATACGTCTCGGTCTTGATCTCCTTCGAGGTCGGCGCGCCGGGCTCAACCTGCCGGCTCTCCTCGCGCGCCTGGTCCAGATTCAGGTGCGCGCTGATGGCGAGGGAGTACTTGCTGGGTCCCGCCGCCGCGCGGACGAGCGGCTCTATCTCGCGCCGCAGCGAATCCTCGTATTCGCGCTCCTTCTGACGGCGCTCGTCCGCGGTCGAGAAGCCGGAACCGTCACGTGTGCCGTCCCACAGCTCTCTGCCGCTTCCATCCACCAGGCTGATGCGCGAGGAGTTGAGGCCCGTGAATGCACGCGCCACCAGATTCACCACCGCGCGGATGTTTTCGCGCGACATCTCGTAGCCGGGCTTGAGGTGCACGACTACGCTCGCGGAAGGCTCCTGCCTCTGCGTGGCGTACGGCGAGTCATCGCCGGGGGCGAACTTCACCACGGCGCGCGCCACGGGTTGGAGCGACTGGATGGAGTTCTCCATGGCCCCTTCCTGCGCGCGGATGAGCGTGGCCTTCTCCACCTCCTGCGACACACCGAACTTCATGTTGTTGAGCAGGTCGAACCCCATGGAGCCTGAGTTGAGCAGACCCTCGCTGGAGAGTTTCATGCGCAGCATGGGGGCCTCGTGCTCCGGCACAAGAATCGTGCGGGAGTCCGCGCTTACGCGGTAGGGGATCTTCGCCTGCTGCAGGTGATTGAGAATGCCGCGCTTATCCGCCGCCGTGGCATCCGTGATAAGCTCGGTGTATTGTGGTGAAGCAGCCCAGGTGAAGACCAGGATCCCGGCGGCGATGGCCCCTACCACCGACACCGCGAGGATCGTGCGGTTCACCGGGCTCATGGACAACCAGAAGTCGCGAAGTCGGGTGATGCTGCTGGGCATGGCGCTTACCTAGAACGCGGGGGTATCGAGCAGGCGGCGGGCATACGGCTAGACCTGCATGCGGATAACTTCCTGATAGGCCTCCACCAGTTTGTTGCGCACCTGGAGGGTGAGCTGCATGGCCGTACTGGCCTGCTCCAGGGCAATCATCACCTGGTGCACATCCATTCGGTCACCCGCCGCAAAGCGCTGCACCATCTCGCCGGCGTTTGCCTGTAGAGCGTTCACTTCGCCGATGGCGCGCATAAGAAGCTCGCCGAATCCGGGGCCGCTGCTCGGCGGGCCGGCCGGCACTGGGATCCCTACGCCCTCTTCGTGCTCTATCCGCGGCGGACCGGCGGGTAACGAGGAATCTATTCGCATGGCCCTACGCCTTTCCAATCTCCAGCGCGCGCTGCTGCATCTGTTTGGCGGCATTCATGGCGGTTACGTTGGCGTCGAAGGCCCGCGAGGCGGTGATGAGCTCCACCATCTCGGTCACTGGCTCGACGTTTGGCATCTCCACCCAGCCATCGGCATCCGCATCCGGATGCCCTGGATCGCGCACGCGGCGCGC
>CAZGLN010000020.1:7096-7494 GCA_964526545.1 uncultured Chthonomonadales bacterium
CGGCCACGCGCACACCGCCCGGGCTGGCGCCGCGCGGCATCGCCGCGAGCACGCTGGAGAAGCTGGCGGGCTCCACGGCCTCCAGCACCGCGCGCTTCCGCCTGTACGGGGTGCGCGGCTGGCCTGCCACGCGCGTGGTGTTGGCATTGGCGAGGTTCTCGCTAATCACGTCCATGCGGGTGCGCTCGGCCGTAAGTCCGGAAGCGCTTACCTCGAATGACCGCGCCAAAGACATGTTTCACTGCCTTCCGCCGGCAAAAAGCCGGCGCTACTTGGAGTTGATGACGCTCTTGAGACCGCTGAAGAAGCGGCCCACGTAGAGCGCGATGGTATCGTAGCGAAGAGCGTTCTCCGCTAGCTGCGACATCTCGGTCTCTAGCACCACGTTGTTGCCGTCT
>CAZGLN010000020.1:7510-23150 GCA_964526545.1 uncultured Chthonomonadales bacterium
GTCTGGCAGCACGGATGCGGTGGTATCGCGCGATACAGGTGGAACAAAAGGCGCCACCGGCCCGACGGCCGCTCCGGTGCACGGCGAAATGCTCTGCTGCACTGCTTCCTGCAGGGCCTGCTCGAAGGCAACGACCTTGCGTTTGTAGCCGGGGGTGTTTGCGTTCGCGATGTTCTCGGCGATGGCGGCATGGCGCGCGGCGTAGCCATCCAGGGCGCCCTGCGCCGTGAGAAACGTGCCCGTCTGGAGAATGCGCTCCAACATGGCGCGCTCCCAAGCGAGGAGATTCCGAGTCACGACCGCCCCGGAACCTGCCAATCCACTTCAGGTTCTCGTCAGCAGCGTCTCGTGGTCGGATTATCGGCAGAGAGGCGCAAGCTCTTTAGGCAGAACGCGTGTTCTTGCCAGGTAGCCGCTCTCCGCGGCGAAGGAGACAGCAACCGCGCAGCGAAACCTGGCCAAGCACATCCGCGAGGCACGAGGATGCTGGATCCATCGGTGGAAGCACGGATAATGGCGGCCCTGCATCACGAGGAGGGCGACCGGGTGCCCGTCTGGGACTACCTGGACAATCGGGCCATCGTGGACCATCTCTGCCCGGGCTGGACGGACTACCACTCCGCCATGGTGCAGGTGTACCATCGGCTCGGCATAGATCTCTGCAGGGGCTATGGCGCCTCGTACGCGGAATCGGACAATCAGCCCCGAGAAGCGGCGCAGAACGCCAGCCGGCGCATCACGGGCCAATCGAGCTGGGTAACGCACTACCCCATCCAGTCTCTGGAGGACCTGCGCACTTACCAGGAAGAGCCCGCATCGGAGGAGTGGATCGCGAATCAGTGGATACCGTGGCTGCGCGGGGAGATTGCCAGGTTCGAGCCATCTACTCTCTATGTGCCCGGCAGCGGCTGCGGCTTCCACGACACATACGGCCTCATGGGTCAGCAGCTCTTCTCCTACGCCATCTACGACAATCCGCGCGATCTTCACCGCATCCTGGAGATAAAAGCCGAGTCGGCCTACCGGCTGTGCCGGGCCGCCGCCAGGGCGCGGCTGGGCCCCCTCTACTTCATCGGAGATGACATCGCGTACAAGGGCGCGTTGCTCTTCTCGCCACGCTTTCTGCGCAGCACCTTCATTCCCGCGCTCAAGCGCTGCATCGAGCCGCTGAAGGAGGCGGAAATCCGAGTCATCTTTCACTCGGATGGCTACGTGATGGACGTGCTGGACGACCTGCTCGATGCCGGCATAGACGGCCTGAACCCCATCGAGCCGCTGGCAGGCATGGATATCGGCCTGCTGAAGCGCCGTTACGGCCGCAATCTCGTCCTGGTGGGCAACGTGGACTGCTCTCAGGTGCTGCCGCTCGGCACCGAGGCGGAGGTCATCGAGGCGACGAAGGAGTGTCTCTGCCAGGCCGGACACGGCGGCGGGCTGTTTATCGGCTCATCCAGTGAGATTGTGCCGGCCACGCCCGTGCGGAACATCCTGGCCTTCTACAATGCCTGCCGGACCTTCGGGACCTATCCGCTGCGATTGTAGCCGGCGCCGCGCGTCTTCAGTCCTTCAGGCCCTTCAGATTCACAGGCAGCGATCGGTTCTCGCGCAGGATGTCCCGCATCGTCAGGCGCGTCCGGCGCCGGGCCGCCTCGCGGCCGAGGATGGTCGCCAGACACGAATCGACCGCGTAGCGGACGGTCGGATTTGCCGTGTCGCGCTCGTTGATGCAGCGATGGAACTCCGCGATATTGCGCACGGCGCCCGCCTCATAGAGATTCGGCACTTCCTCGCGCAAGGCGTCGTTCTCGGCGATGAGCCAGGCATTGCCGGTGTAGGTTACGTAGGCCGACCCGTTCTGCCCATGAACCAGGCACGCGCAGAAGTCGTAGCCCGATAGGCGATCGTTAAGATGCTTCGCCCGGTGATTCAGAACCACGCCATTCGGGAACTCGAAGCAGAGGGCATAGACATCATGACTGTCGCCGTGCGGCGAAGGGCGCCCGATGCGCGAGATGCCCATGGCGGCCGTGGGCACGCCGTTCGCCACCCACATGGCAGCCTGGATTGCATGAATGCAGGCATTGCCGTGGTATCCACTGCCGATGGCCGTATCGTTAACCCAGATGAGGTTGCGCAGCCTGCTCTCCAGGTTCGCTGTAAAGGGCGGATCCTGCCAGCTTCCGGCAAGATACTGGCTGTTGATTGCCACCACCTTGCCAATTGCCCCCGCATGGATCTGCCGCACCACGGCGATGTTGGCCGGGTCCGTGGGAATCTGGTAGTCCACCAGAAACACCAGCCCCTTGGTCTGGGCACGCTTCGCGGTCTCTTCCATGGCGAGCGCGCCGGGCACATCGGCTGCCACAGGTTTGGCGACGTAGACATGCTTGCCGGCCTCCACCGCGGCCCTGGCATGCGCCGGATAGAAGCATGGCGGTGCTTCCAGCGCCACGGCCTCCACGCCGGTGTCCAGCAGCCTCTTGTACCCTGAGAGACCGCTGAACCTTCTTGCCGCGGGCACGCCGAGCGATTCGCCTACCGCCTGCGCGACCTCGGGAAAGTAGTCCGCAATCGCGTGGATGGAGTAGCCCCCATGCCGCGCGAAGAGCCGAGCGATCCAACTGCCCCTGCCGCCGCAGCCGATGACGCCCAGGGCCACTCGCCTCTCCTGAGACTTGGCGGTGCTGACGGCTGCGCCCAGCGCGGTGGACGCCGCGACGACCTCTCGACGCGTAAGGACCGGTTCCGCCCCATTGCCTGCCATCCTGGTGCCTCCCTGCCCGGGTAGAACGGTTACTTTGTGATTCTGTTTCCGCTCCGCGGCAGGTATTCCTGTATTCTCCAGCAGGGAGCAGTGGGCCGACTAGAGACTCTGCCAGGCCGCCTTCTGACCCACAATGTCAGCAACAACCTTCTCAACGGCGCGCCGGAGCGCCGCGTTGGTAAGCGACCGGTTCTCCATGGCAAGCCCGAACATGAGTGCGCCGTTATCAGGGATGTAGAACTGGCACGGCTGCACGCTGAAGTTGGATTTGAGCAGGGCCAGAAGCTGCTCAGCCTTCGTGTTGGGTTCCGCGATTGCCGTCTTGAGTTTGACGGTGAGCCAGATGTAGTTGCCGCTACCGCTCAGGCTGAAACTGATGGGAATCCGGAGGTTGGCGCGTTCGATTGTGATCTCGCCGGTATCCCTGCCGGCCGGCGTCTTCGTCACGGTCGTTTCGTATCCAAGCTCCTCCATCGCCCTGTTCAGGCGCGCGAAGTCCCACGTCGCCGCAGCCTGGTCCTGACCTTCGCTCAGTCCAAGCAGCGGGATCCCCATCAAGATGGCGGATACCACCGCGAGCAGCACCACACGACCTTGCATTTGCATTCCTTCCTGGCGGATCGAGGTTTGCAGGAGAGCGCATGCGTCTCCGTGCCGTCCGCCCACAAGCCTCCATTATGGCCCTCACTGCGGGACAATGCAGGCTTATCGCTTGGCGAATATAAAAAGCCCAGTAGACCAATACCTACGCGTACTGGCCGGATGCCGTCGGCGGCGAGACCTCCAGCCGCATGGTAGAATGGCGATAATCGTTTAGCGAGGCGACATGATTCCCGCAAGCCTGACCCTTCTGATCGCGCTGCAAGCGCTTGGCGCCCATCCTTCCAGGGACCAGGCCGGTCCATTGGCGGAGGCCGCGCTGCAGATAGTTGGCGCGCGTTGCCTCTCGTGCCACGGCGCCCCGAAATCGGGTGGCATTGACTTGCGGACGCGGGCTTCGACCATCGCCTCCGGTGCGCTGAGGATGCAAGCCGGCGAAACCCGGCTCTGGCGCGCCGTCTCCTCCGGCAGGATGCCGCCGACCGGCAACTTGCCCGCGCGCGAACTGGAAGTGCTGCAGCGCTGGATATCTGCCGGGGCGCCCTACCCTGCTGCGTCCAGCGAGGAGCCGGCAGCAAAGGCCAGGCGGTCGCTCTGGTCCCTCAGGCCCATTTCAAGACCAGCAGTACCGCGGACTCCCCACGACTCACTCGCCAGAAATGCCGTTGACAGATTCGTTTTTGCCCAACTGGCCGCCAGAGGTCTGCGTCCCTCGGCCGAGGCCGATCGGCGCACCCTGCTGCGACGCGTTACCCTGGACCTTACCGGCCTGCCGCCCACTCCGGACGAGATGGCCGCGTTCCTCGCGGATCGCTCGCCCGACGCCTACGAAAAGGTCGTGGACCGACTCCTCGCCTCTCCGGCGTATGGCGAGCGCTGGGCGCGGCACTGGCTGGATGTGGTTCGGTTCGGCGAGAGTCACGGCTACGAACAGAACCACCTGCGGGCCAACGCCTGGCCGTATCGCGACTACGTGATTCATGCGTTCAACACGGACAAGCCCTACAACCGGTTCGTCCTGGAGCAGCTCGCGGGCGACGTAGTGGCCTCGGGAGATCCGATCGGCTCGGTGGCAACTGGCTTCCTCGTCGCGGGCATCCACGACACGGTTACCATCCAGGAGGAGCAGGGTACGCGTCAACAGCGGGCCAACGATCTGGAGGATATCGTCTCCACCACGGGGGCAGCCTTTCTGGGTCTCACCATCGGCTGCGCCAAGTGTCACGACCACAAGTTCGACCCCATCAGTCAACGTGACTACTACCGCATGGCGGCTGTCTTCGCGGGAGTACGCCACGGTGAACGAGAAGTTCCGCGCAAGCGGCTTACGGTCAAGGAGTCCGAGGAGCTCCGCTCACTTCAGGAGCGAATCTCCGAGCTCACGGACCGCATCAACAAGATAGATTCAGAAGCGCGCCAGACGGTGCTCGCCCGACGAGGCGAAGCGCCCGCGACACGGCCCGCTGTCTCGGCACGGCGGAACGAGGACACCTTCGCACCTGTCCGAGCGCGCTTTGTGCGCTTTACCATCCATGCTACCGTGGACGGCGCGGAGCCCTGCCTGGATGAACTGCAGGTCTACGCTCCCGATAGCGATGTTAACCTCGCCCTGGCATCGCGGGGAGCCCGGGCGGCGGCTTCCGGCGTGCTGGAGGGCTTCGCCATCCACAAGGTCGCCCACCTGAACGATGGGCGCTTTGGTAACGAGTGGAGCTGGATCAGCAACGAGCGCGGCGCCGGCTGGGCACAGATTGAACTGCCCGAGGCAACTACTGTCGCACGCGTGGTGTGGGGTCGCGACGGCGGAGAGATTCCACGCTTTGACGATAGGCTGCCGAACGTCTATCGCATACAGGTCTCGCTGGATGGTAAGCGCTGGACAACCGTCAGCACGGATGCGGGCAGAGCAGGCACAAGCGACTATGTGCATCCCGATGCGCTCCGCGAGGCGATGACGCCAGAGCAACGCAAGGAGAGGGCCGAGGCGGACCGCTCCCGACGTCTCGCGCTGGAGCGGGCCACGGCGCTCGAGGGCCGACAGAAGGCCTATGCGGGAGTCTTCACGAAGCCGGAGCCCGTGCACGTTCTGCTTCGAGGTGACGTCATGCAGCCTCAAGAAGAGGTTGCGCCCGGCACCATCCAGTCCGTGACCGTTCGTCCGGCCCTGCCGCCGCTGCCGGCAGAAGCCTCCGACGCCGAGCGCCGGCTGTGGTTGGCGAGATGGATCACGCACCCATCGAACCCGCTCACCGCAAGGGTCATCGTCAATCGGATATGGCAGGGACACTTCGGACGCGGCATTGTGCCGACAGCCAGCGATTTTGGGTTCGCGGGCCTTCCGCCCTCTCATCCGGAGCTTCTCGATTGGCTTGCCGCGGGCCTTGTGGAGGGATCGCTTCAGTCCGGCAAGCCCGATAGCCGCCTGGCCTGGCGTCTGAAACCACTGCACCGGCTCCTGGTAACCTCCCATGTCTACCGGCAGCAGACTGCCTCCCGGCCCGAGGCGGCACGCGTGGACGCTTCAAACGAACTTTTGTGGCGCATGCCTCTGCGGCGGCTGGAGGCGGAAGCCATTCGCGATGCGATTCTGCAGACCACTGGCTCACTGAACCGCGCCATGGGAGGCCCGGGCTACAGGCTCTTCAAGTACAACGTGGTCAATGTTGCCATCTACGAGCCCGAGCATGATCACGGCCCCGAGACATGGCGGCGCGGCATCTACGCCATCCAGGCCCGGGGAATACGAGATGATCTGCTCGGCGTATTTGACTGCCCGGAGTCATCCGTGCGAACACCGCGCCGCGACAGCACGACCACCGCGCTTCAGGCGCTAAGCCTGCTGAACGGACCCTTTATGCAGCGGCAGGCGGAACGCATGGCGGATCGCATCCGAACGGCAGGAGCGGCATCCGCAGCCGACCAGGCGCGCGCGGCGTTTCGGCTGGCACTCTGCCGTTCGCCGGAGCCGAGCGAGGTGGCCGAAGCCGCGCTCCTTGTCCAACAGCATGGGCTGCCTGCCCTCTGCAGGGCCTTGATGAACACGAATGAGTTTCTCTACTACTAGCCACCAGGCCGGGCCGAGTGGAACTCCGAACGAGATCATCACACAACGGCCGAACCAGGCGTGAGGCGAACATGAGACAGCATTACGATCCGTCCCCGCTCGATGCGGCCCGCCTGCTGGACCGCAGGACGTTTCTGGGCAGCCTTGGCACGGGTCTTGGAAGCATAGCGCTCGCCTGCCTGCTGGCGGAAGAAGGCCAGAGCCAGGGCCGTCCGACGACCCACCATCCCGCCCGTGCGAAACGCGTAATCCAGATATTCTGCCCGGGCGCGGCAAGCCACATTGATCTATGGGAGTACAAGCCGGAACTGCAGAAACGCCACGGCGAGCCGCTGCCCGGGTTGAGCGGCGTGGCCAGCTTTCAGGGCGGCAACGGCAACCTCTTCCGGTCGCCCTGGGAGTGGGAGCGACGCGGAGAGTGCGGCAAGTGGGTCAGCAGTCTGGTACCTGAGCTGGGCAGTCTCGTGGATGAGATTGCCTTCGTCCATTCGCTTACCGCGAAGAGCAACACCCACGGGCCGGCCATGCTGCAGATGAACACCGGTTTCGTGGTAGATGGCTTCCCGAGCATGGGCGCGTGGGTTACCTACGCGCTCGGCTCTGCCAACAAGGACCTGCCGGCATTCGTGGCCATCCCGGACACGCGAGGACTACCTCCGAATGGTCCGGCGAACTGGGGCGCCGGTTTCTTGCCCGCGGCGGTGCAAGGCACTGCCTTCAACACGGATCGTGCCATCGCCAACCTGGCAAGACCGGCTGCATCCAGCGAGCAGGCCGAGTCGGCCATCCGCGCGTTCCTCCGCCGTCGCAACCAGGAGCATTCGGCGCGCCACCCGGGCCACAGCGAGCTTGCCGCGCGCGTGGCTGCCTATGAGCTGGCAGCCAGAATGCAGATGAGCGCTCCGGAAGCGACGGATATCTCCGGCGAAACACCGGCAACACTCCGCCTGTACGGCGCGGACAGCCAGAACCCGCTCAAGGCAGCCTATGCGCGCAACGCCATTCTGGCCAGACGGCTCATCGAGCGCGGCGTGCGTTTCGTCCAGCTCTACTGCGGCGCATCCGCCTCCGCCGTGGATGGCCTTCTGAACTGGGACGCTCACAAGACGCTCAAGGACGATTACGAGCGCCATGCGCCCATCCTCGACCAGCCCACCGCTGGGCTCATACGCGACCTGAAGCAGCGCGGACTGCTTGCGGACACTCTGGTGCTGTGGACCACGGAGTTCGGACGCATGCCCACGCACCAGGTAGGCGCGGAAGGACGCGACCACAATCCCTTTGGCTTCACGTGCTGGATGGCCGGTGCCGGTGTGCGGGGTGGAACCAGCCACGGAGCCACGGACGAGTTCGGCTACCGTGCCGCCGTGGATATCGCCACAATCTATGACTTCCACGCCACCGTGCTGCACCTGCTGGGGCTGGACCACAAGCGCCTGACCTACTATCATAACGGCACGCAGCGCAGATTGACCGATGTGCATGGCGAGGTGATCCGGCCTATACTCGCCTAGGGCCTGGCGCGCGAAACAACGTATCAGGTGTGCTGTACTGCGTGTGAACAATGACGGTCACTGTGCGTCAAATGCCAGGGAGTTGAAGTGTTCCTCGTGTGGCGGAGATAGCAGGTGAACGCTGTGGCAGAGGCCGATGCCAGGCTAGTCCAACGTTGCAAGGCGAACGACGCGGCAGCCTTCAACGAAGTAGTGGCGCGCTATAAGGACCGCGTGTATGGCTACGTGTGCCGCATGATTGGGCCCGGAGCCGATGCCGAGGACCTTGCCCAAGAGACCTTCGTACGTGCCTACACCAACATCCACTCCTTCCAGAGTCGCGCAACGCTGAACACATGGCTCTTCCGAATAGCCACTAACCTCTGCATTGACCACATACGGCGCGGGCAGGCAGGCCGCGGCAGAGATGCCAGCCTCTCTATGGAGGATCCGGAGACACGCCAGGGTGTGGAGCGGGAGCTGCCGGACAACAGCCACAACCCGGAACAGGCCGCACTCAACCGCGAGCTGGGTCGCCGCATCCAGGAGGCGCTCCAGGATCTTCCGCCCAGGCTTCGAGCGGTCGTGCACCTCTTCGATGTAGAAGGCCTCTCGTACGACGAGATTGCGAGGGTTGTGGATTGCCCGCTGGGCACCGTCAAGTCGCGGCTCTTCACAGCGCGGATGGCGCTGCGGGCGAAACTTCTGCCCTACCTTGATGGTGCGGAAGCAGTCGAATCTGAACAGAGAATTCGGGAGCGAATCGGATGAACTGCAACAGGGCGGCGCGGCTGCTCTCCGACTACGTGAGCGCTGAGATCTCGGCTCGCGATGTTGTTGCCGTAGAGGCCCACATCGCGAATTGCGCTGAGTGTGCCCGACTGCTGCACGAGATACGGCGTACGGCTGGACTGCTGGTCTTGGCGCCTCGGGAGCCCGCTCCGGACGAGTTCATGTCCAAACTGGAGGCGCGGCTTGCTCGCGTGGCGCCGCGGCCGCCCACGCGCGCATGGGTCGCCAACATATCCCTTCTCATGCGGCCCAGGCTCTTGCCGGTTTGGGGAGGCGCAGTCGGTGCCGCGGTCCTTACCGCTCTCTTGTGGACAAGCTTTCTCGCGGGCCCTGATCAATCGTATGAGTCCGCGCCGCTCGTTCGTAACTCGGTTGCTCTGAGAATGACGGACCACGTACGTACCCAGAGCATCGCGGTATCCGCCACGGATCCGTTTCAGGACCTGGCAACGACCAACCTGACATTGCAGGCCACGCTCGAGCCGCAGGCGGAGTGATTATCCGGACCCATATCATGCACCTCTCGAATAGAACGCAGAGGCTGGGCCTCTATCGGCTGGCACTTGCAGGTTCTCTCCTGGTCCTCGCTTGTGCATGCCATGCGCAGCGGCCGAAGGCGCCGCCGGTCCCCGGTTCCGGCTCTCTCAGGGCGGGGGCGCTACCTGAGCGCGCAAGAATCCAGCGAGGCAGAGAGCTTCTGGAGCTCTACTTGCGCCAGGGCCTGCGTCAACGCTATGTGGCGGAGCAGACCGTGCGGCTGCTCGAGGGGGAAGTTACGGAATCACGGCAGGTGATCCGCTCGGCCGGCCTGGCGCGTCAGCGCATCGAATACTCCAGTCCGCCCACGCTGAAGGGCGAGGTGCTTCTGCTCATTGGCAGCCGTCTCCTGCACTACAGGCCCGCCGCCAACCGCATCTTCGAGGGAATCATCCCTGTTGACGAGCTCCAGAACCGCGCGCGAGACCTGCTGGAGGGTTTGCGCACCCGAAAGCTCTCCGTGCGTGCCGTTGGCGAGCAGCAGGTCGCGGGTCAAGATGCGGCCATCGTGGAAGTCCGGCCTCTGCGCCCGGGCGGCACGGTCAAGCGTCTCTACATAGACACAAAGACCGGTGTGCGCCTCCGCATGGAGGATCTCGACGCCAACGGAGCGGCCGTGCGCGAGACATTCTACACGCGCATTGACTACAGCGCGCCCGTGGACGATGCGGCCTTCCGGCCGGATTCGCTGCCCGATGTACCGCATGCACCGGTCTTCCCGCGCACTCCGCCGCTACCCGGAGTTCAGGCCGCGCAAGCCCAGGTGGGCTATACCATTAGGGAACCTGCCGTGCCGGCGGGCTTCTCGCTGGATGGCGTCTGGGTTATTGATGCTCCTGGCGGCACCAAGGCCACACTGCTGCGCTACACCGACTCGGTCAACGCGATGGCCCTCATCCTTCAGCCGGCGCCTGCGGGAATGCTTGCGCGACGAGCACAGCAGGAGGGTTGGTTCCGTTTTCGCAACGGCTCCGCTCAGTGGATCGCGGATGGCATCCTCTATACGCTTGTGGGAGCCTCCCGGCCGGAAGTCGCCCGCAGGATGGCCCGTTCGCTGCGCGGCTGAGCAGCAATCTGCATCACTAAACAATCGCGAGGGGACGCCTGGAGCGTCCCCTCGCTATTCTCTCCGAGTGTCTGGTCTCTCGCAACGGGCTACTTAGCCGCCACCGCCTTGAGATTGTTGAGCCAGACAGTGTTATCAGCCGCTGGATTGCCGATCAGTGCGCCAAGGTCCGCAATCAGGATCTGCACCACCTCGCTCACATCCAGCTTGCCGTTGGTGTCCTTTGAGTCCTCGGACGGCTGAAACTCGGAGAACTGAAGCACCTGCGTCTCGACTGCTCGGTTCCCCTTCAGGTTGATCATGGTGTTGTACTTGCCGCCGCCGGCCTCCTCTACTTGCACCAGGAGCGTTACCGGCAGCTTGGAAGCAATGCTTAGGCTTAAGGACGCTTTGCTGCCAAGCGCGCCGCGTGGTATGGGCTTGACGAGTGCCGCAATCGCGCCCTGCGGCATCTCGTAGGCGGCCTCGAGGGCGCGGCCGGCCAGAGGTCCCGCCGCGGTGACGGCAAGCTGAGTGCGCCCCAGCCCCACCCATAACGGAAGGGGACGCGCGAAGCTGTCGAGGCGGGTCTCCTCCGGGGCAATCGCGACGGCAGGCGGCAGGGTCTCGCCGCTCACCTCCAACTCGTCTATCCAGAGCACGTGCTTGCCGCTCTTTACGCCGAGCATGGTGGCGAGACCTTCATCTCCCATCTGGATCACATACTGGCTGAAGTCACCGATGGCCGCCGAGCCGATACGATCCAGGTCCAGCTTCCCGTTGGCATCCTTCGGGTCGTCCGCGCCGTGCATCAGTGTGAAATCACTTACAGCGAGCTCAACACGCACCCAATCGGACTTGTTCACCGCGAATGGCGCTATCCAGCGCCCGCCGCCGGTCTCCTCGAGCGCAAGCACAAACGTAGTGGAGTAGTCGGCCTTCACCCAGAACCGCAGTGACTTCAGCGGTGTGAGGTCCGCTCCCGCCACCGCGAAGACAAGCGCTCCAACGTCGCCCTTGGCGATGTTGTATTCCAGCTTAAGCGCCCCGCTGCCCTCCTTGGCGGCGCCAGGAGTGGTAACGACCGAGGCGGTGGCCGAGCCGATGGCAGTCCATCCCTCGGCGCTGGAATCGAAAGTAAACTTTCGCAGAACTCCCTGCGGAGAAGCGGAGGCCGAAACCACGGCCAACGCGGTGAGCGTCACGATCAAGAGACTCTTCATGGCATCCTCCTGTTGTCGTAACTACCCGGCGGAGCGCCCATCCGTTTCACCAGCCCGGGCTGGATCGCGCATCCAGCTACGCTGGGGACCAACCCAGCCTCTTGCCGCCTAGCACGTGGAAGTGCAGGTGGGGGACCTCCTGTCCGGCATCGGGTCCCTGGTTCAGAACCAGCCGATAGCCGCTCTCCGCGATTCCCGCAGCCTTCGCCGTATGGTGAACAGCGCGCAGCAGGGCGGCTAGCAGCGGGTCCTCCGGACACTGCGCGATGGTGGCGAAGTGCTGCTTGGGCAGCACCAGCAGGTGCTCCGGCGCTGCGGGGTGGATGTCTCGAATGGCCAGGAACTGGCTATCCTGATACACCACTTCCGCGGGGATCTCACCCCCCACTATCTTGCAGAAAATGCACTCCTCTTTCATGACCGCCTCCTCTTACGACCGCGTCTTCTCTTCGTGCAACTGTGCGATCACATCCTGCCCGAACGCCGCATCGGAAGGTTTCATCTTTCGCCGCAACGAAACAGCCTTTGCGTGCAATCGCGCGTCCCAAACCCGCTGATTACTGCAGACCCGTTGGAGGACACTATGACACGCAGACTGCCGGCAGCCCTGGCACTTCTCGTTCTGGCTGCGTCCGGTTTTATGATGCTCAAATCGTCGCCGAGGCAACCCCGGCGCGCCGATGCGGCCCAGCCGCAGGTGCCGCTGGTAACCGGTAAGTTCATCTCGCCGGTCGGTCAACACCTGCCCGTGGGCAGCTTCCCTGTGAACCTGCGAGCCACGCCCGACGGTCGGTTCATCGTCGTAACCAACTCCGGCTATCGTCAGCGCCTTACCGTGATAGACGCAGCGAGCGGCGAGAAGGCGTCCGAGATTGCCCTGGACTCTGTCCAGAGCGGTAAGAGGCAAGGGCTCTACTACGGACTCGCCTTCGGTCCCGCCGCGAATGGCTATCTTCTGTACGCTTCGCGCGGCGCGGAAGACCGCGTTGCCGTCTACGCAATTGATCGCTCCGGCCGCATTGCCCCCACGGGCCAGTTCCTCTCCGATCCCAGCAAGGCATCCGATCCGCGCCTTACCAATCTCATCGCCGGCATCGCTCTCACGGAGTATGGGGGCAAACTTCTCGCGACCAACAACAACACGGGACCCCATACGGAGATGGCCGGCTGGCTCTCGGTCATTGATGTGGCCACCGGCAAGGTGGAGCGCAAGATCAAGGTCGGCGGCTTCCCCTATGATGTCGCCGCGCTCACCGCAGGCCCCTCGGCTAACCGAAAGGCGTATGTCTCCTCGGAGCGAGACGGCGTTGTTTCGGTGGTGGATGTCATCGCAGGCAGCGAAATTGCCCGCATCCGTACGGGAGCCGCGCCGACCTCCCTGCTGCTTAGCGCCGACCAGAGGCGCCTCTACGTCTCCAACTCCAGCAGCGATACCGTCAGCGTGATTGACACCGAGACAGACCGTGTGGTGCAGACAATCATGCTTCGGCCCGCCGAAGCGCGCGGCATCCCGGGCGCCACGCCCCTCGGCATGGCGCTAAGTCCCGACGAGCGCCGGCTCTATGTAGCGCTTGCGGATATGAATGCAATCGCCGTGGCGGATGCGCGCGCTGGCCGCTTGCTCGGCTACCTTCCCACGGGCTGGTATCCAACCGCAACTGCCATCACCCGGGACGGAAAGACGCTCTACGTCTCCAGCGCAAAGGGAGTGCAGGCCCGCAACCCGAACGCCAGGCCCGTGGCGGACCGTGGACAGTACATCCAGAACATTATCGAGGGCTCTCTCACACGCATTCCTGTTCCCTCCGATAACGAACTGGCCGCTCACACCACCGCCGTGCTCACGAATAACCGCCTGCGCAACCTGGCTGCCTCCACCGCCGAGTTCGTCCGACCTCCCGTTGAGCACGTCATCTACATCATCAAGGAGAATCGGACTTACGACCAGGTGCTTGGCGATCTGCCTCAGGGCAATGGCGATCCCTCGCTCTGCCTCTTCCCAAGGGCTGTGACGCCGAACCAGCATGCTCTTGCCGAGCGCTTCGTTCTGCTTGACAATTTCTACTGCTGCGCGGAGGTCTCGGCGGACGGCTGGAACTGGTCCACCTCGGGCATGGCGAACGAATACGTGGCGCGAAACGCTCCGTACAACTACAGCGGCCGCGGCCGGGTGTATGACTTCGAGGGCCAGAATAACGGTGTCTCGGTGGACCTTCGCGGCCTGACGGATGTTGCGCGCGCTCCCGGCGGCTATATCTGGGAGAATTGCCTGCGCAGCGGCGTCTCGTTTAGAAACTACGGTTTCTTCGCGCGGTTTGACGATCCGGAGGTGCGTCAGAAGCCCGATCCCAAGACAGGCGAGGCGGGCAACCTGCCCACCAAGCGGGCACTGGTTGGCAGAACCGATACAAACTTCCGCATGTACGATAACGGCTACGCGGACAGCGACGCGTGGGTCATCTACAACCTCCCGCACAAGAATCAGCTGCTGAAGTACGGTAAGTTCGATGCTCCGAGCCGTTTCAGCGCCTGGAAACGAGAGTTCGATGCGTACGTGCGCAACCGCAACCTGCCGAAGTTCCTCATGGTACGCTTTGGCAACAACCACACGGTTGGCACACGCGTGGATTGGCCTACGCCGCGCGCCATGGTGGCCGATAACGACTACGCCGTAGGTCAGCTTGTGGAAGCGGTGAGCAAGAGCCCCTACTGGAAGAAGACCGCCATCTTCATCGTGGAGGATGACGCCCAGAACGGCCATGACCACGTGGACGCTCACCGTTCCATCGCGTTCGTCATCTCGCCCTACATACGGAAGGGCACGGTGGATAGCCGCTTCTACAACACGGATAGCGCGCTCCGCACTATGGAGCTGATACTCGGGATGCCGCCCATGTGCCAATATGATGCCGTGGCGCCTCCCTACGCGTTCTTCTCGCGCGAGCCGGTGAACAGCGAGCCCTACGAAGCCATTCTGCCGGCCCGAGAGATACTGGCCGAGCGTAATCGGAGCAACGCTTACGCGTCCAAGCTGAGTGAGAGGCTGAACTGGAAAGAAGCCGACGCCGTGCCGGATGACGTGTTGACCAGAATAATCTGGCATGCCGTCAAGGGAGCCGACGTGCCGGCCCCCCCGATCAAGCGGGCGGGCCCATTGGTGGTGCGGCATGACAGGGACGACTAACTTGTGCTGATTCGCTGTCTCGTCGTGGCAACCGGTGGCGCGGCAGGCGCGGTGTGCCGCTATCTGCTGAGCGGGTGGGTCCAGGATCGCTACGGTCCGGGCTACCCGCTCGGCACCTTCGTGGTGAATATGACGGGATGCCTGGCGATGGGCTTCTTCGGCACGGTCATCGCAAGCATGACACTGCGCGATGAGTGGCGCCTCCTGATCGGTATCGGCTTCCTGGGTGCCTACACCACGTTCTCCACGTTCTCGTTCGAGACGCTGAACCTCATCGCTTCGGGCCGGTTGTATCGAGGCGCTCTGCTGAACATAGCATCCAGCGTGTTGGTAGGTCTCACGGCGGCCTACATCGGCATTGTGCTGGCCAGACTGCTGCTCAGGGGGAGGCTGTAGGGCTCCCGGAGATGGCGATGCACCGCGCCTGCCTTTACCAGCGCCTAGCGATAGCGAATGGCGCGCCTATCCACCGGATGCCGCAACCCCGCCAGGAATCCCGCCAGATATCCGCGCGCCCGGCTTAGCACGCGCGGCCGTCTTAGCCGCGCCGCGTCCAGTACGGCAGGCAGCAGGATGAAGAGGAGGGTCTCGTGGAGAGCCAGCGCCATCGGCGAGAGGCGGCCGCACTTAAGGTACTTGGCGTGACCGGCGCCGATGCCGTAGTAGTTGCGCCGGGCCATTTCGCGGCCCTGCTCCCATGTGCGGAAGCCATGATGAACCACCGCGGCCTGGTCCGTCTCGCGCACGAGGTAGCCGCGGAGAAGCGCGCGCACGGCGATGTCTACGTCCTCGTAGTCGCTGAACTTGGCGCCGGGACCTAATCGCTCGTCGAAACCGCCCAGTGCCGTAACATGGCTCCTGCGGACGGCCATGCCCGCGCCGATGCCTCGATGCCTTCGCCGCTCCAACACGGAAGTGAGCGTGTGCTCGCCTTGCCG
>CAZGLN010000021.1:0-8879 GCA_964526545.1 uncultured Chthonomonadales bacterium
CAACAGAGATGTTGTTCGCCCTCGGCCTGGGCAATCGCATTGTAGGAGTTACCAGCTACTGCAACTTTCCCTCAGCAGCCACCCGTCTGCCGAAGATCGGGGATGTAAACACGTCTATTGAGAAGGTGGTGGCACGGAGACCGGACCTCGTCGTTGCCAGCGCATCAGGAAACAGAAAGGCTCTTGAGCGACTGGACGCCATCAAGTCTCGGAAGATCACTACCTTTGCCGTTGATCCCAACACGTTTGAGGAGCTCTACCGTGATCTGGAGCGTCTTGGCCGCATCACGGGTGCCGCACGCGAAGCACAGGAACTGATCGCCAGCATGCGCAAGCGTGAATCTGCAGTGCGCGCGAGAGTGGCCCGGCTTCCCAGAGTTCGGGTTCTTGCCATCGCACAGGTTGAGCCGCTGTGGGTCATTGGGCCGGGAACCTTCGTGCACGATGTCATCGAGCGGGCGGGCGGCGTGAATGTAGTGGGCGATACGCAGAAGGGATACCATGTTTTCTCGGTTGAGGAAGCGCTCCTGCGCAAGCCGGACGCCGTGCTAATCGGCAAGGAAGGCGCAGCGCGTTTGAGGGCGCACCCTGCTTGGCGTGCAGTGCCCGCGGTCCGAGACAACCGGCTGTACGCTCTGGACCCTGATATCCTTGCGAGGCCTGGTCCGCGTCTGGTTGAAGCCCTGGAACAGTTGGCGAGCCTGCTTCATCCCGCCTCGAAGCGATGAGCCAGCCATCCTCGGCAGCATTCCCCAATCCGTTCGTTGCGCGACGCAAGTCCCTGACTAAGCCCGTCCTTGCTGCAACTGCCGCTCTCCTTCTGGCGCTGCTCGTGGGCCTGTGCGCCTCGCCTTCAGGGGTGGACGTGCCGCTTGGTGACGTGGCAAAGGTCATCCTCCGGAACACGCCTCTTCTGGCAGGGCGGGTTGCCGCACTGGAGGCGCCTGAATCCGAGGCGATTGTTTGGGATCTGCGGCTGCCGCGACTCGCGGGGGCTGCCCTCATCGGAGCCTTGTTGGCCATGGCCGGGCTTGCCCTGCAGGGACTCCTGATGAATCCCCTGGCCGACCCGTATACCGTTGGCGTTTCGGCGGGTTCCGCGGTCGGCGCCGCCCTCGCGGAAATTCTGGGCCTCTCGCTGCTGCTGCATGGTCTGGGCGTGCCCGCCCTCGCGTTCGCGGGAGGGCTTGGCGCCGTTTCGCTGGTGTATGCCGTGGCCAGGGTGGGAGGGCGCGTGACGGTGCAGACCTTCCTGCTGGCAGGTGTGGTGGTCGGCACGCTCCTCTGGTCGCTCATTCCGCTGCTCATGACCGTAACCGGCCGCGCCGAGGATATGCAGCGGGTGATGTTCTTCCTCATCGGCAATCTGCAGGGCGTAACCTGGGATCGTGTGCAGCTTCTCGCTCCCTTCTTGCTGCTTAGCTGGGTGTGCCTCCGCCTCTGGTCCCGTGATCTTAACTTGATGTCACTTGGCGAGGAGACGGCCGGACATCTCGGCGTGGACGTGGAGCGGTTCAAGCGCCGCGTGCTCTTGGTAGGCTCCCTGGCGACGGCCGCGGCGGTGAGCGTGGGCGGCATTATCGGTTTTGTAGGCCTGGTGGTGCCGCACGCTGCGCGCCGTCTGGTGGGCCCGGACCATCAGTCGCTCCTGCCGCTCTGTGTGCTTCTGGGCGCAACGCTGCTGGTTCTGGCGGATTCCCTGACGCGTGTGTGGCTGAATGATCTTCCCGTCGGGGTCATCACGGCCATCATCGGGGCTCCGGTCTTCTGCCTCCTTCTGCGGCGCCGCCGTGCCGTGGCCTGGTGACGGCAAGCCCAACCTCGCATGCCGTGAAGCGGCCGCGTTGACCCCTGGCTGGGCGGGCAGTATACTGGGCCAAATCCCTTCGGAGCACTATCCGCAATGCCTCTGACACTTCACGTCGTCTCCCACACACACTGGGATCGCGAGTGGTACCAACCCTTTCAGGTGTTTCGCCTTCGCCTCGTTGACCTGATAGACCACCTGCTGGAGATCCTCGAGGCAGACCCTGCGTTCAAGCACTTCCATCTCGATTCGCAGACCATCGTGCTGGAGGACTACCTTCAGATTCGGCCTGAAGCACGCGCCCGGCTGGAGGGGCACATCCGGGCCGGCCGCATCGCCGTGGGACCCTGGTACCAACTGAATGATGAGTTTCTCACCAGCGGCGAAGCCACGGTGCGGAGCCTTCTCGTGGGGTCGCGAATAGCGCGGGAGTTCGGCGGCGAGGCGCTGATGGACGTGGGCTACCTGCCGGACCAGTTCGGCCATATTTCGCAGATGCCCCAGATACTTGCGGGTTTCGGCATAGACAACGCAGTCATCGGGCGCGGATATCAGCTTCGCGATGGGCGGCACATCGAGTTCAAGTGGGAGTCGCCCGATGGCACGCAGGCTCTCACCAGTCTGATGGCCTGGTGGTACAACAACGCGCAGTACATTCCGAAGGATCCCGACGAGGCGGTGCGCTTTGTGCTGGACCTTCGCGACCGCATGCGCGCCCACTCTCACGCGAGTCACCTCCTGCTGATGAACGGGGTGGACCATCTAGAGCCGCAGGCGCACATTGGGCAGCTTATTCAGCAGGTGAACGCGCGGCTGGAAGAGCGCGGGATTCCGGACAGGCTCGTGCACAGCAGCCTGCATGCGTATCTCCACGCCCTGAAGGACGAGCTCCAGCAGGCTTCACCCGTGTACGAGGTGAAGCAGGGCGAGCTTCGCGAGGACCGCGGCGGGGCCGTTCTCGCCGGCACGCTCTCCACGCGGATGTATCTCAAGCAGGCCAACTACCGCGCACAGACGTGTCTGGAGCGCTACGCCGAACCCCTCAGCGCCTATGCCCGCGTGAATGGAGCGCAATATCCGGCGGACGCCCTGCGGTTCGCCTGGAAGCTCCTGATGCAGAACCACCCGCACGACTCGATCTGCGGCTGCAGCATAGACCAGGTGCATAACGAGATGCTGCCCCGGTTCGATCAGGTGGTGCAGGTGGGTGAAGAGCTGACGGAGCGCGCGCTGGATTGCCTCACCGGTCGTGACCGGGCGCTTGGCGCGCCGGAGGCCCCTGGAGCCGTAACCGTCTTCAACACGCTCAACTGGGAGCGCACGGACCCGGTCCGCGTGACGCTCGATTTCGCGCTGGGACCCCCCGGACGCGGGAACGCCCCCCGCGACGATTCGCGCGCGCCGTCGGCGTTCCTGCTGCTTGGTCCGGATGGGCAGGAAGTGCCCTATGCCGTGACGCGCCGGGAGACTCTTCTGCGGACCGTGACCAACCCGCACGAACTGCCGCTGGATCAGTGGGTCCATGCTGTCACCATCGAGTTTGTGGCGAAGGATGTGCCTGCGTGCGGATACGCCACGTACCGCATTCAGGTCGTTCAGAGCCCGCCGCAGTATCCTGCGCAGCCGAGGGGATTTGTACCTACAAGCCATATCGAGCTCGAGGATTGCGGTGATGTGGGCGATGAGTATCTGCATCGCAAGCCGCTGCGCGACGAGGTGTTCGGGGAGGGCGTTACGTATCGCCCGGACTCCATCGAGACCAATGCTGTGAGGGCCACACGGTCTCATACCGTGGATCTCCATCTGCCGGTCTCCGCTACCGAGGACAGGCAGGCACGGTCCGCGGCTAAGACTGCATGCCGCGTGGTAACCCGGATGACCCACTGGGCGGACGTTCCGCGCATTGAATTTGAGACCACGGTGGACAACACAGCCAAAGACCACAGGCTGCGCGTGCGATTCCTGCAATACAGACACCGCGAAAACCCGCGCAGCGTCGCGGAGACCGCGTTCGACGTCGTGGAGAGGCCGCTGGAGAACCCGGATGTGGCACATGGCGCGGCTCCATTCAATCCGCAGATGCACTGGTGTGCACTCATGGGCGCGGACGATCGCGGCGAATTGGCCACACTCACCGTGGTGAACCGGGGTCTGCCGGAGTACGAGGCTTTCTACGAGCCCACTACCGACCCCGAAGATCCGTCGCATGGAACCATCGCCCTCACACTCCTGCGGTGCGTTGGCCAGCTTAGCGGGAGAGGAGACGGCCCGGGTATTCCCACTCCAGGGGCGCAGTGTCTGGGCACACATACGTTCCATTACGCCCTCCTGGAGACCGCCGGCGACTGGATAGAGGGAGAAGTCTGGAAGCAGGCCCATCAGTTTGCCGTGCCGCTCCTGGCAGTTCATCACGCGGCTGCGGACCGACCGCTCCGCAGGTCGTTTCTCCAGGTAGAGCCCGGCTGCCTCATCGTTACCGCTGTGAAGCGGGCCGAGGATCGAGACACGTTGATCGTCCGGTTCTTCAATACGGTGGCTAAGAGCGTGCAGGGGACAGCGGAGATGCAGGGCGCGGCACGCTGCAGACTTGTGAACCTCGACGAGCGGCCGGTGAGCGAGTGGATTGCAGGGGGACGCTGGACGGGCGAAGTGGGTCCCAAGCAGATAGTTACCCTCGAGTTCGAACTGCCATGAAGATAACGGAGGTCCGGGTTATCGTTACGTGCCCAACCCGCAACTACGTGTGCGTGAAGGTGCTTACGGACGAGCCCGGCCTCTACGGGGTGGGCGATGCCACGCTGAACGGGCGCGAGCTGGCGGTTGCGGCAGCGCTCACCGAGCACATCGCCCCGCTGCTCGTAGGGCGAGATCCCGACAGGATCGAGGATATCTGGCAGTACCTGTATCGGGGCACCTATTGGCGGGGTGGGCCGGTGCTGATGACCGCGTTGGCGGGTGTAGATCTCGCCTTGTGGGATATCAAAGGCAAACGCGCCGGCCTGCCTCTCTATTCGCTGCTAGGCGGCCGGACCCGCCAGGGGGCGTTGGCCTACAGCCATGCGAGCGGGCGTGATGCCTCGGAGGTCCACGAGAGCATCTGCCGTCTGAGGGAACTGGGATTCAAAGCCGTCCGCGTGCAGTGCGCGGTGCCGGGTGCTACCTCCACGTATGGAGTCGGCGGAGCACGTGAGGCAGCCTCCGCAACGTGGAGCGGCATGGCGGAGGAGGGCGTGGGCGACGGCGGCCCGATGCCTGCTCAGGAGCTCAACTGGGAACCGTCGAGTTATCTGCGCGTGGTGCCAGCGCTGTTCGAGGACCTGCGCAGCCGGCTGGGCGACGAAATCCACCTGCTTCATGATGTGCATGAGCGGCTGAGTCCCATCCAGGCAGCGGCATTGGCGAAGGACCTGGAGCCGTACCGCCTCTTCTTTCTGGAGGATCCACTGCGTCCCGAACACAAGGAGAGTTTCCGCCTTGTGCGGCATGCTTCCACCACGCCGATCGCGATGGGCGAGCTGTTTCATTCACGGTACGATTGTCTGCCGCTCATCACGGAGCAGCTCATAGACTACATTCGGTGCGACCTGGGCCACATCGGCGGCATCACCGAGGCCCGCAAGATTGCCGCCATCGCCGAACCCTACCAGGTGCTCACGGCGTGGCACGGCCCTGGCGATATCGGTCCTCCCACACATGCCGCGAACGTGCACCTCGATTGCGCCATTCCCAACTTCGGTATCCAGGAGATGGTCCACTTTCCGGAAGCCGTGCACGAAGTGATGCCCGGCGCGCCGGTCTACAGAGATGGCTACCTGCTTCCCTCGGAGCTGCCCGGCCTGGGGGTGGACTTGAACGAAGCCGCCGCGGCACGCTTCCCTTACAAACGCGCCTACCTGCCGACCGTCCGACGTGCCGACGGCAGCGTTCATGACTGGTGAAGTCGTTGAAAGTCGTGTTATGGTTGGAGACTTGATTGGGACCGGAGAAACCCGATCTGACCGCTCACCACCCGGCGATGCAAGGGATGCGCTCGGTGCTGTTCGGCGTCTGTGCGAACCTCGTGCTGGCACTGTCCAAGGGCGTTGCCGGCTACCTGGGAAACTCCTACGCGCTGATCGCAGATGCCATTGAGTCTCTCTCGGACGTAGTGACCTCGCTCATTGTCTGGGCTGGTCTGCGTGTATCCGCAAAGCCGCCAGACGAGAACCACCCTTATGGGCACGGTAAGGCCGAGACGATCGCGGCCGCATTAGTTGGACTTGCACTGCTCGGCGCAGCTGTCGTCATCGTTGTCCAGAGTATTCGCGAGATTATCACCCCGCACCACTCACCGGCCCCTTTTACGCTGGCTGTGCTCGCGGGAGTCATCCTTACCAAGGAGGGGCTCTATCGCCTGGTTCATCGCACCGGTCAGCAGATTTCCAGCACTGCTGTGCGTGGCGATGCCTGGCATCATCGTTCCGATGCGCTTACCTCTGCCGCAGCCTTCGTGGGCATCTCGGTATCCCTCCTCATGGGCCCTGGCTGGGAGAGTGCGGACGACTGGGCTGCTCTCTTCGCCTCAGGCATCATCGTTCTAAACGGTTACCGCATACTGAAGGAAGCACTGCTTGAGCTCTCCGATGCCGCGCCAGATCCCGCGACAGAGATTGCAGTGCGCAATATCGCGAGCGGGGTTGCGGGGGTGGAAGGGCTGCACCGCTGCCGTGTGAGGAAGGTGGGCTTCGACCACTACGTAGAGCTAGACGTGCTTGTAGATGCGCACATGCCCACCCACCAGGCACACGGAATCGCACATAGTGTACAGGACTCCGTGCGTGAAGCCCTGCCTCGCGTGCGCAGGGTGCTCGTGCACATTGAGCCGACTTCTCAAGATCGGCAGAGCTAATCTATCTGTTACGAAGGTTACTGCGAGGCGGTCGGCTTGAGTGGAACCTGGTCCGGAACAGATGCATCCGAAGACGTCATCACCACTGCCTGGTCGGTGACCGTTTCGTCGGAGACGTCGCAGGCCTTTCGCAGTTCGGTCTCCAGGACCTGCCAGTAGTCCGGCAGGCCGGTGCCGCCCTGGTTCTGCTCCGCGTGGCTGGTAACGTAGTTTTCAATCACCTTCCAGGCGCAGACGAGGTATCCATGCGCGCGCGTGCGGTTCGGTCCCTCGCGCGAGACCTCTGCCGCGAGTTCACGATAGTCCAGCTCGCCCTCGTCCAGCAAGCGCTTGAGGACCCAGATTTTGTACCGGGTCATGGTCGCCCGATGGTCGTCGCGCGGGGCCTGCTCCAGACGCTTGCGGTACTCCACCAACTTCGCGTGCAGCTTGAGAAGCAGGGCTTCATCGGTCGGTCGGCGAAGCACTCGGGTGAACTGGTAGACGCGGTCGTTGTCCGTATAGCGGATAACCTCGTCCATGTGTGTATCCCCTGAGGTGTGACGAGACGGCGACTGCGAATGCGTCATTCTCTAGACGATTGGGCAGCGCCGTTCTGTTCCCCAAAAGTGGAGGTTCAGAATCGCGGTCAGCTATGCGAAGCTGTGATACGCCAGGCGGCACAGCGATGCGCTCCAGCCAGAGGAGGATTCCGGAATGCGGGTGATGATCTTCGCGGATATGGAAGGACCCGGCCCGATATCGTCTGGGCGGCGAGGGTGAGCGCTACGAGGAGGGCCGACGCCTCTACACGGCGGAGATTGCCGCGGCGGTGCGTGGCTGTAAGAAGGCGGGCGCCACGGAGATATGGGCGGTGGATGGACACGGCGGATCATCCCGCCGCGGGCGTCCCTTTATGAACTGGATAAATGAGTACCTGGAGCCTGGCGCGCGCTACGTGCAGGGCTATCCATGGGCCCGCTACGTTGCTCCGTTCGAAAGCGGTATTGACTGCGTGGCATTCGTTGGAGCCCATGCCATGGCGGGAGTCGCCGAGGGTGTGCTCTCGCACACGGTCTCCTCGGAAACCTGGTACAACGCGGACATCAACGGCACGCTCGTCGGCGAGTCCGGCATCGTGGCGGCGATCGCGGGATGCTGGGATGTCCCGGCCGTCTTCGTCTCGGGCGATACGGCAACGTGCGAGGAAGTGCGCGCACTTGTGGGCGAGAAGGTGGTAACCGCACCGGTAAAGGAGGGCCTCTCGCGCTATGCCGCCTGCAACCTCTGCCCGGTAGACGCCTGCCGGTTGATTGAGGAGCAGATAATGCACGCGCTGTATCACAGAGAAGATTGGCCCGCGCCGCTTCGCTTCGAGCCTCCCGTTACGTTCACGGTCGAGCTGGCCACACCGGATAGGGCGGCGGCGTTTCAGGGAAGACGAGGCGTGGAGATTGTGGGGCCGCGCACGGTGCGCGCGGTGGGCGGCAGCTTCTGGGAAGCCTGGGACGCCTTCTGGTATCGCACCTAACCGCAGCCATGGGACGCCTACGAGGCGGACCGGAACCTTCATAATGAGCGGATAGACTGCACGGAGAGTGAACATGGCGGATGTTGCCTGTTTGGGCATACTTGTGGCGGATCTCTTGGGCCGCCCCATTGACGCGCTCCCTCCACGGGGACGGCTGGGCCTGGTTCCAGAGATGACTCTGCACATAGGAGGCTGCGCCGCGAATGCCGGCATGGATCTTGCAAGGCTGGGCGTGAGTACCTGCGTGCTGGGCAAAGTCGGCAGCGACGGCCTGGGCGACTTCATCGTGCAGACCCTTGCGAAGAGCGGTCTGGACACGCATGGTGTTGTGCGTGATCCGGACGTGAGCACCTCGGCCTCCATGGTGCTGGTCGGGTCGGACGGGGAGCGGACGTTCCTGCACCACCTGGGAGGAAACGCCAAGTACCGCGCGGAGGATGTGCGCTGGGATATAGTCGAGCAGAGCCGGATACTCCTCGTCGCGGGAGCGCTCGTGATGCCGGCGATTGATGGGGAACCGATGGCTTCGGTGCTGAGGCGGGCGCGGGAGATGGGGAAAACAATCGCTCTGGATGTGGTCTGGGACGCCACGGGGAGATGGATGGCGACTCTTGCGCCCTGCCTGCCGCACTGCGACTACTTCCTGCCGAGCATGTCCGAGGCGGAGCAGCTCA
>CAZGLN010000021.1:8893-20653 GCA_964526545.1 uncultured Chthonomonadales bacterium
CCTCGAGGCGGCGAAGGCGCTGCGTGATCGCGGCGTGGGCGTCGTCGTCATCAAACTCGGCGCCGAGGGATCGTTCGTGCTCTCCGCCGAGGGGCAACTCCGTGTTCCGGCGTTTCCCGTCCAGCCAGTGGACGGCACCGGCGCGGGCGATGCATACGTTGCGGGTTTCCTCTGCGGGTTGATTCATGGCTGGGATCTGGAACGCACCGCGCGATTCGCCAGCGCCGTGGGATCTCTCTGCGTTACTGCCATCGGCGCCACCGCAGGCGTGCGATCGCTCGAAGAGACCGAGGCCTTCATCGCGGCGCACCGGGCCTGAACTGCCATGTTGACCGCCACTTTTCTGCACTGCCAGGGAGTGGGCGAAGTAACCGAGCGCGACCTCTGGGGCTCCGGCGTGCGCAGCTGGTCGGATTTCCTCGAGCGGAGTGAGCACGGACTGCCCCCGCGCGCCAGGTCGCCGTTGATTCGCGAGCACGTCGCGGAGTCCGCCGAGCGGCTGGCCGCGCGCGATGGCGCCTGGTTCGCGCGGATGCTGCGGCCCGCGCATCACTGGCGGGTCTACCCGGAGCTGGGCAGGCGCATTGCTTACCTGGACATCGAGACGACTGGCGGTTACGGACCGGGAGACCTCACCGTGGTGGGCCTCTATGACGGTCTGCGTGTCAGGCAGTTTGTGAAGGGCGACAACCTGGATGAGTTTCCCGAGGCCCTCGCGGGAGTTGAGCTAATCGTAACCTTCTTTGGCACGGGTTTCGATCTGCCCTTCCTCCGGCGCGCGTTTCGCATGGAGTTTCCGCAGCCGCACGTAGATCTCTGTTTTGCGTTGAAGCGTCTCGGCTACCGTGGCGGGCTCAAATCCGTAGAGCGTCAATTCGGCATTCGGCGCTCGAACGAGACGGAAGGCCTGACGGGTATGGACGCCGTGCGGCTATGGGCCGAGTACCAACGTGGAAACGAAGCGGCCCTCCACACACTTCTCTCCTACAACGCGGAGGACATCACGTCTCTGGAGACGCTCTGGCTGGCCGCATATCCCCGCCTCGTAGAGCACTGCGGCGCGCCGTCATAGAGCGACATCCTTGGGGTCCGCGAGCCGCTCGACCTGAAAAAAGAAGGTCGGCCATCCTGCCGCCACAGGATGGCCGACCGTGCGCGCTCCCGTCGCCGGGTCAGCGCTCTCCCCGCCCAGGAGAAACCTCAACGGGCATGGGCATCTGTGCCTGGTACAGGGCCGCCTCGGCCGGGCTCACCGGCGTGGCTGCCCACATCTCCACGGCCTGCCGATACGCCTCAAACTCGCGATCCTCGGGCGATGGCGTGTTGACCTTCCAGACCACTATCCCGTACAGAACCACATACAACGCCAGGCCCGTGCGCAGCATGCCTCGCACAAACGCCGGCCGATGGCGACGCGCCCACTCCAGCACCGTGAGAGGCCCGGCAACGAAGAGGAACTTCGCCAGAATGAAGGCGGTCGTGCCCCGGTCGAGATAGAATCGCATGACCGGGTTGTATTCCTGCCCACCGTGGGAGTGCACTATCCAGAGGGTGGTTAGGAGGTCCACCACACACACGCCGACGATAAGCCGGCTCTCCCAGGAGATTCTCATATCGCCCCCCGCGCATTGCCCGTTGCTTCGTTGGTTCCACGAAGGCTCGCGGAAATAACAGGGAAATGTGCGGCTTCCGCTGCGACTATCGGCTACGGCGGCGGTCGGTCAGGCGGCGATAGGCGGCCTCCCACTGGCAGACGGCCGTGACGAAGGTGGCATGAGACCAGGTGAGCGGCGAGACCGAGATCGGTGCGCCGGTGTACGGATGCAGTTGCTCGGCGAGAACTCCGGACGGAAAGGCGTGCCGAACCACCCACTCCAGCGTCTCCTGAGGCGCCTTGAGGTCCTCAACGGTACGGGCAGCGGCAATTCGGCGCTGGGCTGTCCATAGCGTGCAGAGAAACCACGGGTTGCCCGGCACCGTCTCTTGATCCTCCGCGATGCGGTAGTACGAATCGCGCGCGTAGCGGGCGATTCCACCCACATGAGTCTTCACCCGAAGGCAGCCCTCGACTGCGTCCATGGTGCGTGCCACGCGCGGCTCCTCCGGAGAAAACATGCCGAAGAGGAAGAGGCCGCAGAGGCTGGCATCCAGTGTGGTGTCTTGCACAAGGCCGCCCTCGCCTGTGGCAAGGCCCCGCACATAGCGTCCCAGTTCCGGCGAGAAGAGGTGCTGTTCCACAGCGGCGCGGATAACCTCCGCGGCTCGGTGAAAGCGGCTGGCGCGTCGTTCATCGCCAAACATCTGCGCGAAGTTGGCCGCCGCGGTCAATCCGGCCCAGACGGCCCCGACGGTGAAGGTGTGGATGCCTCTGCGCTCCTCCCAGAGGTCCCAGCTCAAGTCCGGCAGCCCTGTGCGAACATCCCGGAAGGAACAGAGCCAGTCGCCCGCGGGCTCAATGAGGCTTCTGTAGAGCGTCCGAATGAAATCCACATTGCGCCACGCCTGGAAATGGTCCCAGAGTGCCCAGAGCACGAGAGCGGTCTCATCTTGCTGGATGGGGAGCTGCGCCGATCCATCCAAACCGCACCACGGATGCCACGAGCTGCCCACGGATCCGTCCGGGTTGTACTTGTGCATGAAGTACCCGGCTTCCGTGAGGAGTTGCGGACAGAGAGCGAAGAAGCGGGCGGTTACATCGTGGTAGCCCGCTAGATCGAGTGCATGGGCAACGAGCGCGCCATCCCTTGGCCAGAGGTAGGAATAGGAGTCTCGGTTGTACTCGAGGGTATCGGAATCATTGGCAGCGAGAATGGCACCGCGATTGTCCGTCTGCGTGCGGATTACGAGCAGGCTGCGTCGGTACAGATCGTGGACGGCATCCGGCAGGGTTGCTCCAGAAGGGCGCGCGCTCGCCCACTGCTTCCAGTAGGTGCGCACTCGCGACACAAACGACGCGGCTCCATGGTGATGGAGGAGGCGGTTCAGCCGCGATACCTCTACCTGGTTTCGGCCCGCCGCTATCCAGTAGTGCGCCGTGGCGCGGTCGCTCACGCTCACCGTGCAGCAGATGGTGGAATCCACGGATCCCTGCGCAATGGGATTGCGGCCAAGGTGGCCATCCTCCGCGTCCCGCCACGTGCCCGCCGCGCCGTGGTGACGGATAATGCCGGTGGCATAGGAGGTGACCCCCCATTGCCTATCCGTGGCGGCCGAGGTCAGAAACCAGTGCATGCCCTTGTAGTGCAGAATCGCGCGCTCGTTTGGGTGGTAGAGAGCGGTATCGCCATCGGAGCTGCCGCCGATGTTGAGGTCCAGATGGAAGAAGAGCCGCACCTCGCGCACCAGCGGCCGCAGATTCTCCACCTCGATGCGGCGGATGTAGATGTCGTGATCGTAGGCTACGCAGTCACTGCAGTGGAGAGCGAGTCCCGCTTCCCTGTTCAGGAGGGTCACGGAAGTTACAAGGGTATCCGGTTCATAGAGCAGGGTGCGCTCCCAGCACGGATCGTGCACCCAGGAAAAAGCACCATCGGCCCAGACGCCGAACCGTGAAAGACTGCCCTGCGTGTGGTTCGCCTGGCCCACATAGGGAGAGTACAACTCGCGAATATGGTAGAGCGAATCGAAGGCGACAAGCAGATTGCCGTTGCCGACTGGAAGGTCGCGGGGCACGTGATGCTCCTGCTGGGTTGAAGGATGGACTACGCCTAAGTATTGGCGGCCGCGGCCGTGCGGAACAGGCAGTTATCGTGGTCCCACTCGGCGGCGGCTATTGGCCCGGAGTAGTCGGGCAGAAAGAACGCGGCTTGAGCGCGCATCCGCTCCACGCTTCCCGTGGTCAGAAGAAGGCGCTCAGGGAAGGGGCTCTCCACGTCCGGCGCCAGCAGCTGCGCCACTTCACGCGCTGTCTCGGCCGCCGGGTCTATCACCGCGGGCTGCGGCAGGCCAGTGGCCCGCCACGTTTCCATGAGGGCGGGCAGCAGGAACGGGTAGTGCGTGCAGCCCAGCACGAGTGTTGAGCACCTGGCCGCGATCAGCGGGGCGAGGTACTCCCTGCAAGCGTCCGCGGCTTCTGGTCCGTGCAGCTGCTGATTCTCCACAAGAGGCACGAAGCGAGGACACGCTACCTCAATCACCGCGGCGCCGGGAACGAGGGCGCCAATGGCAAGGGAATAGGCGCGGCTGCGAACCGTTCCCTCTGTGGCCAATACGCCGTAGGGACCCTGGCTTCGGCTTGCCGCCCGCGCCGCCGGCTTGATGACTCCCCAGACGGGCAGGGGCGCAAGCTCCCTCGCCACGGAATCGGCGGCGGTTGCGGAAGAGATGTTGCAGGCCATGACGATGGCGTTACAGCCGTTGCTGACCAGGAATCGGCTGATGCTGGTGGCAAAGGTCCGAATCTCCTCAAGTGGGCGGCCTCCGTAGGGCACGTGGGCCTGGTCGGCCAGATAGAGCCACGAGAGGTTGGGGATTGCGCTCTCCAGCGCGCGTAGCACCGTGAGCCCGCCAACGCCGGAATCGAAGACACCGATGCGAAGGCTCACCGAGCTGCGCTGGCCTCCGCCGCGAGGTCATGCACTGGCAGAGCCTCCCAGGAGCCGGAGTGCTCGCCCTCGAATACCTTCCCGTCCATCAGCACGCGCAGGCGCTTCAGCGATGGAAACGGCGCAAGACACTTCAGCAGGGCGCGCTGGGCGATGGACTCGCCCGTGTTTCCCATGTTGTTTACGCCGCTGAACTCCGAGCTTAAGTCCATGATCACCATGTCGCCCTTGACCTGCAGGGAGAGCAGGCGCGTTCCCTCAGGCAAGGCGGACTCTTCAGGGTTCTTCGCGGCGGCCTCGGTAAGCGCTTCCACGGCTTGCCGAATCTGGTCGGTTACACTCTGACCCGCTCCAGCCTCAGGCCGCACCTCCTGCCGGGCCGTGCGGGAGCTGGCTGTACCGGTCGGTTGACGCGAAGGGGCGGCACTGTTGGCGTACCAGTATCCGCCGGCGGCGCCAGCCGCCACCACGAGGAGAACCAGCCAGAGCGGGCGGCGCATTGCTTTCTACTCCAGAGCCGCCGCGGCAGCGGGCGGATCGGGCAGTTCGGCCTGAGCGTACCCACGAATGCCCTCAAAGATGGCCTGCGCGACACGCGTGCGCCACTGATCGCTCATGATGTTCGAGCGGTCACGAGGATTGCTCAGGTAGCCCACCTCCACCAGCACGGCGGGTACCGTGCTCCTGCGGAGCACCGCCAGTCCGCCGGCATAGAGCACGCCATCGCTCAGGGCGCCCTTGGAGGGTATGCCGCTCACCTGCCGTATCCGGTTGATGATGGAGTGCGCGAGCGCCCGGCTGGACTCGTCGGACCGGTGATAATATGCCGTGCTGCCGCTCGTGGCCGCCGACTTCCACCAATCCACATGCACGCTGACAAAGAGATCGGCATTATGCTTCGTGGCGAGTGCGGGTCGGGCCGCCAGCGGCACATCCTTATCCTCGTTGCGGGTCATTATCACCTGCGCGCCGGCCTGCTGGAGGATTCCGCTCAGCTTGCGGGCGATTGCCAGCGTAATGTCCTTTTCATAGATGCAGGTGCCGTTTACAACCACCCGGCAGCCGCCCTGGCTGCCGCCGTGCCCTGGATCCACCACAACCACCATGTCCTGAATGCGGCGGCCCGCTCCGCGCGGCAGCCGGAGGTTCACCAGGAAGCCATCCGCCGCCGCTGGTGAGACCGCGTAGGCCACCAGCCGCTCGAGCTTCAGCTCAACGCGCAGTGCGCCCGGACGCGTGCCTGGAATCACGCGGATGGCGGAGACAAGCGGATGATCCACGCGCCACGTCTCTTCCGGCATCTCGGGATAGCAGTTCGGGACCTCAACCACCAGCCGGCCCGGATCCGTTAAGAACGTGACCGTAGGAGCCACGCGGCCGGAGGTAACCAGGCGCACCTGAGCACGCCCCTCATCCATCGATTCAAAGCGTACCTCGCGCAGAGCCACCCATCTTGTCAGGCTCTCCGGGGCAGGCACGAGCCTGGTTACGCCCACTTCGGCTGCGGCCGGCGTGGGCGGAGTTGTGTCTTCGGCCGGTGTCTGCGGTTTGCGCTCCACCTGTTCGGGCTGCTGCACTGCGGGCGCGGGACGCGGAGGCTGGGCCGCCTGCGAAGGCGGTGTGCTCTCGCGCGGCGGCTCGGCCCGCGGGCGGGGAGGGGTCGGCGCCGGAGGACTGGCCGGCTTTACGGGCGAACTCGGCGCGGGGGCCTGTCCTGCTTGTCCCGGAGGGGGCGCGGTGTGCACTGCGGGCGGCAGTGGACCGACGGCAATATCACAGATGCCCTTCTCGATGCGCAGCTTGGCGCCCAGCGCGCGCGCCAGATCGGCAGCGGGCAGCATCGGCTCACGACCCGGCCTGGCGAGGGCGATCTCGTGGCGCTTGCCGCCAGGGAGGGGAACGTGCGCGGTCGCCTGTCGCGGGCCGAACGTGTATTGCGCGCCGAACGCAGCAAGGGCCTCAAGAGGCAGGAAGGCCTCGCGGCCGTCGTAGAGTGCGTGTTTCGGCAGTTCGACTATCCGGCCCTCTACGCGAAGCGTGACGTGCGTAATCTCCGCGGCAGAGCGCCCGACGACGGCCGCGAGCATCACGAAGAGCACGAGAACACGCATGGATATACTGTCGAATCCTGGTAGGTTGACGAGGCAGTATAGCGAGTGCCGCCGCGTTTGTCCAGCGGGAAACCTCGGCGAGGCGCGGCGAGACATCGGGGCACTCCGCGGCCAATACCGGAAATCATTCCGAACCGGCTATGAAGTGGATGCAAGCGCATGCCTCCTCTTCACGAGCGCGGGCTATGAGCGCCGAACTCATTATCGCCGCGTCGCCCTTTGCCAGGCGCAACCGGACGGCTCCCGGTACCTCCGCGAGCCGGTTCACCAAGGTGAGTTTCTGCCGTTCCGCGGGCGCTAGGACATGGGTTCCTGGAAGCACTTCGAGCGCAGCGCACGAATGCGTGGCGACGCGAAGGATGATTCGCGGCCGCAGGCATGCCAGAAGCACGACCTGGTCATCATCCGGTACGTCAGGTGAGGGACCGTCAAGCCTTCTCCAATCTGGACCGAAGACCGACGCAGCGCCGAATGGTACCGGATCCAGACTCGCCGTATTACCGAGAAGGTCCTGAATGGCAAGCAGGAGCTCCGAGTCTCTGAGCGCACCCAACCACGGCTCCGCGGCATCAGGGGCAGGGCAGGGGCTTTCCTGGGCAGGCTCCGGCACGGCCGACCGCCGAATGATGAGCCCTGAACGCTCGAAGAGGTAGAGTTCCAATCCCGTAAGGGAACGCATCTGACCACGGCCCGCAGCTACAGCCGCTGCTTGTTCGCGAGGTGCTGCACCGCAAGATGGAGTAACGCGGCGGCGAATCCGGTGTAGATCGCGCTTGCGACGGTTGTGCGCCACCAGGCAGCGGCGTTCGGCTGGGGCGCGAAGAGGAAGAAGAGGCTGTCAGCAACAAGCACGGCCAGAAAGCCGAATGCGATCGCAACGGCCAGCCTGCCTCGGAACAGCCACTCATCCAGATAGCCCATGGCGAAGCCCGTTACCGCCCGGGAGACAATCAGGCTGCCGCTGAAGAGCGCCAGGTAGGACGTCTCCAGCGCACCGAGCAGCGCGCCAAGCGCCGCACCGGCGTTTGGCCCGACGTGGAGGCACGCAACGGCCACAGCAGCCATGCCGAGTCGGGGAGCCGCGCCGGAGACGGCGATAGAGCGGCCGAGCGCGATCTCCACCTGATGGCCAAGGGTCACCCCCACCGCCATCCAGAAGAACTTTGCGGCGGGACTCATTGCAGGACGAAGACCTCCTCCAGCCGGTCGAAGTCCACGGATGGCTGCACCCGGATAGTGCGCAGAGCGCCGCCTGCTCCGCCAACGATCTCGGTAACCACTCCAATGGGTATTCCCTTCGGAAAGATGCCCTTCTCACCGCCGAGGCCGGAGGTCACAATAACATCGCCGGGCCGCACATCTGCCGAGCGGTCCACGTAGCGCAGGGTCAGCTTGTCCGTCCTATCGCCAACGGCAATGCCGGTGGCGCGGCTCTCCTCTCGCTGCACACGGGCCCCCACCGCTGCGTTGCCGTCCGTCAGGAGCAGCACCGCGGCAGTGGTGGGCGCTGCATCGTAGACGTAGCCTACCAATCCCTGCGGCGCCACGACAACGGCACGGTCCTTTACGCCGTCTCGTGTACCCCTGCCTATCACGAGGGTATGAAAGTGCCTGTCGGGCCTCAAGGCGATGATCGTGGCGGGAAGCTTCTTCGGCGGCGCGGCCTGGGAGAAGCCTATCTGGCGCCGCAGGCGCGCTACTTCCACGGCCGCCTCGCGCAGGCGGGCGTTTTCGGCTTCCAGGGCGGCAACGCGCTCGCGCAGCCGCTCAATCTCGCGGTCCGCCGAGCGGCCGCGAAAAAGCCAGCCGATCTGCCTGTTGCCCCATTGGCGACCGGCGACAAGGAGAGAGGCGATAGGCGAGGTAATCGTTCGAATCGGCGAGCTAAGGAGGCTTGACCGCCCCTGGCGTTCCAGACGGTTGTCCCATACACCAACGGAGACGCCCAGAAGCACGCACACCAGGATGCCTATCCATCGGCGCGAGCGATTCGTTGGGTTGCTCGGCAGCAACATGGGCTCCAGGACTGCATGTGATGCGATGCCGAGTGCCTAGGCCCGTCTTCGGCCGCGGAGCGCCGGCCCTGTCACGCGGCCGGGCAACTGGCCAATAGACCGCCTAGCTGCTCTTCAGCACCTTGCGAATGGCCGGGTTGGTGTGCAGTTCCTCCAGCAGTTTGCCCGTGCCCACCACTACGCACGAGAGAGGATCGTTCGCAATGTGCACGGGCATGGCGGTCTCATTGCATATCAGTCTGTCCAGACCGTCAAGGAGGGCTCCTCCGCCGGCGAGTACCACGCCGCGCTCCATGATGTCGGCCGCGAGCTCCGGCGGGCAGGATTCCAGCGTTACCTTCACGGCATCCACGATGGCGTTAACAGGTTCCTGGATGGCCTCGCGGATCTCGGATTGCGTGAGCAGCGTACTTCGCGGCAGACCAGTTACGAGGTCCCTGCCGCGCACAACCATCGTTCTGTCCGACCCTGTATTGAAGGCTGAGCCGATCTCCATCTTGGTCTGCTCGGCCGTGCGGTCGCCAATATAGAGATTGTACGTGCGCCGCACATAGGAGGAGATGGCCTCGTCTATCTCATCGCCCGCCACCCGAATGGAACGGCTGGTAACGATGCCCGAGAGCGAGATGACGGCGACCTCGGTGGTGCCTCCGCCGATATCCACAATCATCGAGCCGGTCGGCTCCGTTATGGGCAGTCCGGCACCGATGGCGGCGGCCATCGGCTCTTCGATCAGATAGGACTCACGCGCACCGGCCCGCTTGGAGGCATCAATCACCGCGCGGCGTTCCACCTCCGTTACGCCGGAGGGAATGCCGACTACCACACGCGGACTGGCAATCAGGCCCCGCCGCTGCACCTTCTGGATGAAGTAGCGGAGCATCTTCTCCGTCTGGTCGAAATCTGCGATAACTCCGTCCTTGAGCGGACGAATGGCTATGATATTGGCGGGCGTGCGTCCGAGCATCCTCTTGGCGTCATCGCCCACGGCGAGCACCTTTTTGGTGTCGCGATCAATGGCGACCACGGAGGGCTCGCGAAGGAGGATACCGCGGCCCCGCACATGGACAAGAGTGTTGGCGGTCCCCAGATCTATGCCGAGGTCGCGGGAAAACCGGCCGAAGAAGCTCCGGATGAGATTCACGTAGCGGAGGCGCTCCGATAGCTATGCGAAGTCGCTGGATTATAGCATGCAACGCCGGACGCCGCTGGAACGTAGAGACAGCACTCCATGCTTACTCGCAATCAGGAAGTGAGAGCAATGCGCATTACGGCGGAATCAGGTGAGCTGCGCCTAACAGGCGTGGAAGTGCAGGGTGCCCTTGGTCTCGAGCACCTCCTGCTTGGCGCGGAGAGGTTCGGCGTAGCGAACGAGGGTGGCCTCGCCGTGCAGATCCCCTCCCTGCGAATCACGCTTGTTCTGGCCGAGACGCGCGTGAACGCCTTCCTGGACGGTCAAGCGGTAGGAAGCGTGCGCAATCTTCGGCTGACCTTCCTTAGCGGGCGAATACGGGCGGCGGGCCGATACTACCTAGGGAAGGTGCCGATCCCGTTCACTCTCGTGGGCGTGCCGGAGATAGAGGGCGGAACACGCATTCGGCTCGAATCGAAGGAGATGACACTTCTGGCCGCCGCGCTGCCGGGCATTGGAAGGCAGGCGCTGGAGAGCCGCATCAATCAGGAGCTGGCGAACAGGCTCGACGTCTCCCGTCTGCCGTTCCCTGCGCGGTTGACCGAGGTGCGGGCGGAGCCAGGACGCCTTACGATAAGCGCGGAGGCTGCCATCACGCTGGGGGCCAGCCGGGAGACCCCACCACGCACGGAGCTGACCCCTGCGTATTGACCGGCCTCCGAACGATTGGCTATACTTCAGGCGGTTGCCGAGGAACGCTGAAGGGGCCCTGGCTCCGGTTCCTCCCTGTGCACCGCAGCGCCTCCCGCGCCTCTGCACCCGGACCTGACGGGGGACTATGTGATTCCACGCGAAGTCTACCGCGAGATGGGCCTGACCGACCAGGAGTATGAGCGGGTGGTCGGTATCCTTGGCCGAGAACCCACCGAGACGGAACTCGGCATGTTCGCGGTGATGTGGTCGGAGCACTGCGGATACAAGTACTCCCGACCCGTTCTCTCCCTCTTTGCCAGATATCGCGAGGCCCAGGCGAGCGGCGCCCTCGAGAATGCCGGCGTGGTTCCGCTGGACGATACGCTGGGCATTGTCTTCAAAATTGAGTCGCACAATCATCCCTCCGCGGTCGAGCCCTTTCAAGGGGCCGCGACCGGCGTGGGCGGCATTCTCCGTGATGTCTTCACAATGGGTGCAAGGCCCATCGCCTGCCTCAACAGCCTGAGGTTTGGGCCCATCGCGGGTGCCGACGCGACCGCCGCCAGAAACCGCTACCTGTTTGAGCATGTGGTTGCGGGTATTGCCCATTACGGCAACTGCGTTGGTGTGCCTACCGTGGCGGGGGAGGTGGTGTTCAATCCCTGTTAATCCGGCAATCCGCTCGTGAACGCGATGGCTGTCGGCGTGGTTCGACTGGATTCCATCGCCACGGCCAGAGCGGAGGGCGTGGGCAATCCGGTGCTCTACGTAGGCTCGAGCACCGGCAAGGACGGAATCCACGGCGCGACTTTCGCTTCCGTGGAGCTGGGCCCCGACTCGGAGAGCAAGCGTCCGAACGTGCAGATGGGCGATCCGTTTATGGAGAAGCTGCTCATCGAGGCGACGCTGGAGGCTCTAGAGACAGGCGACGTCGTGGGTATTCAGGACATGGGTGCCGCCGGCCTCACCTGCTCCACGTGCGAGACAGCCGCGAAAGCCGGCACCGGCATGCAGATAGACGTGCTCAAGGTGCCGCGGCGGGAACGAAGCATGACGCCGTATGAGATCATGCTTTCGGAGTCCCAGGAGCGCATGCTGGCCATCTGCAAGAAGGGCACGGAGGAGCGTGTGGCCTCCGTGTTCCGCAAGTGGGGCCTGAATGCCGTGGTTATCGGTCACGTAACCGATGACGGGCTGGTGCGCGTGATGGAGGGCGAAACGGTAGCCGCCGATGTCGGCGGCCTCGGCAAGCTGCAGCAGCTGGG
>CAZGLN010000021.1:20719-23033 GCA_964526545.1 uncultured Chthonomonadales bacterium
ATGTACGCTTCCGGAGCCGGAGCCAGTGGGCAGCAGCACGGAGCTCACCTATGGTCGTTGTCTGCATCGGCTGCTCGCGTCTCCTACCATCGCCGATAAGAATTGGGTCACCGAGCAGTACGACTACATGGTCCAGACTCAGACAATCACGGGCCCTGGCGGCGGCGATGCCGCCGTGCTCCGAATCCGAGGCACCTCCAAGGGCATTGCCGTAAAGACGGACGGCAACGGCCGATATTGCTACCTAGATCCTTATATCGGCGGCAAGATTGCCGTGGCGGAGGCAGCCAGAAACGTGGTGTGCGTGGGTGCGCGGCCGGCCGCGGTTACCGATTGCCTGAACTTTGCCAACCCGGAGAAGCCCGCCGGGTTCTGGCAGTTTCGTCGCGCCGTTGAAGGCATCGCGGAGGCCACCGAGGCGTTCGGCACGCCGGTTGTCTCCGGAAACGTCTCCTTCTACAACGAAACTCCGGAGGCGGCCATCCATCCGACGCCCGTCATCGGCATGCTCGGTATACTCGAGAATGTGGACAAGCGCTGCGGCCTGGCCTTCCGCGAAGAGGGTGCCCCCCTGGTGCTGCTGAGGGCGGACGAGGACCCCTCCGGGGGGCTGGGGGGCAGCGAATACCTGAGCGCGGTGCATGGCGTGGAAGCAGGCGCGCCGCCCGCCATCAACCTGGATGCCGAGCGGCGCCTGCAGGCGTGCATGCTAGCCGCCATCGCGGAGGGATTGGCCGTCTCTGCGCATGACTGCTCTGATGGCGGCCTGGCAGTGTGCCTGGCGGAATCCTGCATTGCCGGAGGGCTTGGGGCGGCAGTGCTGCTGCAATCGTCCAACTTTTCGGGATGGTCCGGCAGTGCCATCCTCTTTGGCGAGGCCCAATCGCGGATCGTTGTTTCGCTGCACTCCGAGAGGAGCCTAAAGCGCCTCGAGGCTTTGGCGAATGAGCACGGAGTGCGCGCCGAGTGGATAGGCACCGTTGGAGGCAAGGACTTGCGCATCGCGTTAGACGGGGTGAGCCTTGTGGAGGAGCCGGTAGCCAGCCTTGCCGCAACCTACCGCGAGGCGGTCCCCGCCTTGATGGATAACGGACTGGTCTAGCCATGGAAACGCTCCGGATAGAGATCGCGCATGAGTGGCGCACGGTGGAATCCGCGCCCGGCAAGATCTACCGCTATCCGGAGGAGGTTACCGACGCCATGCGGCGGGCGCTCACTGGGCCTGCCATTTACCGGTGGAACATCTACGAATCCGCGCCTGGCGACCTTCAGACGGTGTGGGTTGGCGAGACGGACAACCTGCCAAATCGGATCTATCTGTACCGCAATCCCAAGCCTGGCCAGGAACCCTACGCCAGGACGAAGGTGCGGCTGGTGGATGCCATGACTTCTGGTCGAAGGGTAACTCTGGAGACTCTCTATTTCGAGCACTGGTCCATTGGCAATGCAACGATCACCCGAAGCGACCTGAGCGAACAGGCGGTGCGCAAGTTCCTCGCTGATACCCTGATGTTTGCGCTCGCGCGAAGCGGTTACACTGTCTGGAACCTGCAAGCAGCTCCCAGTGCGCGCGACCTTCTGCGGTTTTAGATGGCGTGCGCGGTGCTGCCGACCGTGCCCACGACGGGCGCAAGCGAAGGACGCCAATGAGATCTCGCCAAGTCCTTGACGAGGCAATGCGCGAATCGCCGCGGGAGGAGTGCGGCGTCATCGGGGTCTATGCCCCGGGGCAAGAGGTGGCGCGCATCGCCTATTTCGGCCTCTACATGCTCCAGCATCGCGGCCAGGAGAGTGCGGGGATAGCCGTCTCCAATGGCGAGAGGATCGCCATGCACAAGGAGATGGGCCTGGTCTCGCAGGTGTTCGATGAAGAGATCCTCGGCACGCTCTCCGGCCACATCGCCATCGGTCACACACGCTACTCCACCACGGGCTCCTGCATGGTGCGCAACGCGCAGCCTATTGCCTGCACCTCCGCGATGGGCGATGTAGCCGTGGCGCATAATGGAAATCTGGTCAACTCCGAGCCGCTTCGCCGCGAACTGGAGGAGGAAGGCAGGCTCTTCCGCACCACCAACGACAGCGAGATCATCGCCCAGCTCCTGGCGTTTCGGTCTCACTCCCGCATTGAAGACGCCGTGCCGGAAGTGATGGAGCGCCTGCAGGGGGCATACTCGCTGGCCATCCTCACGCGGAATCAGCTCGTCGGCCTTCGCGATCCTTACGGAATCCGCCCCCTCTGCATCGGGCGCATCAACGGTACCGGCCACCACATGATCGCCTCCGAGACCTGCGCGCTGCACGTAAATGGCGC
>CAZGLN010000022.1:0-6679 GCA_964526545.1 uncultured Chthonomonadales bacterium
CATTAACGAATACTCCGTGGCGCGCTGGTTAGCGCGGCTGATGGCGACGTTGGCCTCGCGCTTGCCTGTATCGAAAAGCAGCTGCCGGGCCGTGATGGAGGACGTGGAACGCTCGGAGCGCACCGAAGTGGTGCCGGAGCTGGTCGTGACCGGGCTGCGTGAGTTACTGTATTGATACAGCGGCGAAATCTGGGGATAGTAACTGGCCATGGACTGCGTTACGCGAGCACGCGCTCCGTCAAGGCGGCTCTGCGCAATGCCGAGTTGGGGCTGGTACTCCAGCGCAATCTGGATGGCGCGCTGTAGGGTGAGCGGGCGAGTCAGGTCTACCGGTTCCTGAGCTGACGCCTTCGGCGCATCCGCTGCGCGGAGCGATCCCGGCACGATCAACAACACGAGCAGATTCAGGAAGCAGATGTAGGGCCGCATGGGTCGGCAGGTTCCCTTTCCAGGCTGTCGGATGGTTGATGGCGACGGCTGCGCGAGGGTGCAAGATCGTCGACGCCCTGGATGACGTCCAGGTTGGTGCTCGCCCGCGCTGCGGCGTTTCGGCTGACTAACTCGAGCGGATCCTCCCACTTACTACCATGGTGAGGATCTTCCGGACCGTACCGCACGGCTGCATCAGCCAGGTCGTTAAGGCCGGCGATCACTCTTTCAACGGCATCCGGGGGCATGTGGTTCAGAACGTCTTGAAGGCGCTTTAGTCGTTGGGCCTTGTGCGCGGCCATGAGCTGCTGACTGCACGTAGTGGACCTCACGCGCACAACCCTTCTGTCCGAGGCATCCTCGATGCGCTCGACCAATCCCTTGCGCACCAGCCTGTCCACCATCTGTGAGACCGCCGGGAGCTTGATTCCCATGCGGTCGGCTAACTCCTGCATGCGTAGACCATCGTGTGCGCTGACCGTATGCAGGCAGCGAAGCTGCGCCATCGGGAGCTGCATGAGAGGACCCGGAAGATCCACGCTAAAGACGAGGGCACGAAGGACGCGGTAGAGCGCGCCCTGCACCTGGTCGAGTTGGTACGATGTATCCGGGTTCATATCGTTTAGGGGTCGCGCCCACCAGAACGGTGCTAGGATAGGCCATCGCTTCACACAGCCAAACAGTTTACAACAACGAAGTTCTAAGCCAATAGACGGGCGCAATGAGCACAAGTAACAGGGGACATCTCTTGCCGAAGGAGCGGCCGAGCTACGGTACGGCGTACGAAGAGGAACGGCGTTTCGTTTCGAATGGACGGGTGTGCACTCGGAGACGTGAGGCCCATGATGAACTACTGAAGATCTGGTGCACGCAGAAAGGGTTCAACGCAAGGCACATTGGGCTCTCGAAGGGGCCATCGGTCGCGTCACTTGAGCACGGTAGCACGTTGGTAGAGGGACAGGCGGGCTTCCCGGAATGCGGGCGCGCTGGACGACGAAGGGCCGGCGCATTCCGCGCCGGCCCCAAAAAGGAGGGTTGTTCGGGAGGTTAGACCGCCCGTGCCTGCTCGAGCTGGCTCCAGGTGTAGTTCATCCGCACATAGCATGCAACGCGTCCATCAAGGCTGGCGGGCAGGAAGTCCTCGTGATCCAGTCGCACCTCGCGCGTACTGCCAAGCTGGCGATACACGCCTGACGGCACACGCTCACCGGCAAGGTAGAGCTCATCCACAAACTGATCGTTTTCGGGTTGCTCCCACATGCTCTTCACTCCTGGCAACTTGGAGGCCTACGGAGCCTCAACATTGGCGGGACTTCCCCGAGACCACATAAGGCCGGCGCTCGTTGACGCCGCCTGCCATCCTTGCGATGCGCCGAATCTGCGCTACGGCGTGGACCTCATCCTTCGCCTGACAGCCGCGCGCTCGCGGGAGGAGATGGCAGTGTCTCGTGGATCCGCCAGGTTGTCAAAGAGCGGGCTATACCGCGTTCAGCCCGGGACGTGCCCGAGTTCACCTTAAACTCTATGTTACGCACCCCGCCGCAAGAAGTCAACCGAACGGGGACGATTTGACGCTTTTTGAACGCTCTACTTAGGGAAGGATACGGCCCGGCTGAACAACGGCTGCGGGCGGCAAGCCGCACCAAGCAGTCTGCACCGCATGAGCTTCACGCAAGAGATCTGACCCCGCGGTCCTCCCTTGTGCTGACTCCAGTTTTTTGATATATTGGTTACGGGCAGAAGGAACTTCAGGGTTCCTGCAAGAAAAGCTTTGCGACAGGGCCACGCGGAGGCGAGGTTCGGAAGTCCGATCTCATCCGAGGAAGGTTTCAGTCTCCATTCGCAGCCTTCGCGTCGGTTACTTAGCACGGCACGCAGGAGTTTTGCCATGAAGAAAGGGCCCGAGATCTCCCCGCTTCTGGCGGGAATCATCATTGCGGTCGTGGTGGTGATTGTAGGGATCTTTATCTGGCGGGGCACCGCCAAGAAGGGCGGCATGTCGGCGGACGAGATGGCCAAGATGCGCGAAATGGCTGCAAAGGCGGGCATGGGCACTCCCGGTCAGCGCACGCCAAATATGGGCGGATATGGCCAGAGTTCGGGTACGCCGGCCATGCAGGGAGGAAGGTAGCCGGTCATCCCCCGGCCGGTCGGGGCAGCGGCGCAGGTTGAAGCCGAGGCCGCCCCCAAAACTCGATCCGCCCGAAAGGTCGGGGCGCCGGGCAATTTGCACGCATTTGGGCCCGGCGGCCGTTCACCAGTGCTGGAGGCAATGCTGTTTCTGCACCTAAACCAAAGTAGGAGGTGTGGTACTACAATGCGAGGAGAGCGAAGAGGCTTTACGCTCATCGAGCTGTTGGTCGTCATCGCGATTATTGCGATACTTGCTGCTATCCTGTTCCCAGTCTTCGCGCGCGCTCGTGCCGCCGCCCGCAAGACCTCCTGTCTGTCCAACGTGAAGCAGGTGAGCCTGGCCGTGCTGCAGTACGTGCAGGACTACGACGAGAAGTTCCCTGGATGGTCCTGGGGCCGCCGCTACGAGCACTTCAGCAATGAGTTCTGGGATGCCGCCGTGCTGCCGTACGTGAAGAATCTGGGCGTCTTCCAGTGTCCCGAGGACGGCCTGGAGTGGCCCATTCCGGAGGACTGGGTCTCCAAGGGTCCGGATGCCGGACGCAACAATCCGTTTGCCGGTTGGCCTGACAGGGCCTGGTGGGAGAAGCCGAACAATCCCAATTACCAGTCCTACGGTATCAACGAGTCGCTGGCGAACGGACGCAAGATGGCCGCCATCAAGACTCCCGCCAACTACATGCTGATCACGGACAGCTCAATCCAGTTGGCGAACTCCTGGGAGGGCACCGCACTCGACGTGATTATCTCGCGGTCCGCCTTCGCCAACCAGGGCTGCTGTCTCATCTGGGAGAATGGCCGCACCGCCGGCTGGTTCCTCCAGAACTACCCGGCGAACACCTTGGACAACGCCACCCGCCACAATGGCGGCGAGAACATCTCGTTCGTGGATGGCCATGCCAAGTTCTTCCCGTGGAGCAAGATGGACCACCGGACGCTCTGCGCTCCGCAGAACTAGTTCCGCTGTGGTGTAGGAAGAGTGCCCGCGGCCCGGATCCGGCTGGATCCGGGCCGTTCTCTTTCGTTGACGCACTAGCAGCTGGCTGGCTATACTGGTGGGCATGGCACCAGAAGCACAGCGGGAGAAGGTTGGGTCCGGTGGCACGATACGCGATCTGCCGGCCGAGGAGCGCCCTCGCGAAAGGCTGCTCCAGCATGGCGCATCCGCATTGACGACCCCGGAACTCATCGCCATCCTGCTGCGAACAGGACGGAAGGGCGAGACGGCAATTGAAATAGGCGAGCGTCTGCTCCGGGATTACGGCGGGCTGGAGGGCCTGGCGGCGACATCGCCCACCGAGCTTGAGAGGGTCACAGGAATAGGCACAGCCAAGGCGGTGCAGCTTGCGGCGGCTTTCGAATTATGGAAGCGACTGGATGCCGTGAGATCGCTTGAGAAAGAGACCATTCATGAGGCGGCGGACGCCGTGCCCCATGTCCGCCGGCTCATTGATGACTACCTCAGGGAGCATGTGGTGGTACTCGCCCTGAACCAGCGGCATCGCATCCGGAAGGCCTACCGGGTCTCCGTCGGATCCGTGGACAGCAGCCTCGCGGACCCGCGAGAGGTCTTCACAGAGGCTCTACGGGCCAAGGCGTCGGCTATCTTCGTGGCTCACAACCACCCCAGCGGCGACTTGACTCCCAGCCCGGAGGATTTGCGGACGACCCGGCGGCTGGTGGAAGCAGGCAACCTACTCGGCATTCGCGTTCTAGACCACATTCTGATAACGCCCTCCGACTGGGCCAGCATCATGCACAACGGAGCCTCTCGGTGAACCCGGAAGCCGGACTGAGTGGCATTTGCGCGGGCCTGCGCCAGGAATTTGAAGCCAAGAACCATGCTCGCGAAACAGCCTTGCGGGCGTGCAGGGAGATAGTGCAGCTGAGCGCGCGCGCAATCCGCGCCACGCATCGTCAGGAGTCGGCCGAGGCGGATGCCTTGATGGAGAGCGCCGCCCAAGCAGCGCGGGAACTACAGCACAGCCTCGCCGAACATCCCGACCTGGCGGCCGCCGGCTATGTGCATGACGCCCTCAAGGAGTTGGTGGAGGCGCGCGTTGTGGCCGCCATTGTCCGAAAGGATGCGCTGCCGGAGCCCGACGCGCTGGGTGTTGGGCCGGCAACTTATCTCAATGGTCTTGCGGAAGCCGCATCGGAGTGCCGAAGATATGTACTGGATCGGATGAAAGAAGGTGCTCTGTCGGAGGCGGATCGGATTCTTTCGGCAATGGATGCTATCTACGCAGAGCTGATAACCTTCGATTTTCCTGACGCACTCACGGGAGGATTGCGGCGGACAACGGACGCACTTCGACCCGTGCTGGAGCGCACACGTGGTGACGTGACACTCGCGTACCAGAACGAAGCTCTGGCGAACCTTTTGCGCGAGACCTCCGAGCGCCTCTCCTCCAGGCAAGGCGCCTGAACCAATCTTCTGCCGCGGTGAATTACCAGATTCTCACCAGCCCCATTCCTCTGCTCTTCGACCCGCCATTCGTCATAGGGCTCTTCCTATTGGGCACGGCGGTGGGTTTGCGCGTGCTGCTCCTGCTGGGCGCGCGGCGCGGTGACCTCTCCCGCCTGGAATGGGGCGTCTTGTGCTGCATGGTGGGTCTCGGTGCGCTGCAGTATGTGCCATTCGTCCTTAGTGCCGTCCGTCAGCTTAACACGCGTGGCATCTGGATTGCTCTTGCGGTCCTGGCGGTGTGCAGCCTGCCTCAGTTGGCGCTGGTGGTTCGAAACATCGTACGAGCTTGCGGGCTGCTACGGAATGTCAGACCGGCTCCATGGCAGACCGCCGCAGTTGGCATAGCGGCCGTGCCGCTGCTTCTCGCGTTCCTGCAGGCTGTCTGCCCGTGCACGGACGCGGACGGCATGGCGTATCACCTTGGAGGCCCCAAGCGCTGGCTGCAGGAGGGCACGCTGAGCTACCTGCCGTCGTTCCGGCACACGCAGACTCCCGTAGGCCAGGACATGCTCTATCTGCTTGCGCTGGGAGTTTGGAGCGATACGGCCGCCAAGCTCATCCATTTCGGGCTCGGTCTGGTGGCGGGACTAGGACTGTTCGCAGTGGTCCGCAGGACGGCTGGCCCGGCGCCAGCCTTGCTCGTCAGCCTGGTCTTCGTGATTGGCTTGCCTGGGTTCGTTACGCTGCAGCTAATGACCTGGGCCTACAACGAGATGGGCGTGGCGGCCCAGTTGGCTGCCTTCCTCATCGCCTGGCACGCCTGGCTTCGCAACGACAAGCCAGGCATGTTCCGGGCCCTGCTTCTTATGGCCGGTCTCTTGATAACCTACAAGATAACGAATGTCCTCTTCGTTGTGGCGGCCGCGCTTGTGGGGGCTGTCTGGCGCACGAGGAGCAAGATGCCGCTGGCGCGCACCGCACGAGAGGCTCTTCTGATGGTGGCTGCCTGTGTGGTGGTGCCGCTGCCGTGGTTTGTCCGCTCCTGGTGGCAGACGGGCAACCCCGTGTGGCCTTTAGCCTCCTCGTTCTTTCCTACGGCCGATTGGAACCCGGAGGCGGCGCGGTTCTTTTCGCGCCATTTTCGCCTGGAGATATGGGGCACGGGCCGACTTGGCGCATTGACCGATGACCAGCGCGTGTGGCTGCTGCTGGGTGCGTTGATTGTGGTTCTGGTGGCTACGCTGGTTGCCTCGGCGCGGTTGAAGGACCCCTGGACCCGGGCCCTGCTTCTGGTTACCGGCATAACCGTCGCAAGCTCCATGTGGTTTACCGGACTCTACCTGCGGTATTTCGTGCCGCTCTTTCTGCCTGCTCTGGCCTGTGCGGCAGGCGCATGGCGCGCGCAGCTTGGTCGGCCTGCTGGGCAGTGGACGGTCGTGACCCTGCTGGCAGTCTCCGGAGCGCTCTACATCCGCACCGCCTATCCACCGGCGCTTACCGCGGCCCGCGTGGCGACTGGCATCATGCACCGCGACGACTATCTCACCCAGATGCTGCCCTACTATCCGATTGCGAAAAAGGTGAACGCGGAGCTTCCTGCGGAGGCAGTCATCATGACCGCGGGCGGAATTCAGCAGTTCTACTTCGATCGGCCCCTCGTATACGTTGACAACGCGCGCATCCGGTACCGGGAATGGGAGCAGTATC
>CAZGLN010000022.1:6706-9003 GCA_964526545.1 uncultured Chthonomonadales bacterium
GTGCTTTCTTCGAACCCGCGTTGGGGCTGCAGTCGGGCAACAACTACTACTTCTTCCTGCGGCGGCTTGTTTCGGAGCACGGCGAGATGCTCGTTGAGCAGCCCGACAGACTGTACGTCTTGTCGCGCGGGTGGTCCCTGGAGGAGTCGACACCGTGAACGAACTGGAGCTAACCATCCTCATGCCCTGCCTCAACGAGGCGGAGACGTTGGGAACGTGCGTTCGGAAGGCACAGGACAGCCTGAAGCGACTCGGCATCGCTGGAGAGGTGCTCGTTGCCGATAACGGCAGCACCGATGGTTCACCCCAAATAGCCGAGGAGCTGGGTGCGCGCGTGGTGCACGTGGAGGAGAAGGGCTACGGGAACGCGCTGCGCGGGGGCATCAAGGCGGCCAGAGGCCGCTACATTATCATGGGCGACGCGGACGACAGCTACGATTTCACGCGATTGGAGCCCTTCGTGGAGAAGCTTCGCGAAGGATACGACTTGGTGATGGGCAACCGGTTCTGGGGCGGCATCGCGCCCGGCGCCATGCCGCCGCACCATCGCTACTTCGGCAACCCGATGCTCTCCGCGCTGAGCCGGCTCTTCTTCAGAAGCCCCTGCAGAGATCTGATGTGCGGTCTTCGGGGATTCGCGGCCTCTGCGGTTGACCGCATGAAACTGCGAACCACCGGAATGGAGTTCGCCTGCGAGATGGTGGTTAAGTCGGTGTTGAACGGGCTCCGTGTAACCGAGGTGCCCACCACGCTCTCGCCCGATGGAAGGACGCGACGCCCGCATCTGCGCAGTTTCCGTGACGGGTGGCGGGTGCTCCGATTCCTCCTGCTCTTCAGTCCGCGGTGGCTCTTCTTCTATCCCGGCGTGCTGATGGTCCTTGTAGGCCTTCTCGGGATGATCTGGCTGCTTCCAGGCGAGCGCGTGGTTGGCTCGATGCATCTGGACCTGCAGGCGCTGACGTACTTCTCCTTCCTGGTGCTGCTGGGGGTACAAGGGATATCGATCGGTCTCTTCACCAAGGTCTTCGGCATCACCGAGGGGTTTCTGCCCGAAGACCCGAAGATGAATACCTTCTTCCGCTACGCCACCCTCGAGCGAGGGTTGCTCCTGGCGCTGCTGCTGGTGGTGCTGGGCATAATCGGCAGCGGCATGGCGTTCGCCTATTGGTCCCGCTCACACTTTCATGGTCTCGATTACGCGATGGCAGGGCGCATGGTGGTGCCCTCCGTGGCGGCCATTCTGTTAGGAGTGCAGGTGGCCTTTACAAGCTTCTTTGTAAGCGTGTTGGGAATGGGCCGACGCTAACAGCGCAAGGTCGTTCGAGCTACTTGGGTGGCTTGGCCTCTGTGGAGCCGGGCGGGGGCGTGAATGTGAAGGTGTCCGCGGCGAAGGTCGGCGCGGCCTGGTGCTCCTGGATTACCATGGTGACCGAGCGCGAAAGAGTGGTCGCCTGTTCCTTTGTCACTTTGCGTGTCTTCGGATCCACCACACGCACCTTGCCCTGAATTGTCGGGAAGACAAGCTTCGTCTTACGCAGGAACCCATCGTCTCGGCCTATCCACAACGTGACTTGTGCGTTGCTGCCTGGCATCAATGTTTCGGTGCGGTACGAACCGACCAGAACATGGCATGGTACGCCATTTACGGTGGCTGGAGCTTTGAGTTTCGGCGCCGTTACGCGGTGAGAGACGGAACCCTGCAGGAAATAGAGTGGTTCCGCATCCGTGGCGATACCGGTCGCACGGAGCTGCCGCAAGATTCCGGTCAGGGTGCTCTCGGCGGGCTGGCGGGTGTACTGCCGCTTCATGCTGTTGTGAATGGTGAGCGTCTTTCCGTCCGAGACCGCCGTGACCGTGCCGACCTTCGGTGACGTGACCTGCACAAACAGCCTGTTTGGGCGCTCGAAGCGAAGCACGCTGCTGAAGCCGCTGTAGTTTGCGGCTCCCTGGCCCAGCCGCTCCTCCACGGTGGAGCTTGCACTCTGCGCGTACCGCGTGGCCGAGGAGTACGCCCCATACATGCGCGAAAGCACAGCCCCGGCATCCTGAGCCTGCGCCGCCGTACAGCTGGCGACAGCCACGAGAAAGCAGCTAACGAGCTTCATGAGGCGAATCCTTATGGGCGGCTTCTGGCGAGCCTCCCTGAGTATATCCCGCGCGTGCGGCAAGGTCAACGCGGTAAGGAACGTGCGTCTTCCGCAACATACTGATATGCGTGTAGATTTTTCTGCACCTTTGTGTTGCATACTATGGTAGACTGGTTGACGGTAGACGCGTGTACCTGTATATTAGAGTGC
>CAZGLN010000022.1:9018-9265 GCA_964526545.1 uncultured Chthonomonadales bacterium
TATCGGAGGAGGTCCGTCATGACACGAGGGCTAACCGAGAAGCAAGAGCGCATCCTGAACATGATTGTGGACTACCACGCGGCCAAGGGCTATCCGCCATCCATCCGGGAGATCGGCGACAAGTTCGGCATCTCCAGCCTCCGCGGCGTAACCGTTCATCTGGACGCGCTCGAGCGGAAGGGCTACATCAGCCGTGCCAGCACCTCGCGTTCCATCACCGTCATCGGCAAGACGGGTTCCACCGCGC
>CAZGLN010000022.1:9305-15215 GCA_964526545.1 uncultured Chthonomonadales bacterium
CATTGCTGCCGGTGTGCCCATCACCGCGAGCGAGAACGTGGAGGAGATGGTTCCGGTGCCGCAGGAGATGGTGCGCAACGTCCAGGGTGCATTCGCCCTCCGCGTGAAGGGCGACTCCATGATTGGCGAACACATCATGCCGCGCGACCTGGTGGTCATCAAGCCGCAGGCAAGCGCTGAGAATGGGGACCTCGTGGCGGTGCTCCTTGGAGACGAGGCGACCGTGAAGCGCATCCATTTCGATGGCGGCAGGGTGCGGCTCATGCCCGCCAACCCGGCCTACGAGCCGATCGAGGTGGATCGGGAAGACAGCCGGGTGATTGGCAAGGTCATCGGCCTGCTCCGAAACTACCAGTCGTCGGTGGTCTACTAACTGCCGGCACTCGCTCGGCGTGGCGTGGTGATGTGCGGCTCGGCCAGGTAGAGCGGGGCGAGCGTCAGTGGGGAGTCGGCATCACCCTGCTTCTGGCGCAGTTGGGCAATAGCAGCGATGTCGGAGGCATCGAGGGCGCCTTGATGCACGCAGCCCACACGTTCTCTAAGGCCTTCGATTGCGGCTGAATCCGGACCCACAACTGCCTCCAGCCCTGGAGGAAGCAGCTCTGCCAGACGAGTCTCTTCATAGAGGCCCGGCTCCAGCAGAGTCATTGGCGGCACGCTCATGATCTGCTTGTAGATTGCGGCGTAGAGATGCCCGCGTCGGGCAGAGAGCAGGCTGAGGATCGGACCTGTAATCCCATTGGATGCGCGCCACGCCTGTGCCTGGAGACCTGAGACGCCCCAGATGCGAAGGTTGAGCGCCAGAGCCCAGACTTTCGCCGTGGTTACTCCAATGCGCAAGCCCGTGTAGGATCCCGGGCCCACGTTGACGGCGAGGCCATCCAGATCGCGCAGGCGCAGGCCAGCACACTCGAGCAGCCCATCCACTTCCGACGTCAGGTTGCGCAGCAAGCGCATCTCGTGGCGGAAACTGCGCTGAAGGGGCGGAGCATCGTTCGCCACCAGCGCCACGGAGCAGATCTCTCCGCTTGTCTCGAGCGCAAGGAGGCTCATCCGCCTCCCTCCGTTCTGGAGAACAGCCGATGAAGGTTGCCCAGCGCCGCGGGGGGAGCATTCTCAATCACGATTTGCCGGGCGGTTTCGTCGCCATAGCGCAAGCGTACCGTACACGCTTCGGGATACCAGGCACGAAGGAGCTCGGGCCACTCCACCGCCAGCACGGCGCCGGCACGCATGTAGTCCTCCAGGTCCAGATCGCGTAGTTGGGCGGCGTGCTCGATTCGATAGAGGTCTACATGTACAAGGGTTATCCTGCCGCCGGCGTATTCGTGAACCAGGGTGAAGGTGGGGCTGGTAACCTCGCCCGCGTATCCCAGACCATTCGCAAGGCCCTGCACAAGGGTTGTCTTGCCCGTGCCGATATCTCCCTCTAACAGAAAGAGATCACCCGGCTGGGCCGCCGTACCGAGAACACTTCCGAGAGAGCGGGTCTCTTCGGCGGAGTGAGACACCAAGGTGAGAGCGTCGCTCATGGCGCGTAGGCTCCACGTACCCCTACCAGGTAGAAAGCAGCGCACAGCAGTGCCATGAGCACGAGGACGCCGACCGTGAGCGCATTGCGCCTTCTCTCAGGCACGGCATGGCGCAGGCCCAGCGCGGCGAGAGGCGCCAGCGCAGGAAGGGCGGGATAGAGATAGCGGCCTTGGGCCTGGAAGTAGACCCATGTGAAGGAGGCATGGCTTGCGGCGACCAGCAGTACCAGTGCTCCCAGCATCAGGAGCATATTCGGCTGCAGGGCATCATCGCGCGCCGCGTGCGTTCGCACATAGCGCAGCAGTCCGTACAGCGCGGCTGCTCCAAGGAGGGCCGGCAGCAGATAGAAGCCCGGTGCCATGAACTCCGGCATGCCGATGGCGGCTCTGGGTGGGGAGGTGTAGGCACCAAGGAACGTGCGGAAGGTCCAATTGGCGACGAGCCACAGATAGTCCAGTCGGTCCATCGGTGGGCCTGTCGTGAGCGATCCTGAGAGAGAGTCAAGGCGCAGGGGTTGGCCCAGGAAGGTCTCGGCCCTGGCAGTGTGCTCAAACTCCCGCTTGAACGCGGCAAGGGGTGTGAATTCTCCGTAGAGCTGGAGGTTGCGAGCAAACCACCACAGGGACACCATCCCGGCTGCCGCGCCAGCCAGCAGCACGGCGCGCGCAAGCGCTTGCGGTGTCTCGCCCGCGCGCCGGAAGACCCAGAGACCCAAGAGCAGCCACGGCAGCAGCAGCAGGGCGTTCGCCTTCGTGATCAGACCGCACCCCAATGCGGTGCCGATGGCCAGGGCGCGCACGGGCTGCAAGCCCCGCCGCAGGGCTTGAAATACGAGCAGCACCACGAACCCAAACGCCGCCTCGAGCAAGGCATCGTTGCCGGCGCTTGCATAGACTGCCTGCCGCATTGGGAGCAGCGCCACGAGCCCGGCAGCAAGACAAGCGGTCTCTGGCTCTGCAGGCAGCGCGCGTCGCGTGATGAGGTAGGTTGCTGCGATGCCGAGTAAGCCGAGCAGGAGCGTGAACACCCGGACGGCGATCGGCCCCAGTCTGTACCAGACAGACGCCATCCAGTAGTATAGCGGCGGCTGATGCCACTCGTATGTGGGAAAGCCGTTGTCCCGAACTTCCTCCTGCCGGCCATCCGACCGGAGGAGGCGCGGTCCCACGGGGAGGCGGCCGCCATCGGCAAGCGCCCTAAGATACTCGCGGTGTGCGGCCTCGTCAGGTGCGTTGATGAAGTTCTGCGTGGAGTCCCGCGCCACGGGCGTCGTAAGCGCGTGCGCGATGCCGAAGGCGAGATAGACGACTATACAGAGACCCAGGCATACGCGCCACGCAGGCGTGAGAGGCCTGGGCTCCGGCGGCAGGGGTGCAAGAGGCGGCGCGCCGGCAACGGATGGACGCCTGCGGCGCATTATCGGTCCATCTCCCGCGGCCGGAACGCGAGCGTGACCACGCCGCGCACCGATGCCTCCGGCACGAAGACGGCATCCCCACTCCGCAGCGCGTCTCCCAGGAGTCCGCGCCAGCGCTCGTCCCCGGGCTTGCCTGGTTGATACAGACGAAGGAAGAGGTTGATCACGTCTCCCGAACGCACGGCCATCCGGTACTCCGATATGTTGTCCCCGGTCATGTAGGGGGAGAACTGGAGGTTAACGAGGGCATAACGGACGCCGTGGTTCAGGAACCAATCCACCATTTGGCGGCTCGATTGGAACGTGTCATAGGGGATATAGAGAGAGTGGAAGCTGTTGCCCCACAAGTAGGGCCTATCCAGGTAGAGGCCGCGCGCCTCCTCGAAGAGCACAACACCTGCGTCGGCAGGCGCATTGAGGTTGATCCAGCGCTGCGCGGCGTAGACGTTCACCTGGGAGGTCAGGTACTTCTCCTGCCGCTCCTTTGAGCGGGCAATGGCAAGCAGCGCGGGCACCTGCGGGAGAAAGTAGCCCAGGCAGAGCAGACACTGTACGGCCAGGACCACTCCGACCGCACCGGCAGCGAATCGCGACGAGCGCCAGAGCCGCGCGGCGGCGTCGCCGCCAAGAAGGGCGAAGAGTGGCACCAGGGGCATGGCGTAACGCACGTACTGCATGGACTGCGACCAGATGAGCAGGAGCACGAGAGCCAGGCCGCCCACAAGCACGCTTGCGGAGGAGCCGCCAGCGATGAGGAGGAGCGGCGGCAGCGCGAGCCACAGATATCCGAGGTGCGTGAACACCCCGAAGTCCTGCGGGTCATAGAACAACCTCGGCAGTGCGACGAGGCCAAAGGGTGCCAGGAGCGCATGGCGCATGCGGGTGGCGGCATCCTTGGGGCCGACTTCCGCTTTGCGGCCCGCCAGATCCTCTAGAGGCGTTGGGGCCGCCGTACCCAGGCCGAAGCTCACTTGCTGATTGGAATAGGCATCGGCAAGTGATTGGTTCCAGTCTCGACCGCCGAAGAGGCGGTAGGCAAAGGGATAGACTGGATTGCCTGTCTGCACCCAGCTCTTGATGTAGAAAGGCGACCCAACGATACCGCCAACCAGCGCAAACAGAGCAGCATGACGTATGCCAACGCGCCTTGCCTGGCGCCCGGAGCACAGGGCCCGGAGCAGCAGCCAGCCGAGCAGTGCCGCAAAGAGCGTTACCGCCAGGGTCTTGACCGAGAGGCAGAAGCCAACGGAGAGGGCCGACGCAACAAGCCACCCGGGTCGGCGAGTGGCCCGGTACTCGATTGCCGCAGCAACCGCAAGGAGCGCATAGAGGGCATAGGCGACATCAATGTACGGCGCGCCGGCCTCCCATACAAAGATGGGAGTAGACGCAACCACCAGAGCCGCTATGCGGCCCGCGTGAGGGCTGAACCGGCGCTCCCCAACGGACCAGGTCATCACGATGAGCAGTGCCCAGGTGCTTGCGTGGAAAAGCTGAGCTAGCGGCAGCCCGTGGACCATCAGCCCGAGCGTGAAGAGCATCTGCACCAGAAACGGGAAGTTGGTGTGGTGATCCGTGGGGATATACACAATCCGGCCGTGCTGTAGATAGACCTTCGGCGCGGCGAGGTGGTAGGAGAGGGCGTCCCATTCGTGAGAGCCCGGCGGCACAAAGCAGGAGACCAGCACGACCGCGCCCGCGGCGGCAAACACCAGGCCTGCAAGCGTCGCTCCCAGGCTCCATCTGCCCACATGGACAGCCTCTCGTACGTCCGCGAGCGCGAGCCGAGCGCCCGGCCACGCGATCATCACCAGGACGGCCACTCCAAGAAGCACTGGCAGCGGCCGCAGGTACCCGAGAAGGCCGACAAGGAGCACATAGTAGCCAATCGCGCCAAGGCCGAAAGCGATGGAGTAGACAAGGCGCTCCAGGGCCGGTACGTCCGCAAGGCGAAGGAGGTCCAGGATGCGGCGACCGACCGCAGCGGCCGCCGCCAGAAAGAGGAGGAGCAGGAGAATCGCGGTCACAGCGCGGTAACCTGCGCGGTGCCGTTCCAGCCGTTCCGCTCGCGTACCATCACCACCGTGCCTAGGTTCTTACCGAACGCGCCGGCCTGCACGACGAGAGTGCGGCCTATCCGTTCTCCCTCGGGCAGCAGGGCATGGGTGTGTCCCCCAACGAGCAGATCCAGAGAGGGCGCGCGATCGGCAATCTTCCGATCCTGGGCAAGACCGCAGTGGCTAAGGCAGATGAGAAGGTCGCACTGGTTTCTCAGTTCGTCAGCCATTGCCTTAGCCGCCGCAATCGGTTCATCGAAAACCCAGGCAGAGACCTTTCGCGCCAACATGCGCGGAGTGATCATGGGCACGGTAACACCGAAAATCCCGACGCGAACACCGCCATCCAGCACAAACAGCCGCGATCGGTGCACGGGCAGCGGCCGATTGTGCCCGTTCGGGCGAACATTGGCGCAGAGGACCGGGAATGCCGCGCGAGCCACTTTGGTGCGAAACCCGATTTCGCTGAAGTGGAATTCCCGATTGCCGACGCACATGGCGTCATACCCAATGGCGCTCATACGGTCAAGTATGGGCTCACCACCGGGCCGAAACGTAACGTTTCCAGAGCCTACGGCGTCGCCGGCATCGAGCAGCAGCGCCGAGTTTCCGGCGGTGCGGCGAAGGTCGGCGAGCCGGACTGCCTGGTGTTCAGTCAGATGGTTGTGGAGGTCGTTGGTGTGGAGGATTGTAACGCGGTCAGACACAGGGGATGCTGGATTACCTCGTTACGCGGATATTCGGTGCGGCTCTATGCTCAGACTAGTTTAGCAGAGACCGCCGTCTGAGCATCCAGATCAGCCGTTTGCCGAAGCTCCCGCTGCCGTAGGCAAACTGGCCCTCCTCCGTGTCATGCTCTGTGTACACGATAGCCTTGCTGATGGCTTCCTCGATGGCGGCACG
>CAZGLN010000022.1:15247-17442 GCA_964526545.1 uncultured Chthonomonadales bacterium
GATACACCTTCAAAGGGGATCGAAGGATCGCGAGCGTCAAGCGCAAACGACGTCGGGAGAGTGCGCTTGCAGCGCCAGCACTCCCGACGGTGCGCAAAGTTCTCCGCCTTGCAGTGCGGGCAAGGCGCCGTCGACTGGCTTGCCATGTTATGCCTTCCTACCACAAAGGCCTAATCGCGGGCGGACAGCCTCGCCGACTTAGATCGTGCGGAGTGGTTGCCCACTAGCCCCAAGCCCTAACGGGCAGCCCTTTGCTCTGTCTGACGACGGGCGCGGCCCGTTTGTTCGCACGGGCTGCTGCCAAGTGCTGACTTCTTTCAAAGATCTCGCACTCGCGGCACGGATGCACCACGGCCACGGCTTGCATAAGGCCGCACAGTTCCACGTTCTGGCACATTCTTCCTTCCACGCTTATCCTGCCATGATGTGGAACTTTTCGCAAGAGTGATCGTCTTCACAATTGAAGGCGGAGTACTGCCCCCCTTGCGCTCGCGCCTTCCTCGGAAGACGCGATGTGCCGTCCTCGCTTGTATCGGAGGTGACGCATGTCGAATGCTAGCGCGGTGGCTGCATCGGTTCCGATTGCCTGCGAGTGGGAGTACAGGGTGGTCTCAATCCACGCGCGGCAGAAGGAAGTACTGCAGGAAGCACTCAATGAGATCGGCTCCGAGAAGTGGGAACTCATGACAATCTATGAGCCGATTCCAAACGACTGGTGCTGCATCTTCAAGCGTCCGAAGTTCTAGGAGAGCCCGGGTCGGCGTGGGTTCCTACGGACGCACTTCCGGTGAGCTCTTGAGTCTAGGGCGGCTGCGAAAAGCAGCCGCCCTAGTCCATTATGTCGCCTGGCCGCAGGGCATGAACAACCACGCCATCCAGATGCGCCGTAAGGCGTGCCAACTCCTCAGGGGTGCCGGTCAGCACCGGGAATGTGCCGTGATGAATGGGCACTACGTGCCTCACCTTGAGGAGGCGGACCGCCACGGCGGCCTCCTTCGGCGACATGGTGTAGTGGTTGCCGATGGGCAGCAGCGCCAGGTCCGGCGAGTAGAGCTCGCCTATCAGCGCCATGTCGCCAAAGACGCAGGTATCTCCCGCATGATAGATTGCGGCAGCCCCGGGGATGCTCACCACGTAGCCGGCGGCTTCGCCCGCGTATATCAGGCCCTCCGGCGAGGCAATGCTGCTGGAGTGAAACGCATTTACCATGGTAACGGCGCAGCCAGCCACCTCCAGCGTGCCGCCCTTGTTCATGCCCACGGCGGTATCCACACCGTGACTAGAGAGCCAGGTGGCTATTTCGAAGTTGCTCACCACCTGGGCGCCGAAGCGTGAGGCCAGGTTCCGTACATCTCCGAGATGGTCACCATGGCCATGCGTGAGCAATATGACGTCGCAGGCCTGCTGCTGCTTGCAAGCTTCCGGGCAGGCAGGGTTCTCCGTAAGCCATGGATCAATAAGAATCGTTTTCCCAGCGGGGGTTACGATTTTCACGCTGGAATGGCCCAGCCATTGAAGCCGAGCGCCGCCTAGCAACGACATCTGCCTACTCCAATCTGGCCAAATCAGGCCGTAACAAGACCACCAGAACGCAGATCAGCAATAGACATGCCCCGCCGCCGGCAAGCGCGACGGGTACGCCCCAACTCTGCGCAACGATACCAGCGAGAAAGGCTCCCAGGGGCTGCAGGCCGCCGAGAGCAAACATGTGGGTGGCCACCGCCCGACCCCTGAGGGCCTCCGGCGCCAGAGTTTGCGTGAGTGTGTTGGCTGTCGCTAACTGCGAAACCGACGCCAGGCCGACCATCGCCAGCGCAACCATGGCGGCAGCCACGGACTGCACCGTGCTCAGCACGATTAGCGAAAGGCCAAACGCCCCGGCGCCGTACACCATCAAGCGTCCGCGCCTGCCCTCGTTGGCGAATCGGTCCACCAACCAGACGGCTACCAACGATCCCAGCCCCACTGCGGCAAAGAGCAGCCCGTAACCCGTGTCGCGGTCGTGCATGCCCAGTCGGTCCTTGGCGAGGGCCGGCATCAAAGTACCATATACGGAGAAGGCACACAGGCTTGTGGCGGCAGTCAATGCGACCACCGCCCGCATGCGTGCGTTCGTGCGGACCTGCGCGATGCCCTGCCGGAAACTGGCCCAGAACGTTTCATCCTCTGATCGCGCCTGTGCCGCGGGCCTCACG
>CAZGLN010000022.1:17472-22923 GCA_964526545.1 uncultured Chthonomonadales bacterium
CAGAATGGCGGCGAAGCTGGCGCCGTTGGTAAAGAAGCACCAGGCGGGACCCAGCGACGCATAGATCACGCCGCCGACGAGCGGACCGATGACCCGGGCGATGTTGAAGGCCGCGGACTGAAGCGCCACGCCCGTGGCGAGATCCCTCTCGCCAACCAACTCGCGCACCATCGCCTGCCTCGCGGGTCCATCAACCGAGAAGAGAACGCCATTCAGCACGGAAGCCGCTACGAGGTGCCAGAGTGCAATGCGCTCAGTAACGATGAGCGAGAAGAGGGCGAAGGCGGAGACCGCGAAGAGACTCTGGGTGAGAAAGAGGAGCTGTCGGCGGTTGAAGCGGTCTGCTACAGCCCCGCCGAAGAGCATGAGAAGCGTGGCGGGGAGACCACCTGCCAGACCTATCACGCCAAGCCACCACTTGGAACCTGTGAGCTGGTAGACATACCAACCCATGGCCACCATCTGGACCCAACTGCCTACAAACGAAACACAGGCACCGATCCAGAAAATCCGAAAGTCGCGGTAGCCGAGCACGGCGAACGTGGTCCGCGCCGCGCGGGGCGCCTGGTCCATTCCCGCTGTGCCGCGAATTCCCACAAACCCCAGTATACCCCGGGGCCGATGGGCTGGTTTGTGCAGGTGACCTCGCCCGCCAGGAGTGCGGTGGAACGCTTACTGAGGCAGGTTGCAGCTAGCTTCTCGGCGAAACGCCTAAGGCGTCTCAGGGCTTCGGCATGCTCGCATGACGGCAAATTGCATGGGTTCTCGTCGGAGGGGCCAGATGGATACGGAGATTGTGTCGCGGGTGGGGCTGTTCGGCATCGGGCTCGATGCCTATTGGCCGCAGTTTGCTGGTCTGCGTGAGCGGCTCGAGGGCTACCTCCAGCGCGTCGAGGCCCGGTTGCGGCGGCCGGGCGTGGAAGTGGTTAACTTGGGCATGGTAGATAGCCCTGAGAAGGCGATGGAGGCGGGAGGCGCCTTCCGGCGCGCGGATGTGGACCTGATCTTCCTGCACGTTACGACGTATGCTCTTTCCAGTACGGTACTGCCGGTGGTCCGCAGGGCGAAGACGCCGGTAATCATCCTGAACCTGACGCCGGAGCCTGCAATTGATTACGCCTGGTTCAACGCACTTGGCGATCGTACCGCGATGACGGGGGAGTGGCTGGCGCATTGCACCGCATGTCCCGTGCCGGAGATAGCGAACGTATTTCGTAGGGCAGGCGTGGACTTTCATCAGATAACGGGTTGTCTCGAGGGGGATGAACAGGTCTGGCGCGAGGTCTCGGACTGGATTGAAGCCGCGCGTGTGGCACAGGTGATGTCCCGGAATCGCCTCGGGTTGATGGGCCATTACTACGGCGGGATGTTGGATATCTACACGGATCTCACGCTGCAGTGCGCCGTCTTCGGCGGCCACATCGAGCTGATCGAGGTGGAGGAGCTGGCCGCGTTGCGGCGGGAAGTAGACGAGAAGTCTCTTCGCGACCGAGTAGCGCTGTTCCGCGAAGCCTTCGATGTGCAGCCGGACTGCCCTGAGCCCGAACTGGAGCGCGCGGCACGCACCTCGGTTGCGCTGGATAGGCTGGTCGCCGAGAAGCGTCTTGGTTCCCTGGCCTATTACCACATGGGCACCGGAAGCGAGGAGAACGAGGATGCCATCAGCTCAATCATCCTGGGCAACTCGCTTCTGACGGCGTCCGGAGTGCCCGTGGCAGGGGAGTACGAAGTCAAAAACGTGCAGGCAATGAAGATACTTGACACGTTCGGCGCGGGAGGTTCCTTTACGGAGTACTATGCGGTGGACTGGCCCGATGACGTGGTTCTGATGGGGCATGACGGTCCCGGCCACATCGCCATTGCCGAGGGCAAGACGAAGGTGCGCCCGCTGAAGGTGTATCACGGCAAGGTGGGGCGTGGACTCTCCGTGGAGATGTCAGTGAGGCACGGGCCGGTTACGCTGCTCTCCGTGGTGGAGGCGGGCGGGCTCAAGTTCCTCGTAGCGCACGCCGAATCGGTGCCTGGGCCCATTCTGGAGATTGGCAATACCAACAGCCGTTACCGATTCCCGATCGGGGCGCGCGCGTTTATCGAGGCCTGGAACAGCCAGGGACCCGCCCACCACTGCGCGGTCGGCGTAGGCCACCTTGGCGAACGAATAGGCAAACTGGGCAAGCTCCTTGGAATCGAGACGGTGCAGGTCTGCTAGAGTGCCGAAGGTGCTCGCTGGATGGTCGCGTCATCCCGTGATGCGTTTCGGTTCGCGCACACAGATGAAGAGGATGACGGTACCTACAGCACACGCTGCCGCGAGGTAGAGATACATCTGGCGGATGCCCACCAGGCCGGCCACCTGACCAGCCAGGAGCGGGCCCGCGGCAAAGGCGAGCGCTCCCGCGGCGTTGAGTATGGATTGTCCGGTGGCGCGATAGCGATCGGGCGTGCTGTCGGTGATGAAGGCGAAAGGTACGATGGCCAGGACACTGAAGGTCAGGCCGTGCGTTGCCTGTAAGGCGAGTACGGGCCACGGCGAGCTGAGCAGCGAGTAGGCTGCCAGACGCAGCGGAAGAACCGCGAAGGCGATCCGCAGAGGAAGGACACGGCCCCACCGGTCCGCCGCCCAACCGGCTATTTGCAGAAACGGGAGTTCGATGCCCGCGGATATCATGAAAGCGACCGGCAGCAGCCAGCGGGGTGGGGTGGGCTCGAAGGAGACAAGATAGAGACTCAGGTTGGCCGACATGGACATGAGTGTCATGTAGGCCAGGAAGTAGGCGACCACGAAGGCGCGCAGGTTGCGATCCGCGAGTATCTCCGCGGCGCCCTTGAGGTCGAACCGCCCTCGGGCTGGAGAAGCGGCGGGCCGTCGGACCAGGAGGACCGCGGCACCAGCCAGAACGGCCGAGAGGGATGCGAGAACGAAGAGTTGGGGAGATCGGGTGGTCCACGGAACCAGTTGGACAAGGGCCATGACTGCCAGGAAGCCCACCGTGCCCCAGGTGCGTACTGTCGCGAAGGATCGGCCAGCGGCGCCGCGCGCGAAGATATCCATACAGAGGGCGCCGGCAACGGTAAGTGAAACGCCGACTCCGGCGCTTGCCATGGTCTGCAGTATTGCGAAAGCCGTAAAGGAGCGCAAGTAGGGATAGGCTGCGTAGCACCCGGCCATCAGCATGCACCCGGCCGTAATAAGCGAACGCCGGTGGCCGGTTCGATCGCTCCACGAACCCGCTGGCACTAGCACGATTGCGCCGCCGGCCTGTCCGAGAGCGATGAGCAGCCCTATCTGCTGGTAGCTAAAGCCGATCGCCTTCCAGTGGAGTGGAAGGTAGGGTGCGAGAAACCCAACAACGCAGAAGAAGCCGAAATAGAACCCGGAGAGGCCTACGCGATCGCGCAGAGCAAGCGGGGTTGGGGAGGTCTCCACGGCTGGAGTATACCGGAATGATTCCCTTGCTAAAGACGGAGATTCCAGGACCGCGGTCGCGCGAAATTCTGGGGCAGGCCCGCTGCGTCGAACCGCCCTGTATCGGCGAGCAGTTTCCGGTGGTGTGGGACCGGGCCGATGGAGCCGTGGTGACGGACGTGGACGGGAACGTCTTCCTTGACTTCACCAGCGGAGTCCTGGTGGCGAATGTCGGCCATAGTCACCCGGCACATGTGAGGAGTGTGGCGGAACAAGCCGGCCGCCTCATGAATTCCTACACTTTTATGACGGAGCCGAGGGCGCGGCTCGCTCGCAAGCTCGTCGAGATCACTCCGCCAGAGCTCGATCGGGCGTTCATCGTCTCGACGGGATCGGAAGCCGTGGAGGCTGCAATCAAGTTCGCGAGGAAGGCCACTGGCCGGCATGAGGTGATCGCCTTTCACGGGGCTTTCCACGGGCGCACGTTTGGCGCCATGGCGGCGGGCGGCAAGTCGGGAGTTAAGGCGGGTTTTGGTCCCGCACTGCCCGGCTTTCTGCACGCTTCGTTTCCCTACTGCTACCGGTGTCCGCATGGGTCCACGCCGAACGAGTGCGCCCTCCACGGTGAATCGGCTTTGGAGCGCTTGCTGGAGACCGAGAGCGTGGGCGATGTGGCAGCGCTCATTACCGAGCCCTACCAGGGGGCCGCGGGATCCATCATGCCGCCCGAGGGCTGGCTCGCGCGGATCTCCGCCTGGTGTCGGGAACGGGGAATTGTCTTCATCCTGGACGAGGTGCAGTCATCTTTCGGTCGGACCGGCACGATGTTCATGTTTGAGCAGCTTGGCTTCGTGCCGGATCTCATGACGCTTGGCAAGGGGCTCGGGAGTGGAGTGGCGGTCGCCGCGGTCGTCGGCAGGTCGGACATCATGGACGCGGTGCCGCCCGGTGGTATGTCGAGCACCTATGGGGGCAATCCGCTCTGCTGCGCTGCCGCGCTTGAGAGCATTGCGATCATCGAGCGCGAGCGGCTCTGCGAGCGCGTGGCACGGCTGGGCCCCTCGCTGGGCGAGCGGCTTCGGGCTCTGCAGGAGCGCCACCCATGCATCGGCGAGGTGAGGGGTCTCGGGTTCGTTTGGGGGCTGGAGGTCGTGACGGATCCGCGAAGTCGCAATCCGGATGCGCCACGCGCGCAGCGCATCGTGAATGAGGCATGCCGTCGCGGTCTGCTGCTGATTGCGCCGATCGGCTTCCACGGCAACGTTATCCGCCTTGCTCCACCACTCACCATGGAGGAGGATCACCTCTGGAAGGCATGTGAGATCCTGGAAGCCGCTGTCGAGGCATCCGTCGCCTGATAGGGGCGTGCGCGATCCTCCAGGCCCGAAGCACGGGTATGCCATACTGAGACAGGCTGCGATGCGATGGTTCTCAGGACACTCCTTAAGAGCAAAATACACGGCGCCACGGTTACCGAGGCGAATGTTGAGTACGTAGGCAGCATCTCGATTGATGCGGAGCTGGTGAAGCGTGCCGAGCTGCTGCCTGGCGAACTTGTGCACGTGTGGAACGTGACGAACGGTCAGCGTTTCGAGACCTACGTGATGCCGGCTCCGGCCGGCTCCGGCGTAATCTGCGTCAATGGCGCGGCAGCGCATCGGGTCTCGGTTGGCGACCGCGTAATCATTGCAGCGTTTGTCCAGACCGACGAGCAGGTGGAGCCTCGGCTGGTGTTGGTGGATGCCGATAACCGATTCGCGTCTTACCTCCCTCCCCCCCGACTCGTTTAGGCCGCCGATCCATGCCTGCCACGCTCCGATTCTCCTCGTCTCTCGGCCCGTATCTCGTGCCTACGATCCTCCGCGCGATCTGCCTAACCTTCTGTGTCGGCCTGACCTGCTTGTGCCCGGCCGTGCTCGAGGGCCAGCAGAGGCCGTTGCCTGCGACTGGCTGGCGTCAGTACACTTCGAAGGAGGGCCGATTCCGTGTAGAGATGCCAGCCGCTCCTACTACGGATCGCGCGACGATGCGCACCCCTTACGGTG
>CAZGLN010000023.1:0-17468 GCA_964526545.1 uncultured Chthonomonadales bacterium
ATGGCCTCCTGGATTCTTCGCTCGGCGAGGAGTTGGAACAGCTCCTCCATCGTATATGAACCCCCCGAACACGCGCCGACCACCCGGGCATGCGCATAGCGTGAGTATACCTAGGCAAGCCGTCGGGCTGCCGAGCGACCGCATATATGTCACGGAGCAGTCGGCCGTCCTCCATGCGTGAGAGGCGCTCCCAGGTGTACGTGCTGCTTCAGGACCTCGCCGGGCGCAGCCTCTCCGGCTGCCGGTCCTTCGGAGGGGCGATGCGATGCGCGCCCATGGCTTGTCCACCTGTACTGGGATTGCTCGGGCAGCCGCGCGGCCTCTTGACAGTTGCGGATGGGCGTGCCCATAATCGCAAGCCTGTGAGAAGGCGGCACGTGACGTGCCGCAGGCCCCGCGAGGCGGGACTTTCCTACTTGGCGCACTCCCTAGACGGCTTCTCCGAGGAGACGCTTCAGTCCTCATGCCGACTGCCGAACCATCCGCTTCTACGGAGCCTTTGCTGGATACTGCCGCCGTCATCCTTGCCGCGGGCAGGTCCACCCGGATGGTCTCATCTCTTCCCAAGCCGCTCCATTCCGTGTGCGGCCTTCCCCTCACGCGGCATGTCGTGAATGTGTGCAAGGCAGCGGGTGTCGAGAGGGTGGTCGTCGTGGTTGGCCATCAGGCCGACCGCGTGCGGCAGGGGATTGGCGAGGATGTGGAGTATGCCGAGCAGGCCGCGCCTCGCGGTTCGGGCGATGCGGCGCTCTCCGCGTTCACCGCGCTTGAGGGCTATTCCGGCGATGTTCTGGTGCTTGCCGGCGATGTGCCGCTGCTGCGACCAGATACGCTGCGTCTTCTCGTTCGGCAGCACAAGGCGGAGGGAGCCTCGGCCACTCTACTCACCGCGTATAAGGACGATCCTAGCGGCTATGGTCGGATTGTGCGGGACGCGGGTGGAAACGTGGTCCGCATAGTGGAACACCGCGATGCCACTGCCGAGGAGCGCGAAATTCGCGAGTGGAACCCCTCCATCTACTGTTTCCGCGCGGGGGATCTTCGAGAGGCTCTTCAGCAACTGGAGCCCACCAATGCGCAGGGTGAGCTCTACCTGACCGATACCATCGCCGTGTTGACCAACCAGGGGCGCAAGGTCGGCACGGTCACTTTGGAGGACTCGGGCGAGGCACTCGGCGTGAACACGCGCGCTGAGCTTGCGCATGTCCAGGCCATACTGCAGGAACGCATCATCCAGCGCCATATGCTGAATGGCGTGAGCTTCACCGATCCGCGAAGTGTTCGTGTAGACGTCGGCGTGGAGTTAGGGCAGGACACCCTTGTGGAACCGGGAACCATGCTCTTGGGCCGCACGCGGGTAGGCACCGACTGCCGCCTCGGCCCGAATGCGTATGTGGCGGACTGCTGGATAGGTGACTCGGTAACTATAATCTCATCGCATGTGCTGGGCAGCCGCATCGGTGATCATGTGCGCATTGGGCCGTTCTCTCACGTACGGCCTGGCTGCGCGCTGGAGGCGCATGTAAAGGTCGGGTCGTTTGTGGAATTGAAGGCCTGCCGCCTGGGCGAGGGTGTATCGGCAGCGCACCTTACGTACCTCGGCGATGCCGAGGTTGGAGAAGGAACCAATATCGGCGCCGGCACGGTCATCTGCAACTACGATGGTGTGCGCAAGCACAAGACCCGCATCGGCAAGCGGGCTTTCATCGGCAGTAACAGCACGTTGATTGCACCGGTCGCGGTGGGAGATGGCGCCATCGTCGCCGCTGCCACGCCGATTTCGGAGGACGTGCCGGAAGATGCCCTTGCGATTGGGCGCGTCCGACCGACTATCAAACCGGAGTGGGCACGCCGACGCAAAGCCAGAAGCAACGAGAGCAGCGAAGAATCCAAGACATGAGGTGGCGAGGAATGATGCGAGCCGACAACTTGAGGGTGTTCTCGGGCACCGCGAACTACCCGCTAGCAGAGCGGATCGCACAGCATCTGAACGTGGATATGGGCAAACTGATGGCGCGCAAGTTCTCCGACGGCGAGATCCAGGTGAAGATCGAGGAGAGCGTGCGCGGCCTGGATATCTTCCTGGTTCAGAGCACCTGCCACCCCGTGAACGACAACATTGTCGAGCTGCTCATCATGATAGACGCGTTTCGGCGCGCCTCGGCCCGACGCATCACCGTGGTGCTTCCCTACTATGGCTATGCGCGGCAGGATAAGAAGGTCAAACCCCGCGAGCCCATTACCGCGCGGCTCATCGCCAACCTTATCAGCGGAGCCGGCGCAAGCCGCGTGCTCTGCGTGGACCTGCACGCGGGGCAGATACAGGGCTTCTTCGATGTGCCCGTGGATCACCTCTTCGCGGGCCCGCTGATTGGGGACCACCTGATCAAGAAAGGCCTCTCGAACGGTGATACCGTGGTGGTTTCGCCTGACGTGGGCGGGGTAGCGCGCGCCAGAGCCATGGCGGAGCATCTGCGCACGCCCATCGCCATCATCGCCAAGCGGCGGCCGGCCGCCAACAAGGTGGAGATCATGGAGATCATCGGCGATGTGCGCGACAAGGTCTGCGTGATGATTGACGACATGATAGACACGGGCGGATCCATCGTGCAGGGAGCCGCCGCGCTCATGGAGCGGGGCGCGCGCGAGGTGCATGCATGCTGCACCCATGGGGTGCTCTCGGGAGATGCAACTCAGCGGGTGGATGAATCCGTACTGCGCAGCCTAGTTATCACGGATACCATTCCGCTGCCGAACCCGGAAGCCCACCCAAAGATCGAGGTGATTTCGGTGGCCGGTCTGCTGGCCGATGCCATCAGACGAATTCACGAGGATGCTTCGGTCAGCGAGCTCTTCTCGAGTTACGCCAGCCATTGAGCACCTGATGCGGCGAGGGCGCGCAACTCCCTTGTTGCGCGCCCTCACTCTAAAGGAACTCCGCCCCGCGACGCCGTGTGGCTCAGAGTTCATGGACCCGTGAAACACGGGCGGATGTGCGCCGACGCACCTCGCGCCTCCCCGGAATGGGGACACCACTCAGTGCTGCCGAGACACACTCCCTTGGTACAAGCGTTGGGTGTGAACTCGTTGAGGCATCACCATTCGCCTGCAGGGCGGATTGCCGCCTGGATTCTATCACACTTGGGCGAAGGCGGCAAGCGCACCACGTTACCCTCCCCGGATCGGGCACGCTTGGCCCGGTCAGACTAGCTGGCAGAGAGGGGAATCACCATGCCGTTTGGCATCATCGCAGCCATCCTGGCGCTTACCTCCAGTCCGTCGCCGCCGCTTCTTGTCGGTGGTCATGCGCATGGCAGGGAGAACATCCGAGCGCTTCACGTTTTGGGACTGGGCAATTTCGTGTGGATACCCAAGCAGGGCTACGGGATGGGAAACACGCCCTGGAACGAAGAGCACGACATCCTCTCGGATGTGGATGCCTGCGTCGAGCGTGGATTCCACTTCATGATCAGCCAGCGGAGGGGCCTGGGCAGGGACTTTAAGCCCGGAGGGCCGGAATATGGCGGAGACACGACGCCGGAGATACATCCTCCGTCGCGCGTTCGGGAGATTGCGCGACGCGCCGGCAACCTCTTCGTTGGTCTGCATGCCGAGGAGCTGGACGCCGACTTCCTGCAGAACGGCTTGCGGGCCGGATTCCGCTCGCGAGTGCCGGACCTCTACCATTTCTCGGACAGATCCGGCGGCCGACGAGTGTTCGAGGCTGAGCTTCGGAGAATCGGCAGACTGGCGCATGCATCGCGTGCCTCGTACCTGCCGAACCTCTGCGTGAGCTTCCATCACAGCGGATTTCGCTCGGGCGGCGACATGGTTCTGGCGGAGCTGCTGGAGGCGCTGCCCAACGTGGACCTTCAGTTAGCCTACATGCGAGGCGGTGCTTCCCAGTTCGGCAAGCCCTGGGGAGTCTGGATTTCGCCGTGGCATCGCGGCCAGGTGCCTACCGAGGACAAGGCACTCTGGCCAGGCCCGCAATCCGCCGTGGGCGCGGGCCACGATGCCACCCGCCTGCGCAGGTGCCTCTACCTTGCCTGGGTGTCAGGCGCACGGCTTCTCACCGTGCAGGAGACGGAGCCTCTGTTCTCTCGGCGTCCGGAGGGCTACCAACTCGCAGCCTGGGGAAGGGAACTGCGCGACTTCTGGGAGTTCGTTCGGGTACGAAACGCGCCGCTGCAGCCGCTGGCGGATCTCGCTCTTCTGGTGGATGCGGACAACGGCTGGGCGCCCGGCCACTTGCACGGCGACTGGATTGAGCTCCCCACGGTGTGGGCCAAGCTGCCAGCGGACCGCGGCGATGCGATGCTGGCCGCGTATCTCGATGTACTGCTTCCTGGCTTCGGACGAACCAAGGGATGGTGGATGCCGGGCGGGAAGGAGTATCCAGGTTACTTCGCGCCGACACCCGGCGGGCCGTTCGATATCGTCTCCTCCGACATCCGCGTTGAGAGGCTGGCGCGCTATGCCCACGTGGCGGTTATGGGCGAAGTCGCCATGACGCCGCGTCTGCTTGGGACCCTGAGGGAGTACGTGCGACGCGGTGGGCGCCTCTTTATAAATGCGAACCAGCTCCGGTACCGCGAGCGATTTGTTCAGGACGCGGCCTTTCTCGGCGCCGTCATCGGCGAGAGCCGGGCCTGGTCGGACTGGAGCAAGAGCCATCTCCTCATGCGCAAGGCGGTCAGCGCCGATGCCATCGTGGATGCACGGACGGCAAACGTCGCTCGGGAGCCGTGGTTCGCCGCGCAGGACGTGCAGCTCCGCGGTGCGGAAGTGGTGGCGCGCACGAGCGGCGGGGAGCCGGTGCTTCTCCGCCATCGCTACGGCAAGGGCGAGGTCTACCTCTCTACTCCGGACTTTCTCTTGTCGGACGCCGGTCCGAAGGGTGAGCGATTGGGGTACTTTGCGGAACTGCTTCTGCGAGCGGCATCTTCCCGTATGGTAGCGGTCGAGAAGCCGGAAGGCGGCGTGGTGCCAGATCTCGCGTGGTCAGCGGCAAGACAGGGCCGGGATCTGGTGGTTGTGCTTGCCAACCACGGCACGGCGCCGCAGGAAGTCGTGGTTCGCGCACGGGTCGAGGCCGCAACCGCTCATGTGGAACGGGGAGAGGCCGATGAGCCGCGTTCCGCGAGCGCGATCCGTATCCGGCTTCCAGGCGAGGATGTTGCCGTTGTGCGTTTCGTGGGCACTTCGGAACACTGAATAGCGCACAGTTAGGCGATCCGCGATCGGCTATCCATGCAGGTAGTACCGCACACTGACGATGACAATATCGGGCCGGTAGTGCAGGCGGAACCTCAGCAGCCATCCGGAGGCGTTATGGAGGAAGTTGTGCCACCACCGCGCGGGGACGAACTCCGGCAGGACGACGGTAATGATGTCGTCCGTTCGCACGCGCTCCGCGGCATCCAGGTAGCGCATCAGCGGGCCCACAAGTGACCGGAAGGGTGAGTCCAGTATCAGCAGGGGCATGTCCTCGCCGTGTTCCGCCCACTGCTTGCGCAGCGATTCGCCGTGGCGCGGATCGAACTGAATGTGCACCGCGAGGGCATCCGGCGAGATGGAGCGCGCATAGCGTATTGCCTGCACGATGCCGCGATGGATGCGTGAGGGCACGAGCACGATGACCGTGTGACGGAACGCCCCGTGCGCCGCTTCCGGAATCTCGGCTAACTGCCGGTCTACCCTCTGATAGTGGCGGGAGATGCCGTAGAACATCCACACGAGGAAGGCCATGAGGGTGAGGGCCATCCACGCGCCCTCATAGAACCAGGTGGTGCCGAAGAGCGGCTGCGGCACGATGAACTTGCTGCGCGTAACCACAAGCAGCACGACCAGCGTGGTTACTCCGCCCACGGAATTCACAATCAGGCCGGCGATGTGCTCTCGTGGCGCCTGCAAGTGCCTGCGGACCATGCCGAACTGGGCGGTGGTGAAAGCCACAAAGACCCCCACGGTATAGAGCGGCAGCAGGGCATGTGTATTGCCATCGAAGACCACCAGAAAGAAGATCGCAAACCCTGAGAGAACGATGATGCCGTTGTTGAAAGCGAGCCTGTCACCAAGCGCTGCCAACTGCCGCGGAAGGAAGCCATCCTCGGCAAGCACGCTTGCCAGCCTGGGAAAACCCGCGAACGCAGTATTCGCCGCGAGGAACAGGATGAGGGCGGTGAAGAACTGCACCCCGAAGTAGATGATGCCCAGCGGCATGGCGGTACCGCACGCGGCTCTGGCAATCTGCGATACCACGGTCTCCTCGGTGGGCGAGACGCCGATGCCGAACCGGAGCGCCAGCGTGCTAACGCCGGTGAAGAGGGCCGCCAGGATGACGCCGAGCACCGCAAGGGTGATGGAGGCGTTCCGCGCCTCGGGGGCCCGGAAAGCCGTTACGCCATTTGAGACAGCCTCGATGCCGGTGAGCGCGGCACACCCCGAGGCAAACCCTCGAAGGATGAGATAGGGCGTCAACGTAACGTCATGGCTCGGATCGGGGGCCATGGCGACGGACTGGACAGGTTCGCCAATCACGAAGGCGCGGTAGAGGCCGATGCCGATCATGGTGAACATCAGCAGGATGAAGCCGTAGCTGGGAAACGCAAACGCCAGCCCCGATTCCCGCACACCGCGAAGGTTCACCAGCATGATAAGCAAGACCAGGATCACACAGACACCCACTCTGTGCTCGCTTAGCGAAGTGAACACGCCTCCGAACTGATCCAGCGCGGAGAAGCTTGCCGCGGCGCACTCAGCAATACTCACCGATACTGTCAGCACGTAGTCCACCAGCAAGGCCGCCGCGGCCACCAATCCGACAAACAGACCGAGATTCTCACGCGCCACCAGGTACGAACCGCCGCCGCGAGGGTAGGCGTAGATGACCTGGCGGTAGGAGACAACGACCAGGAGGATCAGCGTGACAATCGCCAAGCTGATCCAGAAGGTGGCCACATACTGATCGTGACGAAGCCCTACATTGCTCCACTGCTTGAGAATGGCTTCCGTCGCGTACGCCACGGAGGAGAGGGCATCGGCAGCGAAGATGGGCAGGGCCAACAGGATGGGCAGCCGCTCATGGACGGCCACATCCGTCCGGAGCGGCGAACCAAAGAGCAGACGCCGGAGCGAGAAGCCCGAGGTCATTGCGAGGGCCGTAGACCGTGATGTCCAAACAGCAGCGCTTTCGCCGCCGCCACCACCTCGTCCGCGTAGGCTTGGGCGCGTTCTCTATCGTGCGGCGCCACGGGCGGCTCTTCGTGATCCGTAAGGGTGGGCACCATGCCGTGATCGGGCCAACACTCCGGTGTCTCGTCCGAAACCTCGTACCCGAAGAGCTCGGCATACGCGAGGGTCCACATGCGGGGCACCGTGGTCGGGTTGTAGCCGCCGCCGCCAACCGCAACGATGGGCACGCCGAGGGCCTTGATGTCCTTGACGGCTTCCAGCCATCCCTGCGCCGTAAGGCAGAGGCGCGCGAGCGGATCGAGATAGTGAGCGTCCGTCCCCAACTGCAGCAAGATGACCTCCGGCTTGAAGGCGCCTAGAATCGGCAGAGCGACCTCTCGCCAGGCGCCCAGCCAGATGGCATCGTCTGTGTAGGGCCACAAGGGGATGTTCACGCTGTAGCCGGTGCCTTCGCGGATGCCGATTTCGCGCACGTCTCCGGTTCCAGGAAAGAGGGTACGGCCCGTTTCGTGAATCGAGACGGTCAGCGTGGATGGGTCGTCGTAGAACGCTTCCTGTACGCCATCGCCGTGGTGTACATCAATATCCACGTAGGCTACGCGCGCGAAGCAGCGTTTGAGCCGATGGATGGCAACGGCGCAGTCATTGAACACGCAGAAGCCGGCGGCCCTGTCGTAGTGAGCATGGTGAAGGCCTCCCGAGATGTTCATCGCAACGCGGCATCGGCGTTCGCAGATGGCCTGCGCGGCGTCAACCGAAGCCCCCGTGTAGAGCAGCGATGCGTCCCACATGTCCGGGAACACCGGGTTATCGCCCGAGCCGAAGCCGTAGCGCTCTGGGAAGGGCACATGCTCCGCCGAGCTTAGGCGGTCCACCGCCCAAATGAAGTCGTCGCTGTGCGTGGTTCGGAGATCCTCGACGGTGCAGGGGTTCGGCTGCTCCACGTGTTCAAGAATGTTGTAGCATTGAAGCAGCTCGTAGGTGCGCTTAAGGCGCGTGGGCTTTAGTGGGTGGTGCGGCCCGAGATCGTACGCCTGAAAGCCATCGGTATAGAAGAATATCCCTTCGGACATCGGTGTCGTCGGTACTCCCTGTTTCGTTAAGCCGCGTGGCACATTCGCCGTGTGGCGCGTGAATCCTTCGGCGCGTGGGCGCTCTGCGCAACAAGCGTACCAGATGCTCCCATCGAAGTCCGTGCACCCGGGCCTCGCGTCTCACGTCGCGCGCGCTTCGTCGGTCGGCCGGGGAGGATTCGGGGCGAGCACTTCGTAACAACCACAAGTTGGATACCAGAGGACGAGAAACATGAGGTGGCTGCTCTTGGTTATGATGCTTGTTCCGCTGGGCGGGGCCTCTTCTGCGCAGCAGCGCGTGCCCGCGCCCCTCGAGGGAGTGCGCAAGATAGTCTGCCTTGGCGACAGCATTACGGAGGCGGCAGGAGCGCCTGGCGGCTACGTGTGGCTGCTGCAGAGGTATCTTTCGCTTCTCTATCCGCAGCAGCGTATCGAAGTGGTGAATGCCGGGGTGTCAGGCAACCGTGCGCCGGACATGGAGGCGCGCTTCACGCGCGACGTACTCTTGCGCAAGCCGGACCTCCTCACCATCAACGTGGGGACAAACGACGTGTGGCATGGCTTCCGTGAGTTCGCTGCGGGAGTAGACCATCCGAAGGGCGATCTGCCGGCCGGAGTGCCCGTGGCGAAGTTCCGTGCCAGCGTCCGGAACATGGTTGTGAGTGCGCAGAAGGCAGGGGCGCGCGTGATGCTCGTAAGTCCGGCTGTCATCGGGGAGGACCTCTCGCGACCGGAAAATGCACGGCTCGTGGAGTATGTGAATGCCATGCGCGCGCTGGCCCGCGAACACGGCTGCCTGTTTGTAGATCTGCACCATCCGTTTCGCGAGATTCTGACAACCTACCAGCGCCATGCGGGCAAGGCGCTCTTGCTGCTTACTTCTGATGGCGTGCACCTGGATCCGCGGGGATATCGGGTGATGGCGCACGCCATCTTGCGTGGGCTCGGCGTGCCGGACTCGGCCATTGCCACGCTGCAGGTAGGCGGATAGCGTAGGTGAGCCACCAGCCGATTTAGGCGGAACCCGCGTTACGGAGGCGGACGAGGTGAAGAGAGATCAGCCAGTTTCGGCCGCGGTTGCATCCGCCGTGGTCGCCGTCATACTGGGAGCGATGTTTGGCTATGGTTTCCGCTATTGGACAGAGGAGTCCAAGGTTCCGGATCGCAGACCGGCGGCTTCGCAGGAAGCCGCGGGGAGCAGCGCCGCGGGGAGCTCTCAGAACTTGCCGCGGATGCTCACCGCACCGGCCTTTGGCCCCAACGTTGTCTCCCTGGTGCGCACCATCCGCGCGATGGAGGTGATTGAGCGGGTGCAGGGACAAGCCATGACGCCCGCTCAGCGGTCTCGGCTGAACGCCCTGCTCAAAGAGCTGAAGGAGTCGCCCAAGCTGGACGACGAAAGCGCCAGAAAGGTGCAAGCGCGCATCCTTAGCACGCTAACGGATGCACAGCGCGCGGCCATCGCCTCCTTGCAGCCGCGGCGCGAGTCGGGCTCCGGGGGCGCCGCGCGAGGGATTGCCACCGCGCGGACGGACGGCGACCCGCCCGCACAGCCGCTGACGGACGACTCACCCTTTACCGGTGGACGAGCCCGAACCGCCCTGCTGACTCTGCTCGGCGAGGGAGCATCGAGTAGGTGAAAAAGTGCGCGACGTACGGAACGAGTTGCACGCTCTATACGTGATAGTGGCTGTTGCTGGGTAATGTATTTCATCACTGCAGGCACGCTGACGGTCCGCTGCAAATTGCGTGTGCGTGCGGTGCTTAGCGTCGCTGCAATCCCGCAATCTGTGTTGGAACGCCATGCAGGTTGCACCGACTGAAAGATGCACCACCCGGACAAGACCTAAAGGAGCGAAAGAGAAGGATGGCACGCTGGCTTGCCCTGCTGGGGTTACTGCTGTTCTTGCCGCTGAGTGTCGGTGCCGATGAGCGTGTGACGGACCAGGCCGAATGGACTATTCGCCGGCTTATAACCAACAACGTGGAGTGGACCAGGGTCTCGTTCCGGGAGTCCAAGGAAGAGTTCCTCTCCTTTTCGGAAGCCCGGGTCGTTGGAGAAGGGATGGCGAGCGACCGTGACGGTTGGGACGCCATGCCTTTTCGATTTTCCGTCAAGGTGCACCGCAAGGATCTGCGCACTCGCGATGCGCGGGTAGAGTTCGCGGACGGCCGCGTGCTGACCTCCAGAGACGATTGGGAGGAGCCAGTGCGGCCAGAGGCGGATCGCATTCGGTTTATCTCCCCTCGGTGGCTCGAAACCATCTACTCGCGGGACATTACGTTCCGAGGCGCGTCGACGGGCCGCAACGACGTTACGGTTCACGTCTACGATCGTCGCGGCAGGGAGGTGGCGAAGCGCTCCGTGAGGCCGGATGGACGCGGCAACTGGTCCGTACGCATCCGATTGAATGAGGGCACGTACCGCGCGGTGGCTACAACGAGCAGATGGTCCCACGGCGAGGAAGTGCGTTTCGCCGTTGGGCGCGTATCGGGTGATTGGGGCGGCTCTGGCGGCTGGGGCGGATGGGGCGGTTCCGGCGGCTCTGGCGGCTTCGGCGGTTCTGGTGGCTCCGGCGGCTCTGGTGGCTTCGGGGGTTCTGGTGGCTCTGGAGGATGGGGCGGCTCTGGCGGGAGCACGCAGTACCGTGTCTCCATTGACCGGCCGAGGAACGGCGAGACGATCCGCGATGGCAACATGCAGGCGTCTGGCAGTGCTACCTCCCGGGAGGTGGACGTACGCGTTTATCGGGGCAGCAAGATTGCCCACAGGTCCAAGCAGCGCGTGAACGGTGGACGGTGGAGTGCGAGAGCGTCGTTGGTGCCGGGCAACTACACCATCGTTGTCGAAGCGGTTGGGGGACGCGGCAGCCGGGAGAATCGCTTCTTCGTGCGCTAGGTTGCGCTGACCGTTGGATAGCCGATAGGCGAGCGCATGTTGCGTCCGGATCGCAAGAAAAGGGGGATCTACGGATGGGTTCGATGCGGATACGGCGGCAACTTGCTCGCGCAGGCTACGCCCGCGTAACCGCCGCTCGCCGCGTCGTCCCTGTCGTTCTGCAACTGCTGTTATTAATGGCTGGCGCCGGGGCGCAGACAGGCAAGTCTGCGCCCCGCGCTCTTGTTGCCGATGCATTCTGTTCAGTATCCGATCCGCACGGAGTGGTGGCTCGGGCGGCAACCGATGCTCTGGCATCAGCGTTGAACAGGCAGGGGGTCTACTCCGTGATTGCCGCCAGCGCGCTTGAGCGCGCTGCAAGGGCCCGCCGCATGGAGCCACCCTATGAACCGAGCGAACTTCGCGCACTCGCTGGCGAGCTGAAGGCGGACTATGTGCTGACCTCGGATGTGCAGCGCATCACGAGGCGGACGAGGGATGGCCGCGCGTGGATAGAGGTCGGAATCGTGGTGCACGTGCGTGAGGCGGAGACGTGGGAACTGGCTAACGGCGCCGCGGAGCTTGCAGCCGTCCATGATGCCGCCGAGGCTGGCAGCGCCCCGTCACTCGCCTACATGGAGGCAGCCGCCGCGGCGGCCGAAAGGTGCGCGGCGCGCATCGCGGCCTACAAGCCCATCGTTGGAACTGTGCTGAACTCCTCGGGGTCTGATATTCTGGTGATCAATCGCGGCGCGGAGCATGGCGTGCGGCCGCGGATGGAGTTCAGGGTCTTTCGGCGCGGTCAACCCGTCGGAAGGGTGCGTGTTTTCAAGGTGATGGGCGGCTACACCCAGGTAAAGGTGATGGAGGGCGCAGGGGGCATCGGGCCGGAAGATCGCGCCGTGGCCGTGTTCCCAGAACCCCGCTTGAAGTAGACTGTGGCTCGGCACGCGCGCGGAAGTTCGCTCGTCGGGCTGGGAAGGAACGGGGACAGCAATGAACGCTGCAACTCGTACGCAGGCGTGGATCGTTTCGTTGCTGGCAGGTTCCGCCCTGGCGCTTGCTGCCGTGGATGCCCGTGTCATCGAGGCACACGAGCAGGCAGTGCTCTCCCTGTGCTGGTCGCGTGACGGCGCCCAACTGCTCACCGGCGGTGCCGACAATGCAGCGCGACTCTGGAACAGCCAGACTGGAAAGGAAGTGCGCGCCTTCGACTTCAAGTATGCCATGAGCGGTGTTGCGCTCTCGCCGGATGGCCGCACCGCAGCCAGCGGCAGTTGGGGTGTGCAGCTCTGGGATACAGCCACCGGGCGCATGACAAGGCACCTGGAGGCGCACACCGGCTTCGTAACGAGTGTTGCCTTCTCGCCGGATGGAACCTCTCTGGCTTCGGGAGGTCTGGACAGTACGGTAAGGCTCACCCAACCCTCCACTGGCCAGGAGACGCGGCTCTTGCAGCATCCAGACCAGATTAATGGCATCGCGTTTTCTTGGGACGGACGGTGGATAGCGGCTGCGGGCGATACTACCGTGATGGTGTGGGAGGCATCGAGCGGCCGAACCGTGTCGCGCGCGCGCCTGCCGGGCGCCACTTCCGTTGCGTTCACGCCGGACGGCAGCCGGCTTCTGGTTGGCCGCGCGGGCCGCACAGTTACCGTGGTAAGTTGCGCCTCCTGGTCACCCGAGCGCGAGCTGACCGGACACAATGGCAAGGTAACGGCAGTGGCCGTCTCCTCCGATGGCAGCCTCGCGGCCTCCTCCTCCGTTGACCAGACTGTTCGGGTCTGGCCGCTCACCAGCCAGCAGCCGGCCCAGGTCCTGAGCGGGCACCGACGTGCGGTCAACTGCGTAGCCTTCTCTCCCGATGGCCGCAGCGTGGCGAGCGGCGGCGCGGATGGCACGCTGCGCATCTGGCCGGTCGCCTCTGCGACGTCCCGCTAGCCGAACGGCCGCGGGTACAATCTTCGTGTGAGGCCCATGGCACCGCCAGGGACCCTCAAACCACCACAAATGCTCTAGGGGTACTACCCATGAGGTCTCGTCTGTACGCAGCCCTCGCAGCGGCCGCGGCATGCACTCTTGCGGTCGCGGCTCTTGCCGCTCTCTCTCCAGACACGGCGCTGCGCGCACAAGCCAGGACGCTCTTCCAGCCTATCTCCGTGCCGCCGATGCCGCCCAAGGGGTCGGCGCGCGAGGCGCAGGTACTGCTCGGCCGCATGCTCTTTCACGATCCCAGGCTGTCCAAGAGCGGTGTGATCAGCTGCAACACCTGCCACAACATGGCGACGTACGGTGTGGATGCCTTGCCAACTTCTTTGGGCCACGGGTTCGTGGCGGGTCCGCGCAATGCGCCGACGGTTCTGAATGCCGCGCTGCACACCCGGCAGTTCTGGGATGGACGGGCGCGTGACGTGGAGGAGCAGGCGCTCGGCCCGATCCTGAACCCCAAGGAGATGGCCATGCCTGCCTCGGATGCGGTCATCGAGAGGGTCGCATCCATTCCTGAGTATGTGCGCATGTTCCGCAAGGCATTCCCCAACCAGGCGAACCCGGTGAGTTATCGTAACGTGGGGGTAGCGATCGGCGCGTTTGAGCGGATGCTGCTGACTCCGTCACGGTTTGACCAGTTCCTGCGCGGCGACAACAAGGCGCTCACGGCACGCGAGAAGGCCGGCCTGAAGAAGTTCCTGGACATTGGGTGCGCCGCGTGCCATGCCGGGCCCGCCATGGGCGGCATGGTCTTCCGACGTTTCCGGGTGCCGAGCGACGGAAAAGACATGGATCTCGGCCGCTACGAGGTAACCAAGGATCCGAACGACCGCTACGCATTCAAGGCCTACTCGCTTCGCAATGTGGCGCGAACCTATCCGTACTTCCACGATGGCAGCGTGTGGGACCTAGGGGAGGCGGTGCGACTGATGGCCAAGGTACAGCATAATAAGGACCTGAGTCCCCAGGCCATCGGCGAGATCGTCGCATTTCTCAACGCGCTTACGGGCGACATACCCAAAGTGGGACTCGAACTGCCGGTCCTGCCGCCATCGAGCCCGCGCACCCCTCGGCCTGAGCTGTAGTCTGCCGCACAAGCCAGTACAACTCGTTTGCACCGGATGCCGCCCTCATTGCCCAATCGGCGGCATCCGGTGCCTTACTAAGTGATCCCATGATCACGCTCGATCCGCCTCTTGGCGTGCCACTGACGGCGGCGGTCTCCATCCTTCTCTGCGTGGCGACGCTGGTGCTCCACCTCCGCAGCGTGCCCGGCGTGGGTTTGCGTCTCTCCTTCCTCCTGGCTGGAAGCCGCATTCTGGCTGTAATGCTGCTGGGTCTCGTGCTGCTCAACCCCGTGCGCGCCAGGGTTGAGCCAACACAGCGCAGGGCGCCGCTCAGGATCCTGGTGGATACCTCACGCAGCATGGCGGAACGTGATGCGGCGGGTGCTGCCCGTCTCTCCGCAGCTATACGCCTGACAGCAGGGAATCCGTCACTGCTGCGCTCGCTATCCGCGAAGTACGATGTGCGTTTCGCGCTGTTTGATGACCAGGTGCGTGCTGCCACCGCGGATCAGGTGCAGGCTTCCTCCGCCCGCGGAGGCCGTACCGACATAGGTGCAGCGCTCCGGAACAGCCAAAACGAAGCCGCCAACGGTGGGCACATTCTGCTCATTTCCGATGGTCGGGACAATGCGGAGCGCGGACCTGTGGAGGCCGCGCGGAGCATCCGCATGGCGGGAGGAATGGTACACACGCTCTGCTTGGGGACGGAGACCTCCGCTCCCAATACAGCCGTCGTGCCTCATCGCAGCCAGGTGTTCGGGGCGCCCGGACAGCGCATCGAGATATCGGGCGAGGTGCGGTCGAACCGCCACGCTGCGCAATCCATCAACGTGGACCTGCTAAAAGAGGGCAAGCGCGTGGAATCGCGCCTGGTGGAGCTGCGTTCGGGGAGGGGTGAGTTCCAGTTTGGAGTTCGTGAGTCGCAGCCTGGCTGGCATCGGTACGGCGTTGCCGTGCAGCCCACGGCGGGAGAAACCCAACTCGCGGACAATCGCTCACCCGTTCTTGTGACCGTGGCGCGCAGCAAGATAAGGGTTCTCTTGCTCGAGGGGCGGCCTTCTTGGGACGCGCGCTTCCTGGCCAATGTACTGCGGGAGGACTCCGGCATCCGGCTGGACGCTGTCTATAAGCTTACTGAGGGGAAGTTCTACGCGGTTCTCTCGGAGGGCTCCAGGGAGTCAGGCATCTCTCTTCCGCGCACCCTGGCAGAGTTCAGCAAGTACGATGTGATTCTCGTAGGAAGGGGATACGAGGACTTTTTCGACACCGCTGCCACGGCCTCCCTCAAGGAGTGGGTAGCTAGGCGCGGCGGCGGCCTCGTCTTTATCCGGGGGCGCGCGCTGGAGCAGGGCGAAGGGCTCGCCGACCTCGAGCCGCTGACATGGACCCGGGACGAGGTAGCTTCCCTGCAGTTGCGGCTGACCGAAGCGGGACGCCAATATCCAGGTTTCGCGCATGGGGGCGGCAAAGGCTTAGATGTAGTGGTCCGCCAGATGCCCGCGCTTGTGTCGGCCACGCATGTGCAGGGCGAGAAGGCCATGACCGTTGTGTTGGCACGGGGAAGTTCGCAGGCGGCGTCCGCGCCCGAGATGGCAGTCATCGCCCATATGCGCTATGGACAGGGCACAACGATGGCGATCGCCGGACAGGGCCTCTGGAGGTGGGCGTTTCTTACGCCGCAGGAACGCGAGGCAAATGGCCTCGTATACCCGCAGTTCTGGAGCCAGACCATTCGGTGGCTGGTCAGCGGTTCCGATTTCCTGCCAGGCGCGCGCGCAGGTCTGCGGGTTGAGCGCGAGCGTTACGGACCAGGCGAGGCAGTGGTATTGCGCGGGAGTGTGCGAGACGCTGTGGGCTCCTCTTCTCCCTTCGTGACCATTCTACGGCCCGATGGAGCGCGCGTCAGGGTGGCGGCCGCGGCGGCTGAAGGCAGCATGGACTTTACCGCAACCTACCAGCCCAAAGTTGCGGGAGATTACCTCGCCTTCACCGGGCCCGAGGGTGGGGCTGGCGTGGCGCAGTTCCGCGTGGAGCCGCGCGCGGACGAAGATGCAGACCGCTCGGCGAATCCAGACCTTATGCGCCAGATCGCCGAGGAGGGCAACGGCATGGTGATTGCAGCAACGGACATCGGGAATCTGACGTCCATTCTGCGATCAGCCACGGAAGCGAGATCGGCGCGGACTAGGCCGCAACCGTTGTGGGACCGTGGCTGGCTGCTGGCGGCCATGGTGGCCCTGCTTCTGGGTGAGTGGAGCCTGCGTCGGCGCGCCGGCCTCGCGTAACGGCCGCCGTGATGCAGACCTCTCCGACCGAGTACCGAAGCCGTGCTATAATCGGCCAATTCCGCCTTGCGAGGATCACCACGTGGCATTCACGCCGGAAGACGTTCGCAAATGCGCGCAGTTGGCGCGGTTGGCTCTCTCGGAGGAGGAGATCGTCATCCAGAGCCGCCACATCGCGGAGCTGCTGGAACGGTTTAAGACCCTGCAGCAGCTAGACCTTGACGGGATAGAGCCCACCTCTCACTGCTTGGCGGTCAGCAACGTCTTTCGCGAGGACCATCCCGAAGATCCGCTGCCCCGTGAGCAGGCACTGGCCAATGGACCAGAAGTCCGCGACGGTTGTTTCGTGGTTCCGCGCATCCTCGAATAGCCGAATGCTTCCAGCCAGCTTGTGCGGAAGCCGAAGCCCTTTCAGCACGCTATGAGCGAACTCACCAATCTCTCCGCAGTCCAGATTGCCGCGGGTGTGCGCGAGCGCCGGTTTCGTGCCGCCGAGGTAGCTGCCGCCCATCTGGAGCAGATTCAGCGGCTGGACCCGGCGCTCCAGGCATTCCTGACCGTCTGCTCTGACGATGCCATGCGTCGGGCGGTGGCTCTCGATGCGCGACTCGACTCCGGAGATGTCGCGGGACCCCTTGCGGGTGTGGTGGTTGCACTCAAGGACAATCTCTGCACGCGCGGCATTCGCACTACCTGTGGATCGCGCATGCTCTCTCAGTTCGTACCACCCTACAACGCCACGGCGGTCGAGAGAGTTCTGGAGGCCGATGCCATCGTCATCGGCAAGACCAACTGCGATGAATTCGCGATGGGCTCCTCCACCGAAAACAGCGGCTATGGGCCGAGCCGCAATCCCTGGGACCCGGAGCGTGTGCCCGGGGGATCATCGGGAGGCTCCGCCGTTGCCGTTGCCGCTGGCGAGGCCACGTTGGCGCTCGGCTCCGATACAGGAGGATCCATCCGCCAGCCGGCCGCCTTC
>CAZGLN010000023.1:17478-22854 GCA_964526545.1 uncultured Chthonomonadales bacterium
GCGGCATCGTGGGGTTCAAACCGACCTACGGGCGAGTGAGCCGGTTTGGCCTGGTAGCCTACGCTTCCTCACTCGACCAGATCGGTCCCATGACGCGTTCGGTGATGGACGCGGCCCTCCTCTCCGGCGTGCTCTTCGGCAAGGATGTGCGTGACAGCACCTCGGTAGACCTGCCGGTGCCGGATCTTGTGGCCGCCTGTCGGGAAGGCATCGCGGGGCTGCGCGTGGGAATTCCCAAGGAGTTCTTCGCCGAGGGCATGGATCCACTTGTCGCCGAGGGAGTACGGCGTGCCGTCGCCGAGCTGTCCGGCCTTGGCGCGAGAGTAGAGGAGTGCTCGCTCCCCTCGGTTCAGCACGCACTCGCGGCCTACTACATCCTGGCGCCCGCGGAGGCTTCGAGCAATCTGGCGCGTTACGATGGCGTGAAGTACGGGCACCGCGCCCAATTGAATTCCGGGCACGTAGGGCTGACGGAGCGCAGCCGTGAGGAAGGGTTCGGCGCGGAAGTAAAGCAGCGCATCCTGGTGGGCACCTACGCGCTCTCCGCGGGATATTACGATGCCTTCTACAGGAAGGCGCAGCAGGTGCGCACGCTCATTCGGCGCGATTTCGAGGAGGCGTTCCAGCGGTTCGACGTACTTGCCGCGCCGACTTCGCCCACCACGGCGTTCCGCCTGGGCGAGCGGAGCGAGGACCCTCTGGCGATGAAGCTTGCCGACGTATGCACGCTGCCTGTAAATCTGGCCGGTCTGCCGGCCATCTCCGTACCGTGCGGGCTGGTGCGGAATCTGCCTATTGGGCTGCAGCTCATCGGCAGAGCGTACGACGAGGCGACACTCTTCCAGGTTGCCGCCGCCTATGAGCGGGCCACGGAGTGGCATGCCAGCCGCCCTTCGCTGGCAGCTGTCGCCTCGAACACCTAGCTCCAACAGCCACGGCGGCCAATCAGGCGCAAGAGGAGAACGAAAAGGACCATGGCGGGGCGAGTCGAGGGCAAGGTCGCCATCGTAACCGGATCAACAGGCGGTCTTGGCGAGACCATCGCGCGCGTGCTGGCCAGGGAAGGCGCCGCCGTGGTTGTTTCCGGCCGCCGGGCGGCCGAGGCGGAGCGCATCGCCGCGGAGATTGCCGCGCAGGGCGGCAAGGCAGTAGGTGTGCGCGCCGATATGGGGGAGCCGGAAGAGTGTGTTGCGCTCGCGGAAGCGGCAGTGCAAGCATTCGGGGCGCTGGATATTGTAGTCAACAACGCGGCCGACCTGGCATACGCGCCGTTTGAGGAACTGACTGTACCGCAGTGGGACCATGCGTTTGCCGTGAACGTGCGCGGTCCCTTCCTGTTAAGTCGGGCGGCCCTGCCGCATCTCCGCGCACGCGGCGGCGGCAGCATCATTAACATCGGAACGTGCCATGCCTACACCGGCGGGCTGGACAGGGTGGCGTACGGCGCCTCCAAGGGTGCGCTTCTTACACTTACCAAGACAATGGCGCGCTCGCTGCTGGCCGACCGAATCCGCGTAAACTGGATAATCGTTGGATGGATGATCACGCCGCAGGAGATTGCACTGAAGCAGCAGACGCATGGCAACGGCGAGACCTTCCTGCGCGAGGTGGGCGAACAGCGGCCGATGGGGCGGCACGAGACCCCCGAGGATATCGCGGCGGGTGTGCTCTACCTCGCCTCGGACGAGGCCAGCCATGTTACGGGATGTGAGCTCAACATCACGGGTGGGTTGCGCATATGAGTGGTTCTGCTAGCGCGGCTGCGCGGACAGCGGAGTATGAAGCCGCGATCGGCATGGAGGTGCACGCCGAACTGCTCACGCAGAGCAAGATGTTCTGCGGCTGCCCGAACGCCTTTGGAGGAGAGCCGAACACGCGCTGCTGCCCGGTCTGCCTCGGATTGCCCGGTGCGCTGCCCGTGCCGAACCGGCTTGCCGTGGAGCATGTCATCCGCACGGCGCTTGCGCTCAACTGCAGGGTGAACAGCATCGCCCGGTTCGACAGAAAAAACTACTTCTATCCCGACTTGCCCAAGGGTTACCAGATCTCCCAGTACGATCAGCCGATTGGAGAGGCCGGCTACCTCGATGTGGAGGTTGGGGGAGAGCTGCGCCGCGTCCACATTCGGCGCGTGCATCTGGAAGAGGATACGGGCAAGCTGCTCCATTCCGTGGGCGGCGAGAGCCTGGTTGATTACAACCGATCGGGCGTGCCCCTGATGGAGATAGTTACCGAGTTTCCGCCCGATATGCGCACCGCCGAGGAGGCACGCGCCTACCTCGTGGAGCTGCGCGCCATTCTCACCTACATCGGAGTTTCGGACGGCCGGATGGAGCAGGGCAGTCTTCGCTGCGAGCCAAACCTCTCCGTGCGGCCCATCGGCTCCGAGGACTACGGTACCAAGACGGAGATAAAGAATCTGAACTCGTTTCGATCCGTGTACCGTGGCATCGAGTACGAGATCGGCAGGCAGGTCGGCATCTTGCGAGGCGGCGGTGTTGTAGCACAGGAAACCCGCGGTTGGAACGAGGCCAAGGGAGAGACCTATCCGCAGCGGTCCAAGGAGGTGGAGCAGGAGTACCGGTACTTTCCGGATCCTGATCTTGTGCCGATGCACATCACGGAAGACTGGGTGCGGCATTTGCGCGAAACCATGCCCGAGCTCCCGCGCGCTGCGCGCGAGCGCTTCATGCGGCAGTACGGCCTCTCCTCGTACGACGCCAATCAGCTCACCATTACGCGCGAGATGGGCCGCTTCTTTGAGGCCGCCGTGACGCGCTGCGGTGATGCGAAGGCCGTGGCGAACTGGATGATGGGCGACTTCGCCCGGCTTCTTAACGCCGCGGGCCTTGAGCTGGAGCAGTCGCGTGTTGCGCCTGAGCATCTGGGCGAGCTGATTTCGCTAATCGCGGACGGCACTATCAGCGGCAAGATGGCCAAAGACCTCTTCGAGCGCGTCTTCGAGACCGGCGCGAGCCCGAAACGGCTGGCCGCCGAGGTCGGCCCCCAGATACGCGACGAAGGTGAGCTTGGGGCGCTTATCGAGAGCACGATCGGCAACCTGGCGGACGTCTGGACCGCCCTGGTGCAGGGTGACGAGAAGAAGTTTGGGTACGTGGTGGGGCAGGTCATGAAGGCCTCAGGCGGCAAGGCGAATCCACAGGAGGTGAACCGCCTGCTTGCGGAGCGGCTGCGGCAGGCGCGAAGTGCCGAATAGGCTTCCCGCTGCGCGCCGGTCAGAGCCAAACCGATTGGGAGTACCAGGCAGATGCGCTTACAACCCTGGGTGGCAGAGGCCGGGGGCGGAACGCTCCGCGGCATCGCGGCAGCCGATGGAGCGCGTGGCCTTTGTGTCTCACCCCGGAAGACGGTGTCCTCGAGTCCCGATACTGTTATCAGGCTGGCTCGGCAAGCGTACATACCGTCAACTGGTCTACGTACTTAGATAAGAGGCGATGGCACCTCTCGGCAGGGAGCAGCCGCAGCCAGGCAGGACTGGCGCGGCACGCAGAGGGAAGCGTCAGGCGGGTGGGGGCAACGTAGACTGCTTAGGGGCGGGTGCGGAGCGAGCCACATGAGGCGAGAGGAGATGGGCATGAGGGCGAGATACGTTGCGGCGGTGGCATTGGCAGGCTTGTGGCTGATGGGCGCGGGCACCAAGGCGCGCGCCGATGCGGGCAGGGTGGAGGCCATCCTGCAGAAGGCGGCTGCGGACATCCACATCCAGATAGACAGGCACTGGCATAAGGGCGAGTACAACCACATTGTGAACCTCTCTCGTGCGCTCATTAGCGCCCAGCCCAAGAACGTGGATCTCTACGCCAACGCCGCGTGGCTGCTGTGGAGCATGAAGCGGGACGACGAAGCCATCGCGCTTTACGAGCTCGGTATTCGCAACAACCCGGATACCTACTTCCTCTACGATGAGCTGGCGCTCTACTGGGCGGACTATCGCAAACAGCCTGCCAAGGCGCTTCCGTACTATGAGAAGTCGGCATCTATGAAGGATGCGCCGGCAGGCACGCTGCACATGCTCGCGCATGTCTACACCAAGCTGGGCATGCTGGAGAAGGCCAAGGCGACGTGGGAGAAGGCGGTGGCGCATCCGAATAACGCGATGCGCGCGGCGGCGCAGCGTAATCTGGCAAAGGCCACCGAGGCGCTGAAGGCAAAACAGAGACAGTAACCGAGTGTCAGGGGGTGGGATGAGCCCATTTCATCTATTGGCTAATCTGCTGAGCGTTGTCGCCTTCCTGATTCTTGTGGATGTGGTGGTGTCGTGGTGCATCCACTTCCGCGTGCGCGGCATCTGGCCAGGCCATCCCGCCGTGCGTCTGCTTCGCCAGGTGACGAATCCGGTTGTGGAGCCCTTCCGCCGGCTGATTCCGCCCCATAAGACCGGCGGTCTGGATCTGTCACCGGTTCTGGCCATATTCGCCATCAACGTTGTTCAATCCATCCTCTTCCGTTACGGCTAGCGGCTCACCGTGCCAGCGGGCGAAGGGGTGATATTTTCGATGCGGCGCAGGACAGCGTGGCTGACACTGGCGTTGTTCTGCGCCGTTGCGCTGCTTGTTTTCGCCGGTCTGCGCGGGACTCGCCAGGAGGCTTCTTGGAGCGCGAGCGAGAGCGCGCGGCTCACCCTGCAAGCCCTGGCCTGGTCGAGGCAGGCGCACCTGCAGCTCTGCAGTCAGCCCCGGCCATCCACGCCTCAGGCGGCGTTGCGCGCCGTGGAGGAGCTCCGGCGGGCAGCCGAACTGAACCCTACGCGGGCCGCGCTTCGGCGGCTCGCCGTGATGCAGGCGTATGTTGGTGATTCCGCCTGGCAGCAGGCAGTCATCCGCCTGCGGACCGCCCTCGATGCAGGTACCTCCTTTCAGGCGGATGCCGAGATAGCCCTGTGGAACCGGGTTTTGGGTCGAGGCTCCTCGAGGCGATGGCTGGAGCAAGACATCACGAGTCTGCGGCAGATGGGGCTGGGATGGTATGAGCACGTCGCGGCGGAGCTGGCCTATCGCAATGCCGGAGACTTCGCGGGTGAGGAGCGGGCGCGTGACAGGGCCCTGCGGTCCACGGCAGTGCTTGGCGCAGTTTCGGCGGCGGCCGTCCTGCTCGGTCTCTGCGGGCTTGGGCTGCTAGCAGTCGGCATCGGCTACGTCAGGGTCTACCTGCGCAAGCACGATCCGCTCGATCTTCCCGGCTTTCTGCGGCCCACAACGCCGCCGGTTCTCTCACCTGCCAAGGCGGACCTGCTCTATCTCGTCTTCATCGTCTTCCTGCTTTCGCTCGTCGCAGCGCGGTTCGCTCAGGATGTTCTGCCGGCCGCGCTCTTCGGCAAGGATATTCGGCAGCTCGGCACCGGGTATCGGCTCGCCT
>CAZGLN010000024.1:0-377 GCA_964526545.1 uncultured Chthonomonadales bacterium
CCTAGAGCACACGCAAGCCATCGAGCGCGCATTGGGCCGGGCTGCCTCGCCCACTGTCAGGCCGCGCACAATTGATATTGATATCCTGCTTTATGACAGCCTCGAGATGTCGGACGAGGTGCTGACCATCCCGCACCCACGGGCCGCGCTCCGGCGGTTCGTGCTACAGCCGCTCCTCGAGCTCGATCCCGACATCCGCTTCCCGAACGGGCGTTCCGCACGCCAGCTCCTTGGAGACCTGCCCAAGGATAGCCAGCCTGTGCGACCGGTCACGGACTTCTCCTGGGTGTAGCGATGCCCCTTTTTCGCTACGAAGCGCTCGATCGCAACGGGAACGTAGTCGCCGGCGCCATGGATGCGCCCGACGCGAATGAGGT
>CAZGLN010000024.1:446-1332 GCA_964526545.1 uncultured Chthonomonadales bacterium
GGTGGCAGCACCCCGAGCCGATACCGGCGCCAAGCGGCGGACCAGCAGTCGGACTGAGCCCGAGGAGGCCGCGATGGGAGGCGCGACCGCCAGGGATATGGCGGTCCTCTTCCGGCAGATGGCCTCGCTGCTTCGAGCAGGCATCACCCCGCACCAGGCCGCGGCCAATCTGGCCGCGCAGACCCGGCAGCCCGCCCTCGCCCACAGCCTGCGTGCCATGGCCGAAGCCGCCCGCACCGGCGGCACGCTCTCCGAGGTCATGGAGCGGTACCCCCGGCTCTACGCACCGCACCACGTCGGCACGGTCCGGGCGGGCGAGTCTGGAGGCTTCCTCGAGATCGCGATGGACGAGATCGCGCAGGAGGCCGAGCGCGAGCTCGCGTTCTACAAGGGCATTTGGCTTGCTCGGATGCTGGTGGTGCAGGGTGTTCTCGCCATTGCCATTGCACAGCCGCTCTTTCCCACGCTCTTCCCTAACGCGCAGTTCGGCACATACCTTGTGCTGGTTCTCCTCCGCAACCTGCCGATCGCCGCGGCGCTGATTCTGTGCGGGCGGCTGTTCAGCCAGTGGCTGCGTTCTCCCGAGCGGCGCACCCTCCGCGATGAGTGGCTGCTCCGGCTTCCCGTCTTCGGAGACCTGACACGGCAGTGGTCCCTGGCGGCATTCGTGCGCATGCTCAAGCGGCTCTACCAGGCCGGCCTGGGTCCCGCGGCGGCATGGGAGGGCGCGATGCACGTCGCGCCGAACGCGGTTATCCGTGATAGGCTTATCGCCGCGGGTGCGGCGGTGCGGGCGGGGGTGCCCCTCCATGAGGCTTTCACGAATACCGGCCTCTTTGCCAACGAGACCGAGCAGCTCCTGGCAACGGGCGTGCTGAGCGGACAG
>CAZGLN010000024.1:1353-18200 GCA_964526545.1 uncultured Chthonomonadales bacterium
ATAGAGGACTATTATCAGAACAACGTGGAGCGGGCCACAACCGCCGCCCGGTTCGCGCTATGGCGGGTGGCTGTCACCGCGGCGCTGCTCCTCGGGGGCGTGCTGCTCATCATGATGGTGCGCACCTACTTTCAGGCTGTGTTCGATTTCACCAAGGACTGGTAGCGAGGGCGCCCAATGCCGCATTTCTCCTACGTTGGCCGAGACAAGTCTGGCGCGCTGGTGCAGGGAACCGTGGAGGCAGCCAACTCCGCCATCGCCGCGGGCCGACTGCGCGAAATGGGTGTCACGGTGGAGAAGGTCCGCCCCGTAACCGCCGCGCGCCAGAGCGTCAGCCTCGCAACACGGTTTGCCGAGAACTTCATCTATCCCGTGATCTCGGGCGTTCGTCTCACGGATCTGGCAGTTATGTACAGGCAGTGGGCTACGCTCATCCACGCGGGCATACCCCTCTACCAGTCACTGGTCTCCCTGGAGAAGCAGGTTCGCAACGCCAAACTGCGCGCCGTCATCGTGGATCTGCAGAAGCAGGCGCTCGCGGGAGGGCCGCTGAGCGAGGTGATGGCGGAGTATCGGTGGATATTCAGCCCGATGCAGGTGGAGATGATACGTGCGGCGGAGTACGGCGGCCTGCTCGACCAGATGCTCACGCGCATCGCGGACTACCTGGATCAGGAGATCGAGGTCCGCCGGATGATCAGCAAGCTCACGCTTATGCCGAAGATCACCACGCTCGTCGCTCTGCTCATCCTTGGCAAGTCCTGCTTCCTCGACTGGGCAAACCCATTCGTGCCGGCCGTCGCGCGCCTCGTCCTCGGACAGATGGGCAAGGACCCCTACACCGGCGTGGACTACCTGACGGACACAGTAGGATTTCTGCTGCTGCTCGGCGGAATGCTCTTCGCCGTAACGGCCTTCTGCAGGCTGGTGCTGTTTCAGAGCGATTCCGCGCGTGAGGCCTATGAGCAGCTCAAGTTCTCGCTGCCGGGGCTAGGGCCCACGGCGCGGCAGTTCGCACTGGCGAAGTTCGGCCGCGCCTTCAGCGCACTCTATGCGGCTGGCCTGCCCATCGGCACCGCGGTCTCCGTGGCGGGCACCGCCTCGGGCAGCCGCATCGTCGCGCGGGCGACAGCGCGCGCAGTGGAGGCCGCCGAGCGTGGCGCAACGCTCTCCTCCGCCTTCCGCGAGACCGGCGCCTTCCCGCCGATTGTGCTGGACATGCTCCACACAGGCGAACAGACAGGCAATGTAGATGCAATGATGCAGAAGGTGGCCGAGTACCTGGAAGGCGAGGCCTCGTCGCGCGCCCATCTGGCGTCAAACCTCTTCGCGGTGGGAGTGAGTCTTGCTGTCGCGATCCTCATTGGCGCGGCTGTCATCCGGTTCTACATGGGCTTCTTCTCGGGGCTCTCGCAGATTGAGTAGCCGAGGGACTGGTTGAAGCGAACGGCATTTGCGGCCGGGCCGCAAGCCTGAAGGCGATCCAGATTGACGCCACAATCGTAAGGACACTCGGAATCCGAGGACCGCCGTGAGCCGTCCTTCCGTTGACCACTACAAGACGCTCGGATTGCCCCCGAACGCCTCGCCGGAGCAGATTCGGCGGAGATTCCGAGAACTCGCCCGCAAGTACCATCCCGACATCTGCTCGGAGGCCAACGCCGCGGAGCGGTTCAAGGAGATCAACGCCGCTCATCAGGTGCTCTCCGATCCCAGGCAGCGGGCGCAATACGATGCCGAACGCGTCCTTGCCGAGGCGCACAAACAGGCGCGCGGCGCGGAGCCCCCGGCCGAGACGTGGCACAGCGACGAGCACAGCCGCCGCCCCTCCGCCACGGAACACGCCCGTACCCAGCGAGGCCGCTCGGAAGACGCGGTCCAGAAGATCGCCTGGCTGCTCTCGGAGGCCCGCACCTGCCTTCGGCGCGGCCGCTACCGCGAGGCCCACCTCTACGCCAACCATGCCATCCGTCTGGATCGCTCCTGCGCGGAGGCGTACCACATCCTGGGCGATATCCATCGGGCGCGGAGGCAGACCAACGAAGCCCTGGCGATGTACAGCTTCGTTCTGCAGCTCGACCCCACGAATGCCGAGGCGCGAACGAAGTTCGACAAGCTCGCCGGAGGGGGAGTGCGCTCCACCATTCGGAACGCACGGCAGCAACCCAGACGATGGAAGTGGGCTCGCCTGGCAAGCCCGGAGAGGCTCTTGCGTATGAGCGCGGTATCCGCCGGACTGCTGGCTGCAGCCGCTTGCGCCGCCTGGAGCGCCTCGCCCGGTATTGTCTATGACTGGTTCTTCTTTGGATGGCCGCCCGCCACGCTCTTCGGACTGGTGGCGGCGGGATTCAGTGCGGGCGCGGTTCTAGCCGTGAGCGACCTGGTGGACGAGAGCGCCAGGGAACTGCGCCCTTCCGTGTTTGCGCACGTCGCGCGCCGCCCGAATGCACCAATCGGCCTTGTGATGGGGCTTGCGGCTCTCGTGTGGCTGCCCGTTGCCTTTGGGCTCTTTCTGCTGGTGAGTGCGGCTCGCGAGAGCCTCTCCACCTCCTGGCTGCGCGCATTCGCTGCCGCAGCGCTTGTGGCGGTGGCCTTTGGTCTGCGATCAGGCTCTCCGGCGGTGCTGGCGCTGGGCGGCAACCTCGCCTTCGCGGGCGTGCTTGCCGGTTGGATGCTTGGCGACCGATTTCGCCCTCTGCCGTCGGAGGCGCGGCAGCGCACCGGCAGGTCGCGCTAACGCTTGGACTGTTCGTTGCGAGGCGGCGAGATGGAGGTTAGCTTCTCGAGCTTGAAGTGGAAGTCAGCCATTTCGGCGACCGTGATCTTGCCCATGGCCTCGAAACGCCGTCGCTCGTTCTGAGATATCTCGGACACTTCCTCGTTGAGCAGACCCTCTTCCCAGTCCTCTTGCCTGATGAAATGCTCCCCGAGCCGCTTGCATCGGGAGCATCGGAACCGGACGTAGACATAGCTGGGGCCAAAGCGGCGCTGGTGATATCCCTGCTGTGTTACGTCCCTGGAGAAGATCCGCTGGCCACAGTTACAGTGAAGCGGGGACCTCATGGTGCACTCTTCGTGGGGTTGATAGGCACGCGGGACCCAGACAGGCGCGCGAGCGGTACGCTTGACGACAGTATACCATAGTCCGGCCCCACCTGCGTAGCCGTATCCTATGACCAGGTGAGCAGGCGTGTCGGGCTCTCCAGCAGGTCCTTCACCCCTCTCAGAAACCTGGCGCCCAACAGCCCATCCACGGTGCGGTGATCGCACGACAGCGTAATGCGCATGCGCTTCCGCGCCTCAAACCGCCCATCACTTCCTACCACTACCTCGGGCACGATGGCGCCAACCGCCAGGATGGCCGACTCGGGCGGGTTGATGATGGCCGCAAACTCCTCCACGCCGAACATACCCAGGTTGGACACGGTGAAAGTGCCGCCGGACATCTCCTGCGGTGTCAGCGTGCCCTCCCGCGCGCGCTTAACCAGGCCCTTGGTGGCGGAGGCGATCTCGCGCAATGTCATGCGCTGGCAGTCCTTGAGCACGGGGATGCGCAGACCGTCATCGGTGCCGACGGCCACGCCGATGTTCACGCTGTCGTAGAACCGTATGGTCTCGTCAGGCGTGAAGCTTGTGTTCACTTCCGGGAACGAGAGCAGAGCCATTGCGCAGGCCCGCACTACCAGGTCGTTGAATGTGATCTTATCGTCTGGATTCTGAGCGTTCAGCTGCTGCAGAAGGTCGGCCGAGCGATCCATCTCCACCGGCATCACCAGATAGAAGTGCGGCACCGTCTGCTTGGACTGTACGGTGCGGCGGGCGATAGCCTTGCGCATCCGGTTGAGCGGTACATCTCTGCCTTCCAGCGAAGGCGCCGCGGCAGCGATGCGGGTGGGACCGGCTGTCTCGCGCGGCTGGAAGGCCAGCACGTCCTTCTCTACTATTCTGCCGCCAGGCCCGGAGCCCGTGACAAGGCGGAGATCAATGCCGCGCTCGGCGGCTACCTTGCGTGCAAGGCCGGAGGCTCTCACCCGCCCCACCGGGACCGGAGCCGGCTGAGCAAGCGGCGCCGGCTCAATGGCTGCCGGCGCGGGCGCCTCCTTGGCCACAGCAGCCGGCGCATCTGCCGCCCCGCCGGATACGGCCGCGGGACTGCCGTGGGCCGACTCGCCGGCCGACTCGCCGATGAAACCGATGACCGTGCCGATCGGCACCGTCTCGCCCTCTTTCACCACGATGCCGGTTAGCACGCCGGCGTCTTCCGCGGGGATCTCCACATTGGCCTTGTCTGTCTCGATCTCGGCGATCGGCTCCTCCACATTCACCGAGTCGCCAACTGCCTTAAGCCAGCGGAGTATCTTCCCCTCTTCCATTCCGTCGCCCATCTTGGGCATGCGGATTTCAGGCATTTTCGCTCCCGCAGATCCCTTACGCGACCGCGCGGCGCACGGCCGCTATCACATCCTGCTCGCTTGGGATCACCGCTCTTTCCAGATTCTTTGCGTAGGGCATGGGCACATCCTGGCCTCCCACGCGCTGTATCGGCGCATCCAGCTCGTCGTAGCCATGCTCGTACAGCCGGAAGGCCACTTCCGCGGCGAAGCCGACATTGGTCCACTCTTCCTGCGTTACCACTGCCCGGTGCGTCTTGCGAAGCGAGGCGAGCAGGGTGTCAAGATCCAGAGGCACCAGCGTGCGCAGGTCCACGACCTCGCAGGAGATGGAATCCTTCTCCAACTCCTCCGCCGCCTTCAGACACGTGCCAACCATATGCGAGTAGGCCACGACCGTAACATCCGTGCCTTCCCTCCGCACCACGGCGTGCCCGAACGGCACCAGAAACTCCGGATCCTCCGGCACGCCCCCACGCTGCGCGTAGAGACCGGCATGCTCCATGAAGATGACCGGGTTGTCGTCGCGTATGGCGGTCTTCAGCAGGCCTTTGGCATCGGCCGGTGTGTACGGCATCACCACCTTGAGGCCAGGGGTGTGGGCATACCAGGACTCAAGGCTCATGGAGTGCTGAGCCGAAAGCTGGTTGCCGGTTCCCGCCGGCCCGCGGAACACGAGCGGACAGCGAATGCGTCCTCCGGACATGTAGGTGATCTTCGCGGCATGATTGACTATCTGATCCATGGCGGAGAGCGCGAACGACCACGTCATAAACTCGGCGACCGGCCGTAGGCCCACCATGGCCGCGCCCGTGGCTAGACCCGCTATGCCGATCTCGCTGATAGGAGTATCCAACACGCGGCGACCGCCGAACTTCTGCCAGAGCCCCTCGGTTACGCGAAAGGTTCCCTGATACTGGCCGACTTCCTCGCCGAGGAGGAAGACGTTCTCGTCGCGCTCCATCTCCTCGGTCATGGCCAGGCGGAGCGCCTCCGAGAAACGCATCACTGCCATGTCATGCTCCTAACCAAGGGAGAAGCGCAGGCACGCAACATGTCCGGTCCTCCCTATTCCGAAAACACATGATCGAACAGAGTGTCCAGAGGCGGTTCCGGGCTCTCTTCGGCAAACCGGATGGAATCTTCAACCTCCTGCCGCACGCTCTCCTCGATGGCATCCACATCCGCCTGCTCCAGAAGACCGTGCTCCCGCATCGCCCGCTCGAGCAGCACGATGGGGTCGCGCTGCTTCCAGGTCTCTATCTCCTCCTCGGTTCGATAGGCCTTCTGCATCTGGGCGTTATCGGCCACCCCGTGGCCAACAAAGCGATAGCAGGTGAGCTCCAGGAAGAACGGTGCGCTTGTGGCGCGCATCTGTTCGATGATTTGCGAAGCCACCGCGCGCACATTGAGCACATCCATACCGTTGGAGCGCTCCGCCTCGATGCCGTGCGCGCGCGCCTTGAGCAGCATATCCGGCTGGCCGGTGGAGCGCTCAACCGAGGTACCCATCGCGTAGAGGTTATTCTCGAGCACAAAAAGGACCGGCACCTTGTAGAGGCCGGCCATGTTGAGCGCCTCGTGCACGCCGCCCTGGTTCATGGCGCCATCGCCAAAATAGCACACACAGATATCCGAGCCACCCTTGTATTTCAGTGCATATCCCACGCCCGTCGCTACCGGCACGGGCCCGCCCACGATGCCATCGCCGCCGAGGAAGCCTCGGTCCGGATCAATCAGGTGCATGGAACCGCCCTTGCCGCCGGCACATCCGGTTGCGCGGCCCATCAGCTCCGCCATCACCTCCCTGGCAGGCGTGCCGCATGCGAGTGCGTGCGCATGATCACGATAGGTGCACAGTATCTTGTCGTGCGGCAAGTTAAGAAGGGGCACGATGCCCGCAACGAGCGCCTCCTGCCCGTCGTACCGGTGCAAGTAGCCGCCAATCTTGCCTTCGCGATACTTCCGATAGGTCGATTCTTCGAAACGGCGGATGAGCACCATCAACCTGTAGAGCCGAAGGAGCTCCTCGCGGCTAACGCCGGCAATACCGTCTTCCGTTGGCGCGGTCCTCGACATTGTGTCCCTTTTCCTGATAGCTTGCGGAACAGATCTCCGCGATGCCCTGGCGGCAGGCCGAAGGCCCGAAACCTCTCCTCGCCCGCCTCGGCGCTCCTCACGGGAGGCGATACGTGCAGTCGCCCCTTCCTGCACCTCTATTTCCGGGCCCCTACCTCGCCATCCGCCGACAACGCGCGATCGAGGAACTCTATCATCTCCTCGACTTCGCGCAGAACCTCCGGCGTCCGTAAGCGCATGACGGCCGAGTCGGGAGTGAAGCGCTGGTCCCGGTAAGCATGCGTCAGAACGCGCAAGGCCTGCGGTGAGAGCCGCCGACCTGCTCCAAAACGGAAGTGTACCTCGCGGCGCTCGCCGCGAATGGATTCGATGCCGGCCTGCCTGGCGCGAAGCCGCAGCTGGAGCACGGCGAGAGCGTTCCACACGGATTGCGGCGGCGTGCCGTACCGGTCAATCAGCTCCTCGTTGAGCACGGCGACATCGGCCGCGGACCGCACGTTGGCCATCCGCTTGTAGCAGTATATCCGCTCCGCCTCGCTGGGCACATACTCGGGAGGAATGTGCGCGGTAACAGGCACATCCACCGGCGGCAGCGGCGCTTCCAGCGCCTCTTCGCCCTTGAGCTCGGAGACGGCTTCCGCCAGCAGTTGGCAGTAGAGGTCGAAGCCGACTGTAACCATGATACCGTGCTGCTCCGCACCCAGCAGGTTGCCGGCACCGCGTATCTCCAGGTCGCGCATGGCCACCTGGAAGCCCGAGCCCAACTCGGTGAACTCCCGGATGGCCAGAAGGCGCCGTTCGGCATCCTCCGTCAGCTTCCGCTCTCCCTCGTAGAAGAGATAGGCGTAGGCCTGTCGGTCAGAACGCCCCACCCGTCCCCGAAGCTGGTAGAGCTGCGCGAGACCCATCCGATCCGCACGGTTGATAATCAGCGTGTTGGCGTTCGCCACGTCCAGGCCGTTTTCGATGATTGTGGTACACACCAGCACATCGAACTCGCGGTGGTAGAAGTCGTACATTATCCGCTCGAGCTCATCCTCGGACATCTGCCCGTGGCCGATGCGGATGCGCGCATCCGGCACGAGCCGCTGCACGCGCTGCGCCACGTTCGCAATGGTCTCGATGCGGTTGTGCACAAAGTAGACTTGCCCATCGCGCTCCAGCTCGCGCAGGATGGCATCGCGCACCAGCTCGGGTTCGAAGGCTGTCACCTTGGTCACGATGGGCATGCGGCCGGCGGGCGGATCCTCGATGATGCTCATGTCCCGAAGCCCGGAGAGCGCCATGGAGAGGGTTCGCGGTATCGGCGTGGCGCTCAGCGAGAGAACGTCCACCGTCTTGCGAAGCTGCTTCAGCCGCTCCTTCTGCGCCACGCCGAAGCGCTGCTCCTCGTCCACAATCAGCAGGCCGAGCGAATCGAACTCCACGTCCTTGGAGAGCAGCCGGTGCGTGCCGATGACCACCTGCACCAGTCCGGACTTCAGCGCTTCCAGGGTCTCCTTCTGCTGCTTGCGATCTCGAAATCGGCTGAGCAGGTCCACCCGGATGGGATAGGCCGCCAACCGTTCGGAAAACGTGGTATGGTGCTGCGCCGCAAGCGCCGTTGTTGGGCAGAGCACGGCCACCTGCTTGCCCGCCTCCACTACCTTGAAGGCCGCCCGAATGGCGACTTCCGTCTTGCCGAAGCCCACGTCGCCGCAGATCAGCCGATCCATGGGCCGGACATCCTCTAGGTCGCGCTTCACCTCGTGGATGGCTCGGAGCTGGCTGGGCGTCTCTTCGTAGGGAAAGGCCTCCTCCATCTCGAGCTGCCAGGGCGAATCCATGCCGTAACTGGCCCGCTCGGCGGCCTGACGCGCGGCATACAGCTCGATGAGCTCGCGCGCCATGATGCGCGCCTGCTCGCGCGCCCGGCGCGTGGTGCGCTGCCACTCCGTGCCTCCGATGCGGTTGATGACGGGAGGCCCGGCATCCGAACCGATGTAGCGCTGGACCCGGTCAATCTGGTCCGCGGGCACATAGAGACGATCGTTGCCCGCATACTGCACGACCACGAAGTCCCGCTCGGCTCCATCCACGGTGCGCTTGGCGATACCGGCGTATCGGCCGATGCCGTGCTGCACGTGCACCACGTAGTCGCCCTCGCGCAGGTCCAACAACGAGGAGACGGGAATGCCTGCCGCCGCGCGCTTTCGCGTGACCACGGGGCGCGCGGCCGCGAAGAGCTCCGCATCCGTGATGACATAGAGCCGTATATCGTCGAACTTAAAGCCCTGCCGGAGCGAACCATCCACCACCGCGAGGCCGCTCTCCGGCTCGACTTCCGTGGTCTCCTGGACCGTCAGCCCCTGCTCGGCGCAGATCTGGCGCACCCTCTGGGGCTGGCTGCTCACCACAACGCAGCAGGCCCCATGACTCAGCCAAGAGCGCACCTCCTCCGCGAAGAATGGCAGCCGGGAGCGATAGGACTCGATGGCCGAGGTCGTTGCCTTGATGCGCAGCGATGGGCGCGGCAGGTTCTCGTACGTTCTTGGCAGCTGGCTCAGGATCAGCATGCTTCCGCGTTCGGCAGCGCGCTCAAGGGCCGAGTCATCATAGGAGGGATGCGCGGCACCCTCCAGCAGCTCGCCGCGCTCGAACCTCCTCTCCCGCGATGCGCCGATATCGCGCCGAATGCGCTTGTAGTGCTCCTCCGCCTGATAGGGCTCGTCCAGAACTACAAGGCTTTCTTCCGCGCCATGGTAGAGATAGTCCAGAGCAGAGTAGGTCTCCGGCACCAGATAGTGCAGGTACTCCTCCACTACAGGCCCGTAGACCTGGTTCTCCAGCAACTCCAGATCCTTGGAGACCTGCTCGTCCAGCGTGTAGAAAGCCTCACGGTTTCGCGCGCGCGCCAGCGCCATCTTTCGAGACTGGAGCGCCTCGCGAATGCGCGGCACTGCCAGGTCCACCCTCTCCCGCGTCAAGAGCACATCCCGCACGGGATACAGCTCCGCCTCGCTCACGTGGGAGATGGATCGCTGCGTGGCTACGTCGAATGTCCTCAGGCGCTCAACCTCGTCTCCGAAGAGCTCCATGCGGATGGGGTTTGCGGCCGTGATGGGATAGACATCCAGAATGCCGCCCCGCCGCGAGAACTGACCAGGGCGCGTCACCGTGTGATCGGACTCGTATCCGCGCTGAACCAGCGCATGGAGGAGACTCTCCAGGTCCGCGGTCATGCCGGTGTAGATCTGGAGAGGATCCGCAACAAGCTCGTTTGGAGGACCGCATCGTTGAAGGACCGCCTCGAAGGTACCGATGACAATGGAGGGCCTGCCTTGCGCAAGCGCTACCAGGGCGGCTACCCGCTCACCCAGCATCCGGTAATCGGTGGCCTCGTGGCTCAGCCACCTGCCCTCGGAGTGCGGAAGTATGCGCAGGCTCTCTTCAGGCATGCCGAAGGCACGCAGATCATCCCAGAGCCTCTGGCACTGCTCGTTCTGGTAGGTGATGAGGAGGGTAGGCCGAGGAGCAGATGCAAACAAGCGCGCGAGCGCCAGCGCCCGCGTCGGTCCAACCAGGCCATCCACCTGCGCGTGGGTTCGACGCGCACGTAGCGCCGCGAGGAGATCCCCAAAGCCCTCAAGGCGATCCACGCGGCGCGCAAGAGCGTGAAGCTGCATCGGTTGTCCGGCGGCCGCGCGGGTTAGCTGCTCCCCCGACGGCCGCCGCGATTATACCCGAGCGCTTCGCCTCCTTACGGCAGGGGCTCGCGCGCTCTCTCGGTTACGGTGAAGCGCACGTTGCGGGGCAGCTTGGGAACTGCCTGGAAAGCGAACGGCGATGTGAACGCCTGGGTTACCATCATTCCTGGACCCGGCTTCCAGATAATCACGGGTATCTCGGCGCGCCCCGACCTGACCTGCGGTCTGCCTATCTCCACCGCAAAGCCGCCCGTCGGCCGTGATCCCGCAAAGACCGCCACCACATCCTGCCGGCTGAAATCCACCCTGGGCAGAGCGGCTTCCATGCCCTGGGGCTGATGCTCCTTCCAGACTCGCGCGAACTGCCCAGCATCGCGTATAACCAGGTTCCGCGCACTCGTGATTGCGCTGCGAGGCCCTGCCAACTTCCACGGAGGCTGCTCCGCGGGCGGCTCCCCGGGGCCCTGCGCATTAGCCATGGCGCACGTGAGCAAAGCAGCAACCGCCCAGAATGCCGGAAGCCCGGCACGCCACTGACCGCGCGAACTCCTGTACATGCCTTGACCTCCCCGCGAACTTACGCAGGTATATACGTCCGCAAAGAGCCTTCGATCTCGCCAAGGCCTAGGGCTCCGGATCGCCCGCGTTGTTGCCGATGACCACGTTGCCCTTGCTCTCGTTCTGTATTCTCACCTGACCGCGCACCACGTTCTCGGAGATTACCGCCCGCCGAACACCCTCCCCGAGCCGGATCTGCGGCCTGTTGGCTCGGAACTCGCTCCCGCGGATGAGCACCGTGCCGCTCTCCACCTGGATGGCGTGCCTGCCCTCATTGCCCTTGTCCCACTGAACAAACGTGCAGTCGCTGAAACCGACGGTACCAGAGCCGCCGATTTTCGCGATCTGGTTGCAGGGTCCCCAGAAGGCGCAGTTGACAAACCGGACGCTGCCGGAATGCTCGGCGCCGGCAACTACCATCGTTGGGTCCGGCCCATGAAAGCTTACGAACTCGCCGTTTGTAATCAGGATGCCGTAAGGGGCGGACTGGTCAATCTGCACGGCCGTCCAGCAGTCATCCGCGCCGATTCCCAGGAAGTTGCCGTTGCACACACCCGACTTGGACTGGATGAAGTGGTATCCAATCTTGTAACCGAAGCAGAAGGTGTTGTGCACATACTGCCAATCGCTTCTGCCGAAGATGAAGGCCTCTCCATTAGCCATCTGCCACTCGAAGAGGCCCGGCTTCATGGACCACCACGGGTTGAAGTGCACGTTCTCTAGGCGGCCGATATCGTAAATTGAATCCACGTAGACCCCGCGACGAAGCGGCTGACCGTGTACGTTGCGGATGAGGTGCCTTTCGTTGTCGGATGCGTCTATGCCGTTGTACGGATTGAGGATCTCCACATCCACGACCGCGGGGTTTTTGCCGCGCATGGCAATTGCCCAGGGATAGGCAACCGGAGGCCCCTCCTCCTTCTGCTCTGGGTAGTAGATGCAGACGCCCTTGAGGGTGCAGTTCGTATTCAGGGTGATGAATGCCGGCGCATCCTCCGTGCCGGCATCGCCATAGACCAGCAGCGTGGTGCCGTCTTCTGTGGGTTTGGGGAGACCTGCATCACGGATGCCATTGTGCGCGGGCACGGATGTCCAGATTCCTTCGATCGTTACGCCCTTGGGCACATTCAGCCTGCCGTTGAAGCGGTACTGCCCGCGGCCCAGCCGCAGAACGCCTCCGCCCTCGCGTGAGATCGTATCCACTGCCTGCTGGACGGCCTCGGTATCATCCGTAACACCGTCGCCTTTGGCGCCCATGGCGCGCGCATCGTAGTAGCCCGCTGCGTTCGCCTGCGGAGTTGCCGCTCCAGCGAGCGGCACCATCGCGAGTAGAGCCAAGCCCAACATCGGCAGACCTCCAGTACTTAGTGTGTGCTGTCCGGGGTTATCCGCTGCCGGCGTCGCCTTCTTCCCGGTCCAGCCGCATGGCATAGTGCACCTGCCTGGCGACCTCTACAAACCCCAGCGTGGGGTAGAGCCTCTGGCCGATCGGGTTCTGCTCCAGCGTCTCTATCTTCGCCACGGACATCCCGGAAGAGCGCAGCCAGTCGAGCGCATGCTCCAGAAGACGCCTGCCGAGGCCCCTTTTCTGGTGTTGCGGCACGACTGCAAGGTTAGGAATCCAACCGATGCCGCTTGCCCGCAGCAGCCGCGTGGTTACGTAGCCAACGACCTGGCCCGCCGCATCTTCGGCCACGAAGACTCCATCCGGCTGCGCGCGACAGTCTTCGCGTATGGCGGCCGCCTTTCTCGCCTCCCAGTCGCCGTTGCCGAAGGCGCCCAGCAGGCGCTCCATGTTTCGGTCTATGGAGACCGGCTCAAAGGTCGCCAGCGTGATGGCGATAAGCGCATCCAGATCGGAGGGCTGAAACACGCGGATGTGGTACGAGCCGTTCACCAGAGTTTCCCGGAATCGAGACCAGCAGCGTCGCTAGAGATCGAACAGCGTGCGAGGAGGCTCTTTGCGTGCCTCAATCACTTTTCGGCGTGCCGCGTCAATATCCTCGATCAGCTGCTGACGCAGTGCCTGGAAGGAATCGCCCACTTGCCGCAAGATATAGGCCGGGTGCAAGGCCGCCGTGATATACCGGCAGAAGGGGCTGGAGGTGAACCACTGCCCGCGCTCCTGGGTCATGCGGAAATTCCGATGGATGAGGCTGTTGGCGGCCGGGGCGCCCAGGCAGACAATCACGAGTGGGCTGATGATCTCCAGTTGCTGCCGCAGCCAGGGCGCGCAGGCATCCATCTCGTCCTGCTGCGGGGCGCGGTTGCGCGTCCTTCCCTCCTCCGTGATGCAGGCGCGGCACTTCAGTACGTTGCAGATATAGACGTGTTTGCGCGTAATCCCCACGGCGCCCATGCACTCATCCAGCAGAGCGCCCGCCCGTCCAACGAACGGCCGGCCCGTGGCGTCTTCGGTTTGGCCGGGTCCCTCGCCCACGAAGACCAGCGGCGCCGTAGGGTTTCCCTCGCCGAAGACGACGTTCGAGCGAGTCTCGGCAAGTCGGCAGCGTGTGCAGCCGGCAGCCTCCTGAGCCAGCAGGGCTAGACGGCCCGCGTTGTCAACAGACGCCGCCATCCAGCTGCTCCTTCAGCTTGCGATACACGGAATCGAGTGCCTCGGGTATGACTCGGGCATCCGCGATAACCGGCATAAAGTTGGTGTCGCCGCTCCACCGGGGCACCACGTGAAAGTGAACGTGGTCCGCGATGCCGGCTCCCGCCACCCTCCCCATGTTGGCGCCGATGTTGAAGCCGTCCGGGCGGAAGGCCGCCTTCAGCAGATTGACGCAAGTGCGAATCAGCTGCATGGTGTCGAGCAGTTCCTCGCTGCCAAGCGCGTTGAGGTCCGCGGTGTGCCGGTACGGCGCGACCATCAGGTGCCCGTTGCTGTACGGAAAGGCATTGAGGAGGATGAAACCGTGCGCGCCGCGGTGCAGCAAGCGGTTCTCCTCGTCGCGGGTATCCGCCGGGAAATCGCAAAAGATGCAGCCATCCTTGCGGTCGGCCACCTCGATGTACTGCATTCGCCAGGGCGCCCAGATCCTCTCCATGCCACGCCTCCCGCCCTCCATTGTACCGAGTGCGCGGCCTTCGCCCGTGCCATTGTCCTGCGTACGGCGCGTTGATGAACGGCGGGCTCCGCCTTTCTACTGGAAACCAGGTGCCCGGATGCGGAACAAGCAGAGCGTAGGCTGCGCCCGGCCGGGCGCCAGGGAGATACGCGGAACATGCGGCAGGGGTGGCCGGTAGGCGCCGCGCTGATGGGGCAGATAGGGCAGCGCCTCCTCGAGGGCGGCCACATCACCGAGGAGCAGCTGGAACAGGCGCTCGAGCGCAAGCGCCAAACCGGCGAGTTCCTCGGCGAAGTGCTCGTCCGTATGGGCGCCGTCAGCGCGAAGGTGGTTGGCAGCGTCCTCTCGGAATCCATCGGGGTTCAGTACGTTGATCTCGCCGAGACAACGATAGACCCCGAGGCTGTCGCACGCGTTCCCGAGAAGTACCAACGGCGCCATCGCCTCCTGCCGTACGCCATCGAGGAGCCCTTCCTCTACGTGGCGATGTCCGATCCCCTGAACGTGATGGTTGTGGACGATCTGCGCCTGATGACGGGCCTGAAGATCGTTCCCATGCTCGCGCTCGCGAGCGACATCGCGGATGCCTACGGCCGCGCCTACACCGTCAAGACGGAGACTCAGACTCTCCTCGAGCAGATGCTGAAGGAGGAGAACGCCGAGCCGGAGATCTCCGTGGACCAGCTGGTCAATATGGCCGAGGATGCCCCCATCATCCGGCTGGTCAACTCCATCATCCTCGGCGGCATCAACAGCAGTGCCTCGGACATTCACATCGAGCCCCAGGAGAAGAGTGTCCGCGTGCGCTACCGCATGGATGGCGTGCTCTACGAGCAGATGACGCTGCCCGTACAGCACCACGCAGCGGTAGTCTCGCGCATCAAGATTATCTCCCACCTCAACATCGCGGAGCGCCGAAGACCCCAGGACGGCCGCATCGTCTTCCCCACCGAGGGCATGGACTACGAGCTGCGTGTCTCCACCATGCCCACGGTCTACGGCGAGAAGGTGGTGATGCGCGTGCTGGACAAGGCCGGCATAAACGTTCCACTGGAAGCGCTCGGCTTCTTCCCGGAACAGAAGGCTCTGTTCGAGAGTTTCATCCGCAGGCCCCACGGCATGATTCTCGTTACCGGGCCCACAGGCTCCGGCAAGTCCACCACGCTCTACGCCGCGCTCAACCGCATCAACGACATCGCTATCAATATCATCACCGTAGAGGATCCGGTGGAGTACAACCTGCCAGGCATCAGCCAGATGCAGGCGAATCCACGCATCGGCCTCACTTTCGCGACGGGACTGCGCACCATCGTGCGCCAGGACCCGGATGTGATCATGGTCGGCGAGATCCGTGACGCGGAGACGGCGGAAATCGCGGTGCAGGCCGCCCTCACCGGCCACCTCGTCTTCAGCACCCTTCACACCAATGACGCGCCGGGAGCCGTGGTGCGCCTGCAAAACATGGGGGTGGAAGCCTTCCTCATCACCTCCGCACTCATCGGTGCCGTAGGCCAGCGCCTGCTGCGCAAGGTCTGCAACGCCTGCGCCGAGCCCGTGGAGGGCGACCCGGCGCTTATCCGCGCGCTCGGCATCACTCCGGACCAGATTGCGACGGCCAGCTTCCGCAAGGGCCGCGGCTGCCACAAGTGCTCGGGCAGAGGCTACAAGGGCCGCACCGCCGCCTACGAAATCGTCCGCGTGACTGACCGTCTGCGCGATGCGGTGCTGAAGAACGTGGGCGGCACGGTGCTTAAGGAGATCGCAATAGAGGACGGCATGATGACCATGCGGCAGGCGGGCATACGCAAGGCATTGGAGGGTGAGAGCACTCTGGAGGAAGTCTGCCGCGTCCTGCTCACGGAGGAGGAGGCGGATGCCGGCGAGATGGAGCAGCGCAAGGCAGCCTGAGTCATGTGCGGGGTGAACTTCCGAGTGGTTGGAACCGATTTACCAGATAAGAAGGCCTGGATGTGCATGCGTCCCGAAGTATCCGGGCAGGGAGTGCAGTGATGCCGACTTATGTCTATGTGGCGCGCGACAAGACCGGGAAGCAGGTCCGCGGAACGGTAGCGGCTCAGGACGAAGCCGCCGTCCGCGAGCAGCTGCGCCGTAAGGAGCTCTTTGTAACCTCCTTGACCGCCGGAAAGGCGCAGCAGGCGCAGAGCAGCCTCTTCTCGGCGCGCAAGAAGGTTACGCTCAACGATATGGTGGTCATGAGCCGTCAGCTCGCCACACTCGTCCGCGCGGGTCTGCCGCTCGTGGAGTGCCTCTATGCCCTGGCGCAGCAGACGCAGAACCCCACCTTGCGCGCCGTACTCACGGAGATACGGACGGATGTGCTGGCAGGCAGCACTCTAACGGATGCGGTTGCGAAGCACCCCAAGATATTCTCCGAGCTCTATCAGTCGCTCTGCCGGGCGGGCGAAGTGGCCGGCGCGCTGGACGAGACCCTGCAGGTGGCCGCGGACCAGCTGGACAAGGAGCAGGACCTGCGCGAGAAGGTGAAGAGCGCCTTCGTCTACCCAATCGCCGTTGTGGTTACGGCGGTGGGAGTGGTCATCTTCCTGCTTACCTTCGTGGTGCCCGTCTTCGCGGATGTCTACAACCAGTTTAATGCCCAGCTTCCTGGTCCCACGCAGCTGCTGGTTACCTCCAGCCATGTGATCAGGAGCTACTGGTACTTTGTGCTTATCGGCGGCTTCTTCGCCGTCAAGGGCCTCAAGATATGGGCGCGCACGGAGAAGGGACGCAGGACCTGCGACCGCCTGAAGCTGAAGATGCCGCTTCTTGGACCGCTGAACCGCAAGATCGCCATCTCCCGCCTCACGCGCACCTTCAGCGCCATGGTCAACGCCGGCGTGCCCATCCTCTCCGGCTTGCAGACGGCCGCGCGGGTAACGGGCAACTCGGTATTCACCGATGTCATCGGGGAGACCGTGAAGCGCGTAAACGAAGGCGTGAAGCTGAGCGTGCCGCTGGAGCAGAGCAGGGAATTCCCCTCCATGGTCACCCGAATGATCGCCGCAGGCGAGGAATCCGGAAGCCTGGATGAGATGCTG
>CAZGLN010000024.1:18211-22353 GCA_964526545.1 uncultured Chthonomonadales bacterium
ATCACAACGTTCTACGATCGCGACATCGAGTACGCCGTTCAGCGTCTCACGCGCATGCTGGAGCCGCTCCTCACCGTGGTTCTCGGAGTGATTGTGGGGTTTGTGCTGCTGGCGCTCTACATGCCCATCTTCAACCTGAGCAAGGTTGTGAAGAAGTAGCGGTTACCGCACTGCCGGTACTGCGCCCCCGCCAGGCTTGCCTATGGCGGGGGCGCTTGCTCTCTCTACTCGAGCCTGTCCAATCCCCGCTGACTTGCGGCCGTGCACGAAACCTCGTTGTCTCCCATGCGTACACGCTATAGGCAGTGCTCCGCCCGAAGCGGCGCCGAGAGCCAGGAGACGCGCGATGTCCGTAGACGAAGCAACACGCAAGCGCATTGACGATTGGATTGCCGCTGAGAAGCGCAACAAGTTTGGCGATCCGCCAGGCACCATGTATGCGGGCGGCTCGCCGCTCTTCGACGAACGCTCCGGACGCATGCGCGACAGGTACGAGTACATCCTGGAGAAGCATCCCGAGCTGCGCAAGCCCGGATAGAGGCAAACCTGGCGCCTAACGGGAGACTTAGATCATGCGCAAGCGTCGTCAACGCATATCCTCGCGGTTGTGGCTGACGCTGCTCCTGGCTGGATTGGCGGCCTGGCTGCTTATCGCGCGTGGCCCCGCGCCGAACAGGGTGCCCTCCACGGCCCACCTGAGCGAATGGACCATCCCGGGCGAGATTGTCCTGGACTTGCGCGACGATGCCCCGCCAACTGCGATGAACTCACTCGCCGCGCGGTTCAATTTGCAGCTCGCGGTATCCGACCAGGAGGCAAGCTCCGGCCGCATCCATGTGGCGCGAGTAGGCGCCGGTGCCTTGGCTGAAACACTGGAGAGCTTGCGCAGGCATCCCATGGTGGCTGCCGCCGAACCTCAGCGCATATTCCGTATTCCTCCGATGGAGGCCGTCCATGCGGGCGCCGGCAGCGGGAGATCTCTCTCATCGCCTCCCGTCGGCAAGGGCTGGAAGCCCAACGACCCCCGTTACTCGGAGCAGTGGAACCTGCATCGCCTGGGCATGGAACAGGCGTGGCAGGCCACGCGCGGCAAGGGCGCGGTGGTCGCCGTCATTGATACCGGCGTGGCCTTTGAACAGGACCAGAAGTGCCGACTGGCGCGCGACTTCGGCAAGACGAAGTTCGTGGAGCCGTACGACTTCGTCTTCCGCGATCGCCACCCGAACGACGACAACGGCCACGGAACCCATGTTGCGGGAACCATCGCCGAGAGCACCAACAACGGAGAGGGAGTGGCCGGCATTGCTTTCGAGGCGACCATCATGCCGCTCAAGGTGCTTACCAGCGAGGGCATGGGCCGCATGAGCGATGTGGCCGCTGCCATCCGTTATGCGGCGGATAACGGCGCGCACGTGATTAACCTCAGCCTGGGCTCCCCGCTCCCGGATGCCATCACTCGTCGCGCCTGCGAATACGCCCTGCGAAAGGGTGTGACCATCGTGGCTGCTGCGGGCAATACCGGCGAAGAGGGCGTGAGCTATCCCGCCGCCTACCCCGGTGTCATCGCCGTCTCGGCGCTGGGACCCTCGGGCACGCTTGCCCCCTACTCCTCCTGGGGCGCGCCGATTGCGCTTTGTGCGCCCGGCGGCGACAAGACGGCGGGACCCGAGGGCGGCATCCTGCAGAATACGATCCTGGACGGCAACGACGATTATTACGCCTTCCAGGGCACCTCCATGGCCACGCCGCATGTGGCCGCCGTCGCCGCCTTGATCGTGTCACAAGGCGTACGCGATCCGGCGGAGGTACGCACGGTGCTGGAGCAATCCGCCGTGCGCCGCGGGCCCGCGGAGAAGTACGGCGCGGGAGAGGTGAATGCCGCCAACGCAGTCGGCAAGGCCCGACTGAGCGCCGCCGAATACCGCACCCGCCTGTGGCTTGTTGGGGCAATCTGGTTCTGGTACGCGCTTGCGAGCCGGGCCCGGCGGCTGCGCGGCGCCCGCGCCTCGATGGCCGCTCCACTTGCGGTTACGATTGGGCTCTACCTGCCGGATGTCGTGCTGGCCTTCGCGGGAGCCGGTTCCCCATGGAACCTCCTGGGACACGGCGTGGTAGTGCCTGCCCTGCTCTACTGGTGGGAGGCGGAATCCGCCGCGGAGAAGCGATTCCTCGGCCTCGTCTCGGCGGGCGCGGCGCTCCACCTGGCGTGGGACCTGCTCCAGGGGACTGCGCCGCCCATGGGCGTGGGCGGCGGCGCGGTCATCTGGCTCTGGGCGAACACCCTGATCGGCATGGGCGTACTGTTCTCCAGCCTGCGCGCCCGCAGGTAAAACGCTCGGCCGGCCTGCCAGGCTCCCCATCGCGCACTCAGCTTGCCCCGCGGATGCCATGCGGGCATCATAAGCCCGAGCGCGAAACTATAGAGAATTACCTCCTCGGCGCACCTCAGTTCAGCGGATGGTGGCGGCGGCGGAAAGCCGTCCAGCGGGTGGATAGCCACTGGGCGGTCCGGCTCGCCAGATCCTCCAACCCCGCGCGCTCCAGATTCCGGACGATCTCCGGCCACGGCCGCCCTGCCGCTCCTCCGGCCAGCCAGTAGCACCAACCGAACCGGACCACGTAAATGGGACAGTCCGGGTGCGCAAGCAGGCCATGGAGCCGAATTGCGCCGGTGGACCGATTGATGTATGTGATGCCCTTGTGCCGAACGGAGGCATCGAGCCATTCGACTCGAGGAGGCCTGGCGGTCCAGCCGAGTAAGCGGCAATCCTGCGCCATCTGCCGCTCTACGTCCGGCAGGCTTCGGCAGGCAACATCCGCGTGAAAGCGGCTCCACGCATCGCGCGCGGCCTCGCGCCGCCGCTCGCGTCCTGCGGCCAAATCCTCCGTGTGAAGTGCGTACGTAGCCCTCCAGTTCGCCCCAAGCCACTCATCGGCACGGCTCTCCAGGTGCGCGCAACCCCGCTTCCAGAGCTCGGCCATTACAACTCCGCCACGGTGCGCATGCTTGTATTTGCGCGTCCCTCCCGCGCCATACCCATGCGCGAAGTGAGCCAGCTCGTGTACCAGTACGCCATCCACTACGAAGTCGGGCACTTCTTCCAGAGCAAGCAGCCCATTGACCCGGATGATTGTCTTCCCTTCCCGCTCCCCCAGACATCCGAGGCGTCTGAGCGCCCTCTTGCCAAACGAAATATCAATCCCCTGCTCAGGACGCACATCCGCGAAGTACCGCGCGCGAAGTGCAGCCAGACGACGCTCCAACCATGGTCGGTCCCGCATCGCCAGTCACCTAGAGCGTGCCTTTGGTCGAGGGCACGCCGTGCACCCTCTCCGACCGCTCCACCGCCTGCTGCAGAGCCCGGCCCAGGGCCTTGAACGCACCCTCCAGGATGTGATGGGCGTTGGCGCCGCAGAGCTGCCGAATATGCAGCGTAAGTCCGGCATTGTGCGCGAATGCCCGAAAGAACTCCGGCGCCATCTCAACGGTGAATTCACCGACCCTCTCGGCCGCGGTGCGCAGCTCACAGACGCTGAGGCCCCGACCGCTTATATCCACCGCAGCCATCACCAGCGCCTCATCCATTGGCACAATCGCGTGGCCGTAGCGCACGATGCCCGTGCGATCGCCCAGCGCCCTGGCAAGCGCCTGGCCCAGCACGATGCCCACATCCTCCACCGTGTGGTGATCGTCCACCTCGAGGTCGCCCTCGGCCTCCACGTGCAGATCCATCAGGCCGTGGCGCGCCACGTGAGTCAGCATGTGGTCGAAGAAGCCGATGCCGGTAGCCACATCGGCCTCGCCTCGGCCGTCGAGGTTGATACGGACAACAATCCGCGTCTCGCGGGTCTGCCGAGCGACCTCGGCCGTCCGGTCAGGCATAGTCATCCGGTGCCCCCTCCCGCGTCCATGCGCAAACGCACGGCGCGCGCATGTGCGTCGAACCCCTCCGCCTCGGCGAGCCGCACCAGCCTGTCCGCGCACGCCATCAGGTCTTTTCGCCCGTACCGCAGGACGCTGGTCCGCTTTAGAAAGGTCTCCACGCTTACAGGCGAGAAGAACCGAGCCGTTCCGTTGGTCGGCAAAGTGTGGCTGGGCCCGGCGTAGTAATCGCCCAATGTCTGAGGCGTGTAGTCGCCCA
>CAZGLN010000025.1:0-8062 GCA_964526545.1 uncultured Chthonomonadales bacterium
TACACTCTTTCCCTCCCGAGCGGCACCTGCTGCTCGCAACCAGGGCCTTACCGTGGAACAGGTGCGCGCCAAGTACGAGCAGCAGGTGCCGCTCGGGAGGGGCTGCACCTACGACGACGTGTGCAACGTGGTGGTCTTCCTGGCCTCGGACGAGAGCTCCTACATGACCGGACAGGCAATCAACGTTACCGGCGGGCAGGAGATGCGGTAGCCGGTACTTCCTCCGCCGACAGGCGGACTTGGCGCAAGCCGGGCACGCGGTAAGGGCTCCCCGCGAGGTCCCCAGCGGTTGGTTCTCGCTGCTGTACCGAACGACGCCTGGCGGTCATTGCGTGAAGGCGTCAGGCGCGCCGCGATGCCCTCGTTGCGCTTGCCGCTCAGCCCACGCAAGCGCCGGGCGGTGTGCCTCCGGCGGACCGGGCCTGCGGATAGCGGCCGATCGTCCTAGCGGCGCTGCACACGAAGTCGCAAGGACTCCACCGCCACGCCCGCTCCGGTAACTCGCGCCTCGCCGCCCTCCAGATCGTAGACGCGCCGGGTGATGGCATAGGTATCGTTTACGAAGCACTCCAGCATGGAGCCGTCGAGGAAGACGCGCAGATGGATTGGGCGACTCGCATCCAGCCGGCACCCCTTGCGCACCCACTCGCTGGCCGGAGTAGCCAGAGCGATCTCGCCCTTCGCGGGCCGCACCTTGAGGGTGTAGGCACGTCCATCTGGTTGGCGGCGGAGGTGGAGGGCCGCTTCTCCATCCGGCGGCACGCGCACCACGCACTCCACCATGCCGTCTGAAGTCAGCGGGATAGCCGCAGCGCCTTCCGTGGATTCCTCCGCGATATGCTGGAACTGCCTCACAATCTCCTCGGCGGGCCGGCAGCCCAACTCACCCTCGCCGATGGGAAAGAGCTCGCGAGGCAGGCACATAAAGCCGCCCCAGGAGAGCACCCCCTCGCCCGCCACGGCCGCATCCGTGCGTCCGGGCCCGTCCCATGCCCAGCCTACCCAGATGTGGCGTTTGCCGTCGAACAGGCGCTTGCCCGCATAGATGCCGGGAAAATCTATCCCGCTGTGCCGCGGCTCGGTAAAGGGTCCGCCCGGAGCCTTGCCGCTCACGTAGCGTCCCGCCCCGATCAGGTACCACGTGTCGCCTATCTGGAAGAGGTCCGGGCACTCCTCGCCGCGCCCGCCGGGGAGCGCGGGCATGGCGCGCCATGTATTCAGGTCGTCCGAGACCAGCAAGCCCTGCACGGCGCGCCCAGGATCGGAGGGGCCGCCTGGTTCGCGGGCGTCCGTTGCGATAACCGCCATCCACCATTGCCCCGCCTCCGCGTTCCAGAAGACGAAGGGATCGCGCCAGTTGCGGAAGGGCTTGTTTGCGTAGTGCGTGCCATCCGGGCCGAGCGTGAAGTTCGGGTCCTTGGTCCACCGCAGAAGGTCCTTGCTGGTCGCGCGCCGGATGACCTCCAATCCGCGCGGATTGTTGGGGTTGTGGCCTGTGTAGAAGATGGTGAACGTGCCCTGGTGCTCCACCACGCAGCCCGTGAACATATGCATGCCGTCCGGACCATCGGCGGCCCCATCGCTCACCAGGGCGGTAGGCAGTTCGCGCCAGCGCACCAGGTCGCGAGAGACGATGTGCTGCCACGGCACCTTGCCCACGTCGCCCTGCAAATAGAAGATGTGGTACTCGCCCTTCCAGAAGAAGGGGATGGGGTCCGCGAAGTTTCCCGTCTTGGGACGGTAGTGAAAGGCGTTCTTCCACTCGTGCGACGCGGATGTGCTCATGGTGGCGCTCCTCCCGTCGAGAATCAGCCGGCCGGCGCGTATCCTTGCGCCTCCAACGAGGCGGCCTTCGGGAAAGAGGCCCTCCTCATCCACGGCGCGTCCCTCGTTGAAGGTCCAGCGGGCGATTGGGCGCGGTCCGGCTGGAGAGTTGGCACGAAGAAGGCGGATCTCCTCCGCGGTGAGCGCCCGATCGTAGATGCGCGCCTCATCCACTGCTCCCGCGAAGTAGGCATCCGCCTGGCCGGAGCGTGCCGGATGGCGCAGCCCAATGTGCACGCGCGAGCCGCTGCCGAAGGCGAGCGGCGGCCTGCCGGTGCGGTAATCCGCCACGACCGCATCGTTGCGGTAGATGGTTACTCGGTCGTCCTGATAAACGATGGCGACCCGAACGAAGGTCCGCGGTGCTGCCGTCTCGAGCGGATAGCCCGACTGGTCCTGCTGCGTGCGATGAAACATATCGGAGCCAGCCATCCACACCCCCGGCCTCCGCTCGCCGAAGACGATGGCATCGAAGCGGTCCGAGTGCTCCAGGGTAAGCGCGCTGCCGCCACGCTGAGTTAAGTTGGCGGGCGCGACCCACGCCACCAGGGTCTTGTCCTGAATGAGCGGCAGGCTGGGCCGCTCGATGACGAAAGGAGACTGGCTCCGCGCGGAGCCTCCCATGATCAGGCTGCTTGACAGGGCAAGTGCTCCCGCGAGTAAGTGGTGCCAGCTCCTCATGCGTACCTACCTGCCCCGCGCCGGCACCAGCCGCACCGCGTGGGCCGAGAGGGTTACCGGTCCGATGAGCCCGGATGCGGGCAGCGGACCCTCCTTGCCCCAGAGACGCCAACTTGTGAAGGTGAATCGGCCGGTGGGGCTGGGGCGATCCTGCTCAAGCCACTCCGGCCACTCCACCAGCGTGCCATCCGGGTTGCGTCGGCTATCCTCCGGCAGGTGCTCGTCGCCCACCATTCGGTTTATCCAGAGGTTGGCTACTTCGACCTCCAGCCGGTTTTCACCCGGGCGGAGCAGGCCGGTAACCTCCACGCGGTAGGGAGCGTGCCACAGGATGCCCAGGTCACGCCCATTGAGCCGCACCCGCGCGCTCACGGCCACCTGCCCAAGGTCGAGCGTGAGCCGATATCCCGGCTGGAGGAGGCCGGCGGGCACCTGGAAAGCCGTGCTGTAAGCAGCGACGCCGGAGAAGTACCGTACGCCGGCAATGGAGTGCTCGCTCAGAGAGGCCAGGCGATTGAGCGCGATGGCCGGCGGGGCTCCCCAACGCGGCGGGAAGCGCACGGTCCAGGGACCATCAATGGAAAGGGGCCGCGGAAGCGGTCCAACGGAGAGCGTGCGCGTGGCTCCGCCCGCCAAGCGAAGGGTGTAGCGGCCCGGCGTCCTGATCTCCGCCACAATGGGTCCGGCCGGCGAGGCTGTTACCGTAACGTCCGGCGCAGCATCCGAGGGCAAGACGAACGAGATGGTTTCGGAATCGATGGCCGAGATCTCCATGCGGCGGCCACCCACCTCGTACTCCACTCGGAGGGTCTTCACCACGTTCAGCGCGGGATCGCCCTCGCTCGCAAGCTCGGCGACAGTCCACTGCGCGCCGCGCCGAGTCAACATGCGCCGCACCTGGTCCGTTACGTCCTTCGTGCGTGACGGGTCGCCCGCTGGTCCCCAGAGGGCCTTGTGGATGATGATGGGCGGCATATCGCGCCCGGTGAGCGAGACTTCAACCCCATCGCGGGCGATGCCGGAAAGGCGGGCCACGGACTGGGCGGGCGATCGGAACACCACGAAGACGGCGCCGCTTCCCTCGAGGTGCAGCCGCAGCCGCGTGCCGCCCTGCATCGCGGCGAAGTGCGCCACGCGCTCCACGCGGCCCGTTACAGGGTCCCAGAGCTCGGGGGCCCTACCCGTTACGCGGAAGGTGCACACGGCCGTTACGGGGTTCTCGCTGCGGTTCGCCACGAAGTAGATATCCGCGGCGCCAATGCGTCGGTGCGCGTAGTTCAACACGCGGTCCGCGGCGAAGTCAGGCGCAATTCCGCGCTCCGCCAGCACCTGCTCCACGCTCCTCTCCGTGATGATCTTGCCGGAGGCGCGCAGCCTTTCGGCGAGGCGGGCCACCTCCTCGTCGCACTGCGGGTAGCCGGTGAGGCTCGGCGAGCGGCTGGGCAGCGTGCCCACGATGAGCCCGCCCTGCTCCGCCAGCTCGCCGATGCGCTTGAGCAGCGCGGGAGTCATGGTCTCGCCGCCCGGAAGCACCAGGACGCGGTAACTCATGCCGTCCGGCAGCACGAATCGTCCATCTTTCACCTTGAGCCGCGTCAGCACAACCTCGGCGGAGCATCCATCGGCGCGATATTGACCGCGGCCCACGCCGGGCGGCGCGTTAAATGAGCGCGGCGCGCCTTCCGGCGCCATGTAGAGCAGGTCCACCACGGGCAGGCCCTGCTGCAGCAGATACTGACAGCGCGCAAGGTAGCGATGATAGGCTAGGGAGTGGTCCCACCAGGTCTGCGTCCGCTCATAGTGGAGGCCCCAGGGTCCCATGGACATGCCGGGCCGGCGATCACGCCAGGGCTGCATCGCGTAGCGGTGGAAGACAAAGCGGTTGATGCCCTCGCAGAAGGCCCAGTCGCCCATGGCCTTGATATTGCCAGGGTGGAGCTGCCAGCGCTCATTGGAATCGGCGGTGAAGGCCTCCGCGCCGATGATGCGCTTGCCGTAGGTGTGCCCGGCGGAAACCATCTCCGCCACGGTGCCTGCCGCTCCATAGAGCGGGGACGACCAGAACTCCGCCATGGGCTCATCGCATCGGCCGGCGTAGGCCATGTTGTCCACCGTGGTATCGCCGTAGGCCTCAATGGTAAGGCGCATGCCGTGCCGTTGGGCGAGGGTGCGGAAGTGCGCTGCGTAGTTCTCCAGCAGCAGGTCCGAGATGGTGAGGCGGAGATCCCAGAGGAACCGCTCGCTCACCATGGGGCTCTCCACCACGCGCCCCGCGAGGATGGGCAGGAAGGGCAGCGGGTCGTAGCCTCGCCGGCGGGTGAACTCCTCGCGCATGCGGGGCGTCCAGTTCTGCGAGCCGGTCTCCCAGCTGTCAATGTGGGTTGCCACCAGCACCTTGCCCGCCAGCGCGGGCGAATCCGCGATGATTTTGCCCATCAGGCCGGCGAAGTGGGCTTCGGTGGCCTCCTTGCTCAGCTTGTCGCTCTCGAGCCCGCGACCGGTGGCTGGAGCCGGAGCATTCATCGCGCCGGTGGAGGTGTGCCCGACGCGCAGGATGGTCCAGCGGCCCACAGGTGCCTCCCAGTCCAGCGTGCCATCCGCGCGCAGGCGGGAGGTCAGGTCCAGGATGCGGCCGCGCGGCACGAGAGCATCCGGCGGCGCCTCCGGAAGGCCGGCCGGCTCGCCGAGGTCTCGGCGAACATAGGCGGCCTTTCCCTGCACATCGGGCAGCCGGTACGCACCCGTGCTCGGGAAGGCGAGCACGCAGATCTCACGGTAGTGATTTGCGACGATGGGCGGCATGGGAAGCGGTCCCTCCACGCGGCCCGGTCCCTGCACCTCCCTCTCCGCAATCGTAACCTTCTGCATGGAGAGATGCGCGGGCATCCAGGGCCCGCCGCTGCCGCACCAGCCGGCATCGTTGTTCATATTGACCGCAAGGCCTAGGCGCGCTGCCTCGCGCAAGACATGCTGGAACATCTCGCGCCACTGCGGACCCGCAAAGTCCACTGGTCCCACCGGCGCGCCCTGATCCACCTCCATTATGAGCACCCCGCCTACGCCCGCCCGCTGCATGGCCTCCAGATCGGCCGTGATGCCGTGCTTGGTGATGTTGCTGTTAAGCCAGAACCAGTAGACCCAGGGGCGCGCCCAGGTGGGCGGGTTGCGAAATCCCTGCTCCGTCATCTGGGCGTGGGAAGCTGCGCAGGCAAAGAGAAGAAGAAGCGCTAGCGGAGCGGCGATGCGGAGACGCATGGGAGCACCTCGGACGATGGACCTTTCCACACGTCTTCGTGTGCGGCGGCGAGGTCTCCTGCGTGGGCTCCTGGCCGTCGTGTTCATCTGCGGGCGCGGCCGGGTGCGGCTGCATCGGCCTTTCGGTGCTGACCGCGGTCTGGAGTCTACGGCTTTGGTATCAGCAGCACGGCGGCGGAGAGCGCGGGCATGCTCACCTCCACGCCTTCTCCTGGCGGAACGTTCCGTGGGGTGCCGCCGTTCACCGCGAGGCGCGCTCCCCCTCTCACAGCCACCGGATAGCGGAAGGCGCGAGGCTCGGACGCGATATTGACAAAGAGATAGGCGCGCTCTCCGCCCGGCTTCTCCCAGCCATTGGCGAGCACCTCGGGATGCGTTATGCGCCGATCCACGTTGCGGTCGCGCTCCCAACGTCGGAACGCGATAGACGCGGGCTTCAGGTCAACGGGAGGCGCAGCGAGCATCTCGCCCTGGGCAATGTACTCCCTCAAGGAGCCGGAACGTGCCCGCATCAGGTTAGCCAGCAGCTGCCTCTGGGCCGGATCGAGCTTCTCCGGGCTGGGCAGCAGGTCGTTGGGTCCGTACTTGGACAGAATGCTGTACCAGCCCAGACTGGTGCACGGAACCGCACCGCTCATTGCGGCGCGGGCAGTGAGCACCAGTTGGTACGGATCGGGATAGACGGTGAGCGGCACATCGAGGGCGAGGGGCCTGGCGAGCGGGCCATAGACAAAGCTGAAGGCCGGCACCACCTCGGAGCCCTCGCCATTCGCCGGCCACTCGGTGGTGTGGGCGGCCCGGCCCACATAGGTATCCAGGTGCGGCAAGTAGACCTCGCACGGATCCTCCAGGGAAGTGGCGAACTCGGGGAGGCGCCCGCGGCCTTCCTCCCGCGCTTCGGCGATGCGCCGCGCGATCTGCTCGCGAATCCAGATTCCAGGCCCGATCGGGTGGCCGTGGCTGGGGCCGTAGCATGGCGGGCAATCACCGCCGTTCATCTGGTCGAACTCGAAGATGCGAAACCCTGCCTCCGCCAGTTTCGCGGCCGTGTCGCGGAAGTGGAGACGGGCGAAGAGCGTAGCTGGGCAGATCTTCGCCTTGGAGCCATCCCAGTTGAAGTAGGGGGCGTCTACCTGCACCTCTCCGTCGCGGTTAACCACGCAGACCTGCCTGCCCTGGGCCTCGAAGAGCGCCTTGCCGTCGAAGGCCGTAACCACGTAAGAGGGTGTGCGAAACTCCTTGCGCTCAATCATCCACTGGAGGCCGGAGACCATCGCCATGGCCCGGGCACCTTCGGCCTCCGCAGCGCTCAGCCAGTTTCGGACGGCCTCCGGTGAAGGGTAGAGCGGGAAGTAGTAGGGCGAGGTGTAGATGCCCTTATGTTCCCACTCCCTCACATCCAGAATGACCCCCTCCGCGCCCGTGGCCTGCTTCAGCGAGCGGATGACCTCCGGCCAGCGGTCAAGGGGCACCGGATGCTTCCCGTTTCCGAGCGGCCGGAGCGATCCGTGGAGGATGACGAGATGGGAGTCCAGCCAGGCGGGCGGCCGCGCCTCGCCCTTCTTCGGGCGTGCCCACCACTGCTTGCGCGCCCACGCCTTGTAGTCCGTGGCAGCACTAGTCCAGTGTGAGCCGCAGGGCAGCAGCGCGACGGCCGGGCTCTCGAATCCTCGTCCCGTCTCGAAGGGCCGTTTGTGCGTCAGGCGCATCTCCAGCAGGTCGGGATCGGCTTCGTAGACGCTCTGCAGGTCCTTCGGCTCGGCACGCGCATCGCGGCACTGCAGGCTGAGGCCGCCGCGCGCATCGTAGAGGGCCATAAACTGCATGGATGCGTGGCCCGGATAGGCGCGCCCATTCCAGGTGTTGCCCCGCAGGCCTCCGTGCGTCACCACGTAGCCATCGCCTCCCGGCATGAAGAGCCGCACGCTCTCGGACTCGCTGCCGGGCCGCGCCTTCAACCGGAGCACCGGAAACTGGACGGCCTCCAGGATGCGGTCCGCGGGGCTGCGCACCGTGAGGCGCGCCGAAATCTCGCCCGCGGCAGTCTCCAGGTTCACGATGACCTTCAGTCGGTTCGCCGAATCCGTGTAGGTGATGCGCGCGCCGCCCTTCACTTCCTCCACGCGGATGCTTTCCGCGCTCTTGGCGTCGGTCCATCGGGAGGCGCGTGACCCGGGGTCGGTAAGCTGCGCTCGGTACCACGGAGAACGTTCGGCGAGCATCTCGCGGCCATCCACCGTGAGCGAGGCGAGGTCGCCCGAGCGGGGATCGAGCCCAAGGGCGATCCGTTGCCCCGCCACGC
>CAZGLN010000025.1:8072-10557 GCA_964526545.1 uncultured Chthonomonadales bacterium
AGGAGCGCCTCTTGCGGTGCGGACTGGGCGGGTACTGGTGAACCGGCGCAGACGAGGAGAACACCCAGCAGTCGAAGAGCAGAAGCCAAGGCACGGAACCTCGCGGAGATTGCGCCTATGCTACCAGAGGAGGCAAGCGGCGGCCGGCCATTCGTCGCGCGGCGTATTCTCCCGGAAGGGGCCGCGCTTCATCGGAAGTGGAGCGCGCAATGAAGGATAGTCAACATAGCCCGACCGCTGCGGGCTATCGGCCGTATCCGGGCTGCATCATGCCGCCGCCCTGCGGCTGCATCATTCCGCCCGCGCCCTCGGGCCGCATCATGCCCCCGCCTCCGCCAGGCTGCATCATGCCGCCATTCGGAGCGCGGTAGCCGGGCTGGGTGGTGGGTCGCTGCTCCCCGGCGCCCGTCGGCGCGGCATGCGATGGCGCCTGTTGCGTCTGCATCATCTGCCCGCCGCCGGAGGCTCGGAGGCCTGGCAGGATGTCCCGCTCCATCATGTAGAGGCGCAGCAGCACCAGCGCCCAGGCGATGCCGCCCAGCCAAAGCACCAGGAGTACCTTCTTGCGGCCGGCGTTTGGCACGAGCCTGCGCCCTCCGCACTCCACGCACGTAAAGGACCCGGTGCCTGAGCAGGCGGAGCATTCCGTCTCCTGTTCACCCATCACCAGCTTGGCCTTGCCCGTTCCCTGGCAGGCCGAGCAGGGCGTGCGGCCGTTACCGGCGCACTCCGGGCACTCGATCATCCGCCGCAGGGTGAAGCTGGAACGGCGGCCCTTCAGCCTGGCGATATCCTCCCGAAGCTTCTGACGGACCTCCGCGACCCCCTCGCTCAGGGTCTCGCGCGTGCTTTCAGGCGTCGAATCGCTCATCTGGTGAACTCCCGCCAGGCCGAACGGCTAGAAGGCGAAGGTGTTGCCTTCCCGAAAGATGTTGATATCGGCGCGGAACTGCGGCTCGGGCTTGGTCTTCGCGTGCCCATCGAAATAGAGCAGATTCAGCCGCTCGGGATGCGGCGCCCAACCATCGTAGTAGGCGTAGCCGCCAGGCACCGGATTCGCCACGGCGTAGGAGGTGAGATACCGGTAGTCCCACAGCAGCACGTAGCGGGAATGCTCGGGCACCGCCGCCTCGGAGCGCGCCGCGGCGAAGCCGTTGAAGATGTAGCTGAGACCTGCCTGCGAGCTGTTGGAGTTCTGCGTCCAGCCCTTGTTCGACTTGCAGATGTAGAGCCCCTGCGCCTTCACGTAGCCGTAGATGGCGCGCGCCCAGTTGGCGAAGGGGCTGTTGAACCAATCCGGCACGCCATAGGCTACATCCATCCAGAACGGACAGGGAGGGCAGTTGTCTATGAAGAGCTTCTCGTGCGCGGGATACTGGCCGTCGTAGTCCTGCATGTACATGTTCATCGCGAGGCCGAGCTGGCGGATGTTGGAGATGCAGTCAATCTCCCGCCCCTTCTCGCGCGCCTGCGCGAAAACGGGGAAGAGCATGGCCGCCAGTATGCCGATGATCGCGATGACGACGAGGAGCTCGATGAGCGTGAAGCCGCGGTGCCGGGGGTAGCGCAAAGACGTATCCTTTCCGGCTGGCGGGAGGCGCCAGCATGTGGGTTGCCGCGCACACTCCGCGCGTGGTTTGCAAGGCAGGCACGTGCCTGACTCGCCATCGGCCCAATCTGCATTATACGGTCGCCCCGGCTCAGCGTCAAGGAAACGGCAGCCTGCGCACCATGCTGCACCCGACGTATTATTTCGGTTGGCTGAGCGTGCTGTCGGCAAGGAAATCGTGCCGATACTTCAGCTTCTGGATCAGCTCGCGCTCGTGCTTGCGGACGTCGTCCAGGCTGGTGAGGCCGCGCTCCGCCATCAGTTTGGTCACTTCCTCGACGAACGGCGCGATCTTTCCCGTGTTCACCTTGCGATCGAAGAGCGTGGCCATTCCCGCCTCCGAGCGCACGATGTCCGAGACACGTCCCACGAGCGTCCGGCCGTTTACGACCACGGTTACGGAGTCGTTGGCGGGCCAGTACTCCGAGAGCGCGGCCTTTATCTGGGCAACTCGGAATTCGCGACTGCGCCGGCCGGCGCGCTGAAACACGGCGGTGAGCCGCTTGTCCTCAATGACCTTGAGCACGGCTTCCGGACCCACTAGCTCCGCCCCGCTGGAGGGATCCACCACCACCAGCGTGCCCTCCGCGTTCACCTCGATGCCGTAGCGCCGAAAGTCTCGCAGAAAGGCCTCGGGTGCGTCCCTCTTCTGCCCCTCCAGCACCCGAAGCAAGGAGTGCTTGCCGTCATCGTAGGTGATGAACTGGATGAACCCGATGGAGACGTAGCCGGTGTCGTAGGTATTCACCGCGTCAAATCCGCCCTCCAATCGAGAGACGGCCCTGGCAACGCGGCCCTCCGACTCGGACATGCCGGCCGCCTGGTAGAGCGCGGCCAGCTCCGCGTCGGGCATCTCACGAAGCGGCGTGCCGATGG
>CAZGLN010000025.1:10583-12231 GCA_964526545.1 uncultured Chthonomonadales bacterium
GAATCGGTAGAACGCATAGCGGGGCCGCACATTCACGTGGTCCTCGTAGGCATACGTGTCGCCATCCTCAAACACAACCACGTAGCGCAGCGGAGCGATGGCGGCGGCAAACGGTGGAGGGTTGCCGGCGGCGGCGACAAGCTCCGCCGGGGCGGGCCCGGGATGCGCGGGTGGATCGCCGGCGGGCGGCTGCGCCGGCCTGCCGAGAATTGCGGCGTTGGCGGCGTCCGCACAGCTCTGGGCTGCCCACCGGTCGAACGCGTACTTCTTGTCTATCCAGGCGTTTGCCGCTGCCAGGGGACCCGCGGCGCTGACGTCCTGGTTCGGAGGCAGCTTGGCGGCGCTCACACTGCGCCTCAGTGCCCAGAACCATCGGGACGCCTCGGGGGTGAGGCGCACTTGCCAGGGACCTGTCTTGTCGGAGCCGGCCGGAGCGGTTACGGCATACCGCCCGGGGCCATTCCAGAGCGCGACAATCGCGGCGCGCTCTTCCGGCGTGAAGAGCGGTCCCTGCTGTGCGGGACCCGCCGGAAGCATGGCGGCAAGCATCAGCACCCACATGGTCCTATCGGTCTCCCCTTCTCGCGCGCGTCGGCGCGCGTATCGGCTCGATGCGCAGGATGCGGGTCTCGGCCCGCTGCAGCGGCACGGCGACGCGTGTGCCCGCGCCGAGTTCGCTGCCGGTGTAGGCATCCACCACCCGCCCGGGCGCGCGCAGGTGCAGGGTGACGGGACCATCCCGCGTGCCGTGGAGACCGATGTAGCCCGCGTTCGCGTAGACCACGCAATCGGTCTCCGTGTAGAGGTGAGCGCGCGCCGCGCGCGCCGCGATGCGCAGCACCTGCGGAGTGAGACGCGGCGGCCCCACGAAGAGCGCGGTGTGCTCCTCTCCGCGACGCAACGCTACCGCGGCCGAGCCATCGGGATAGGTAGCCAGCACCTCCTCCGGCCGGGCATCCGCCACGGCGAAGAGGGGCGAAACGGCCTCCTGCAGTCCGAACTCGTCTGTGAGGCCCAGCGACCGGCCCAACGCCGTAGGCGTCGCCCATGCGCGCGTGGCTACGGGCGCGAGGCGGAAGCCGGTGAGTTCACGCATGGCATCGAGGGAGGGTCTGTCGCCGTCCAGGTAGCCCGGAGCGTAACACCAGATGGCGGAGCGTCCGCGCAGCGCGGCCTTCAGGGCGCGCCGCCGCTCGCGCGTCAACTGCCAGGCGCTTGTGAGCACGAACACTCTTGCGCCCACGCGCCCTCGTTCCACATCGTCCTGAAGGTACTGGCCGTACGGCGCGCCCATGCGTCCCAGAGCGGCACGCGACTGGGAGACCAGAGCGTTGGTGGCGCGGCTGCCGGATATGGTTACCAGATTCATGGCCTCGTCCACAACCAGCGCGATTTCGGGGCGGAAGGGCGCGCGCGATGCCAGCAGCGGCATGTCAATTGCGCGCAGCCGCTTCATCTCCTCCCACAGCGCGGGATCGTCAAACCAGCCGCTGGCAGGCAGATCCATCCACCAGGTCGCGAAGTGGCGGGTTGCCTCCTGAGCCACGTTGCGGCGCAGGAGCGCCACGGTCTGCTGGGCGTTTTCCAGACGGTGCTCGTGGCCGGGGAAGTTCTCCTCGCGCGTGAGGTGTGTACGCGTATCGTCCTC
>CAZGLN010000025.1:12241-16816 GCA_964526545.1 uncultured Chthonomonadales bacterium
AGCGCGATGCTCTCGGCGGCGCTCATGCAGGGCGCGCTCTCTCCTGGTCCGCGGTCAAAGTACGAGATGGGCGCGCAGAGCACGTCAATGTCGGGGCACTCCATCACGCGGCGCGAGGCGTAGTGACCGGAGTTAGCCGGGCTCATGGGAAGGCCGCCGAACTCGAACACGTATCCGAAGAAGAAGACCACCAGTTTGCGGCCGGCGGTGGCCTTCCGCACGGACTTCGCGAGCCTGCAGACGGCTTCCGCCATGGCATCCTGCTGGAAGAGGTTGAAATCCACTACCTGCCGCTCGGCACGCGGGTCTCTCAACACCCCCGCGGGGGCGGCGCGGCGCGCCGAGGGTGAGGGCACCGCGGCGCTCGCTAACGAAACCTGACCGCCCCACGCTGCCTGTAGCGCCGCATCCGTGCGGTACTTCGCGCGGAGCCAGGCGCGAAATGCGGCCTCATCGGCCGGGGAATAGCCGTTGAGGCGCGGCTCCCACGCGTCGAAGTAGAACCACTCGCCGGTGTTCTGGCCGCACGGGTGGTATCCGGCGATGCGATTGCCAAACTTCGATTCCAGGTGGCGCACGAGCGCTTCCAGGCGCTCCGCTCCATCGGCAAGGAACCTGTCCGAGGCGACCGTGGCGATGGCGGGTCCGCCTTCCGTATCCCAGCGCATCTTCGCGTCGGGGTTGGCCTCCAACCACCAGGCCGGAGCATAGACACCTATCCGCGGAAGCAGAAGCGCGCGGGGATTGGCGGCCAGCGTCTGCTCGCAGATAGCGTCGACGCCGGTCCAATCAACCTCTTCGCCCGGCGCGGGCCAGGGCAGCGGGACGGAGAAGCTGACGAAATCCACACCCGCATCCGCGGCCATCTTGACCTGGGAGTCGTAATGACCCGGAGGGCCGCCGAGGAAGAGGAAGGTCTGCCCTGGCAGATAGAAGGCCGTGGTGAGATTTCTGGCAGGCTCGGCGCGTGCCCAGAAGCTCACGCGATACTCCTTGCCCGCCTTGAGGGTGAGGTTCGGGCGCAGATAGAGGTGATAATCGGGCCACACGCCATCGCGGGGCGCGGTGATGACAACGCGGAGTCCGGCCGAGCCGCTCTCGCCGACCCCGCTCTCCACGCTCTGGCGGCCGACGGTGTTGCGCTCGTCCGGCGGCCACACCATCCAGTGCTGAGCGAACTCCCCTTGTCCCTCAAAGGTCTGCCTCGGCACGACTTCGCGGCCCGTCTCCATCTCGGTGATCTGCAGGTTGTCCAGGAAGATGGTTCCCGGCGATTGCCCAAACCGGATATGCATGGTGCCGGTGGCATTCGCGTCCGCGCTTGGTCGGAATGTGAAGCTCAGTCGGGCTCCTTCCCTTGTAAGCGCGAGAACTCCGGAAGCGGGCTGTCCGTAGAACATGCGCGCCCGCACAGGCTGGCCGTTGACCAACAGACGCGGCGCGCCCCTGGCGGCATCAACCCTCACCGTAAGCGGGCCTGTGGCGGATTGCGCGCCGACGACGATGCTCAAGACCATAAGGGCAACCATGAAACAGACTCCCCAGAAGATTGCCCAAGTCTTCGACGCACCGCTGCTGACAGCCTGCACACCCATCGCCGCCCGGGAGGTAGTGATTGCTCTCGACAGGAGTCACAGGATGACAATCCTGTCAATCTTGTTAATCCTGTCCATTCTTCGTCGGAAGCATTACGCAGCCACAACCGCTGCAATGCGTTCGACAGGATTTACGGGATTGACAGGATTGCGCTGGTAGCCAGACGCGGGTGCGGCATGGTTCGAGCAGGACCTACACACCCCCCCGCCCTTGAAATCTTGTGAATCCTGTCAATCCTGTCTGCATACCTCTCAACATCCTTGCGGGCCTTGGTTTCATGAGTCGAATCGGGAGCACTCTGGCGGCAACCAATCGCCTAGGGCGGCGGGGCGGCCGCACCCGAAGGGGCAGGCTCCTCGCCGCGCAGGTCGTAGCAGAGCAGGCGGGGCGGCCTGCCATCCGAGTCGCGGTTGTTCTGGCACACATAGAGCAGACCGCGGCTTAGCACCGGCATGGTCCAGCTCTCCGGGGCAAGGAAGAGTCGCGCGCGTTCCAGCTCTCGGTAACCGCCAGGTTCCAGCGCAAGCCAGACGAGGTGGCCGTATTCACTCAGCATCAGTACGCGGCCATCCACCCGCAGAAGCGAGGCCAGGCCGGGAGTGAGGGCCGCCCGCCGTTCGCCTCCCTCCGAGGGTATGGCCTCGGTCCACTCCGGCACGTGTCGCCACTTCTCTTCGCCCGTACGCACATCCAGGCAGACCAGCGGCGCGTTGCGGGGACCGTGTCCATGGATGCCGTAGAGGTAATCGCCCTGGACTACCGCCGTCATGAAGTGCGTTCCCAGCCCTGGGCTCCTCCAAACGGTTCGTACAGTCCAATCCGGTTGGATCTCCACCAGCACGCCGCCGCTGCCGTAGCACTCCGATAGGAAGACGCGGCTGCCAAGCACGACAGGTGAAGAGGCGTTCACCGATTCGTAGCGCTGGCCCCTCCAAGGAAAGGTGAAGAGGACCTTCCCGGTCGCCGCCTCCACCCCCATCAGCCCGCCGGTGGGCGGCCTGCTCTCTCCTCCTGCAAAGACCAGAATCACACGCGTGCCATGCATCGTGGCGGGAATGGGCGAGGCATAACTGGGTCCCCACTCCTTGCCCGCTCCCCAGAGCAGCCTGCCGGTGAGGGAATCGAACGCAGCGACGCACGGGCCTCCCGGGGCGCCCAGGTTGATGATGAGCCGGCCCTCTTCCAGCAGCGGAGTGGCGCCCACCCCGAAGAAGTTGGGCGGAATCGCGAACTCCTTCAGCAGATCGCGACTCCAGAGGACCTCGCCTGTCTCCAGCCAGAGACAGTGGAGCTTGCCCTCGGCGCCGAAGGTGTAGATTCGCTCGCCATCGCTCACCGGCTGGCAGCGCGGTCCGCCGCTATAGCCATAGCGATCGCGGTACCTTGTGGGATAGGCGAAGCGCCAATAGCGGCGGCCGGTCTCGGCATGCAGGCGCTCAACCACCTCCTCATCCCCAACGCGATGGAAGAGCACCACGCTGTCGCGCACCACGGCGGGCGCGGCGTAGCCCTCGCCCTTCGTGATTTCCCAGACCATCCGCGGACCCGACGGGGGAAACCGAGCCAGCAGGGGCCGCTCGGTGGAGGCAGGGCTGTGCAAGGGACCGAGAAAAGCCCGCCACTCGTGTGTTACGGCGCCCGCGGCAAGCGGGCGCGGCGGGGCGTGATAGCGCAGCCCTTCGCGGGCAACGGGTTCCGGCGAGCGCGCGCCTTCCGGGGTGGGATGCACTCTTGGCGGCGCCGGATCCGTGAAATCCTGCCCGCCGGCGCCACCCACCCATGCAAGAAGCGCCCATGCCGCGACCGCCAGCCGGCCGGCGGGGCGAAGGCAGGAGATCCCGTTCGGTAGGATGCGATAGCACAGGCTGCGCATAGGACGGGACTATTGCACACGCCTTGTCTTCATCCCTGCAGCGGGCGCCCTCATTCAGTGCACGTCGTACATTGCGAGGATGTTCTCGGGCGGCACGTCCGGCTGAAAGAGGTGCGCGGGCGCCAGGATGTAGCCGCCGTGTGCGCCCAGGGTCGCCTGGTAGCGCCGCGCCTCGGCGCGGACGGCCTCCGGCGAGGCCCTGGGAAGCAAGTTCTGCATGTCCAGACCCCCGTGAAAGCAGAGGCGGTCCCCGTAAAGGGCGGCAAGGTTCTCCGGACTCATTCGTGCCGAGACGGGTTGGATGGGGTCCAGAATGTCCACTCCCGTCTCGATGAGTTCTGGGATGAATGGGAACACATCGCCGCAGGAGTGGAAGAGCACGCGCGCGCCAAGCGAATGAATGTGGCACACCATCTCGCGCAGATAAGGCGCCGCGAACTCTCGGAACATCGGCAGGGAGATGAGCGGGCCGCGCTGCGTGCCCAGATCGCTGATGAGCAGGAAGAGATCCAGGCGTCCGCCGGCCGCCCGCTGCGCCCGCCGATAGTCCTCCTTGTAGAACTCCGTGAAGGTGCGGCAGAGCAGGTGTGCCCACTCGGGCCGCTCCACCATGTCGAGGAAGAACTGCTCCCAGCCGCGCACCAGCGCCGGCCGCTGCCAGACGTCCGCGAAACCGTAGAGCAGCGCATGATCTGGATAACGCGCGCACTGTGCGGCGATATGGCCGTAGTCAAACTGGTCGGGTGTTGGCCAAGGGAAGCGCTCCAGCTCGGCCCGACTCTGGGCCCGTGCCAGCGCGCCGGGCAGGTCCTCGCGCATCGGTCCCCACGGAGTGTCACGCAAGATGTAGCGCTCGCCCCACAGGTTGCGCAGTACTCCTCCGGCCTCTTCCACTGGCTCCGGCTCGCCCGCCTTGATTCGGCGGATATCCACGCCGAGTCCGCTTAGCAGCCTCTCCTCATCGGCGTGGCCCACAAAATCGAGCAAACGCTTGAGGGCAGGCGGTTCCGCCCAGAAGTCGCGGGGTGTGCGGTCGGGAGTCTTGCGGTTTATGGCCGCGAGCACGCGTTCGCGCGGGGTCATCGCGGTGCTCTTCCACTGGAAGC
>CAZGLN010000025.1:16830-20442 GCA_964526545.1 uncultured Chthonomonadales bacterium
ATGTCTTGGCGGTCGGCTCCGCGAGCCACCGCAGGGCCTGGCTGGTGAACTCCTGGCGTGTAGGCACGCGGCGGTGCCGGCGTTGGAAGTCCGCCACAAAGGCACGTGCCTCCCGATAGTACCGGCGGTGCGTTTCGTAGATGGGCTGCTTTCGGCCCTTGTCGTCTATCATCCAGAACCCGCGCCGGGTGCCGTCGGGGCGCTGCTCGTTGCAGTAGAAGGCCCAGTAGAGCGCGAAGGGGCAGCCCCACTCCAGCGCCGTCCGCAGCACGCGCCGCGCCTGAGCGTCCTGCTGCTCCGGTGAGTGCGATTCGGCGGGAAAGCCATACTCGCCCACGAACGTGCGCCGCGCTCCAGGCACGGCCGCACCGGGCACGCGGGCCTCCACGTAGTCCAGGGCAGCCGCAAGATCGCCCTGCTGCCTATCGTAGCAGGAGTAGGAGACGTAATCCACGGGCGTATGCGGCAGCACGGAGTTGGTTACCGTCGGCCTGCCGCGCATGGCCTTCTCCACCAGATTGACCTCGATGTAGTGGAGTACCTCCACGTGATGGTGAGGCTCGTCGGTCCTGGCATCGCGGATGGCCTGGCCGCGCAGGTTGATCCAGGCGATCATCCGGCGTATGGCGTTCTCATCCGGGTCTCGCGTGGGGTCGGTGTGCCCAAGCAGGGTCCAATCGCCCTCCCAATGGCCCAGGTAGAACCTGCGGCCCGTGCCGCTGTATGTTCGCAGCAGATGCCGCGTGAGGTGATAGATCTCTTCGTACTCCTGGCGCGAGGCGTTGAGGGGGCCGCTGCCGAACGGGTAGACCCAGAGCTGGGTATGCGCAAAGGGCATGTCCAGGACCGCGCGATGCGTGGGCTCGCGCGCCGCGAGGTCCTCCAGCGTTCGGATGGAGCCGTCCCGGTTCGGCACGTTGCGGAAGCCGCCGGTATAGCCGAAGGAAGAAGCGCCCATCGCGAATTTGATGGTGTTGGCGCCCATGCGGCGGATAGCCTCGGCCGTCTCCAGCAGGCGCGGCTTGCGGGTGAAACCGTAGCTCTGCCCGATGGTCTGCGTGCCCAGCACGTAGGGATAGCGGTCCACTTCGCTCAGCGCAGGTTCGTCCCGCGCCAGCGCCGTCATGGGAGCGCAAAGGGCTGCGCCGAGCAGTTCTCTTCGGGCAAGTGGCATCGCGGGCCTCCTCTCCAGGTCCTCGCACTTAGTGAGCGGCGGCTGTGCCTCACGCTAACGCGCCAGAAGCGCCTGAAGCGTAGCCATGTCCACGGGATGTGCCGCTTCATGGGCCAGCGCCTTCTTTCGAATCTCCTCTATCCGGCGCTTCACGGCAGGGCTCTTGGCTGCCACATAGATAGCGTCTCGGCTGCGTGTGTCCTCGATCTCCACGCCCTTCGCGGTTGCCCGCCACGTCACACTGTGCGTGCCTTCGGCATCTACACGGAAGACCTCCGTAGGACGGCGCAGCCAGGCTGGAAGGTCGAAGGCGAACCTGGCCGGGCGAGGGGCGCCGAACACGAAGACATTCTCGGTAGGGCTTGCCGTGTAGGCCGTATCCAGCGCGAAGAGCAGGGCGGCTTCCGGAGCGGCGATACTGGCCAGATCCCAGTCCGGTGCGCCGTCCGCCCTCTTCCGCCGTTCGAACCTGTAAGCATCGCCCTCCAGGTAGAAGGTCTCCAGCATGCGAATCTCGCGGCCGATACGGGTCATCTCGTCCCACGTATCCGGAAAGGCCAGCAACGACCGAAGACTCAAGTTGAACCAGTAGAGCGAAGTGATGCGCGTGGCGAGCGCATGCAGGGCCTGTGCGCGGAGCTCGTCGGGGGTGGGAGATCTGCGGGCGCGCCCATCCAGCGGATTGCTCCAGCCATGGTGAGGGCCCTGCGACCAATAAGCGCAAGGCACGGGCCGGTTCAGCTCACGCAGCGACCGGCACATATCGCCGATTGTCTCCAGCGGTGCGCCCCAGCGTATTCTGCGCCCTCCCCAGCGGTCATAGAGCGTCCACTGGTCGGCGGAAGGCGCGACAACACGGTAGGCATCGTAATGCGGGTAGTCCGAGAGGCCCGCGTACCAGCGCCAGATGCGCTCCTCGCTGTGGGTAACGGTGGTTGGCAGGCGGCTGGGCCGGTAGGGCAGCAGTTGGTCGAATACCTCCTGCGGAGGCACCGGCCGTCCGCCTCCGTACTGCGGTTCGCCCAGAAACTCCACCGCATGGATTTTGGGCAGCCACTCCGGCGTATCGAACTCCGCGATGGGCGCGAGCTTGTTGAAGAGCTTGAGCGGGTAGCGATTGTAAAGGGCCGGATTGTCCGTGTAGCCGGCGACCGCGCCGATATGCGCCGTATTCACATGGAGGCGCGAGAGCAGCCGCAGGAAGGCCTCGTGGCGCACGTGATCGCCCACCCATCCGCCGCTGATATCGAAAACCTCGCGCTTGATGCGCAGGTGCGCCCAGAGCGTGCCCGCGCTGGTGGTGAACTCCACCGCCGCGTACGTGAGCGGCAGGCGGTCCACCCTGACTTTGAGATACCCCTTGTCATGCGCGGGCACATGCGCGTTGACCGCGAAGGGCGGCCGCGGCCAGAGGGTCTGCCACGTGGCGCCCTCCCTCGGAAGCCAGAAGCGCAGGCGGGTTACGCGAAAGGCGCGGGAAGTCTCGTTGGCGAAGTGCGCCACCAGCGTGTCGGGCTCCACGCCGCCGTTGCTTGAGAGGAAGGTGAGCGCGGAGACCCAGCGTTCGGGCTTCGCAATGCGCACTCTTTTGGGCCGCAGGCCCTCCGCCTCAACCGAGAAGGCCTGGCCAACACCCCACCGCTCCGCCTTGCCGTTGAAGGTCCAGACGCTGAGCGCGCCCTCGGGAGCAGGCCGGGCGGCAGCGAGGTCGTGCCAGGCCCACTGGCCGGCCTGCAGCAGCTCGGCGGGCGATTTGCCCTCGAACTTTGGCGAGGCGGCCGCCCCCCGCACGAAGAGCTGCACGCGCGCGGCTAACCCTCCCTCGCGGCCTCGCCGGTAGCGCATCTCTTCGGCGATTACGTGAGGGGTTACCGTGACGCCGACAATCTCACCGGCCTGCACCGCATCCGGCGGAATACCCGCGATAAGCATGAGCAGTACCCCTGCGATGGCGCGACTCGCCGCCTCTCCTCGCGTGGTCAAGGCCCGCATGGCCTATTCCGCCTCCATGATCAACGCCCGTGCGAGCGTGTGGTCAATCGGCCGAAAGTTCAGAATGCTCGTGTTCAAACCGTCCTCCTCCGCGTAGGCGCGGGCCGAAACCAGGCTCTCCACAAGCGTGCCGTGGTCCAACTCCAGCCCACGCGCTGTGTGGCGCAGTCCGATCTCGCGAATGCGCGCCTTGATGCCGACAACATCGTTCTCCTGCAAAGCCGACATCAGGAGGATGCCCAGCGCGATGAGGTCGCCATGCACGAAGGCGCGCCGCGTGCGGTACTCCAGGTTGTAGGCCCAGAAGTGCTCGCTGCCCTCTTCCGGCCGGCTGCTGCCCATCCGATTGCAGAGCGTCACCTCCGCTTGAAACAGCTCCAACAGCACGCGCACACCGACCGGGGTGGCGTTGCGCCGTGGCTCGGCGCCATCGCGGCGTTCCGTCA
>CAZGLN010000025.1:20550-22224 GCA_964526545.1 uncultured Chthonomonadales bacterium
GCCCGCGCGGTTCAGTTCCGGCGGGGCCTTGCAGATGAGGTCGAAATCCACCACAACTTCGCGGGGCACCACGTGGCCCAGGTAGTGCACGCGCCCCTCCCTGCGCACTGCGGCCGCGTCCGTGAGGCAGGCATCTACGCTCACGATGCTGGGCGCCAGCACGCAGGGGATCCCGCGGCGCCAGGCCACGTACTTTGCGAAGTCCATGCAGGAGCCGCCGCCGATGCCCAGCACGCCATCCAGAGGCGGCAGAGCCGCGGTGGCGGCCTCGACCTCCTCCTCGGCCATGGTGGAGACCATGTGGAGCAGCGGAGGATCGGCGGCAAACTGCGCGCGCGCCAGCGCCCAGGGCGCGGGCATCGTTGCCACCAACCACCGTTCATCACGCGGCAGCAGCCCGCCGAGAAGGCCGGTGCCGTAGCGTTTGGGAATCTCTGGAGTGTGGCTGCTCATGAGCGCGGGGTCTCCTGGAGTGGGCAATCCGTGCAGGGAAGATGGAAAGCAGAGCCGCCTGGCCACGAAAAGGCACAGCCGTCGCGGATATGTTCGCCTGAAGGCCCGCCTCTCCCTTGCCCGATACCGCCGCGATGGAGGAGAGGGTTCCAGCGGCCCGGCGTCCGCCGGCGTATCCATCCACAATACGGGTGGTTCTGGGAATGCAGCCGAGGCGCCGCGAAGTATGGCCCAGTACGCATTCATCCTCGGAGGGCGCACTCAGAAAGGAGCGCGGACATGGCAGAAATTGATACTCTCTCCATCGCCATCATCAAGGGCAGCGTGCGGCCCGGCAACTACACCGGCATGGCGGCGGCGCTGGCCGCGGAGGAGCTCTCGCGCCAGCCGGGTGTTGTTGTGGAGATGGTGGATCCGGCGGAACTGGGCCTCGCGCTGCCCGGCATGCCCGCGCAGGGCGACGGAGCCGTGAGACTGCGGGAAACGGTGGCGCGTGCCGCCGGCGTGGTGCTGGCAACTCCGGAGTATCACGGCAGCTTCAGCAGTGTGATGAAGCTGGTGATTGAGAACCTGGGCTTCCCCTCCGCGCTCTCCGGCAAGCCGGTCTCCCTTCTGGGAGTGGCCGCGGGCGCCATCGGCGCCATCAAATCGCTGGAGCATCTGCGCGGGGTCTGCGCGCACGTCGGCGCGATCGCGCTGCCGCTCCCGGTCTCCGTGGCCAACGTGCAGAAGGTTTTCGACACAGAGGGCCGGTGCCTGGATGCCGAGGTCGAGAGGCGCATCCGGATGGCGGCCACCAACCTGACCGACTACCTTCGCGGGCACGTATGCCCCGCGATCCAACTGGAGCGGCTTCTGCGCGGGGACGCCGCGTAGCCGCTCGTCCGGCCATTCGGTGTCGGATCCCTGGGCGGCCCCGCGCGGGCACCGGCTTAAGCCGCTCCGCACCGCTAGGAACCCGCAGTATGCGGCCCACTGTCTCCGCGCAGGAGACCCCGGACCATCGCCGAAACCAGTAACATCGCGTGCTCTTGTTGGCGGAGATTGGGAGAGCGCGACGGGAGGTCTCGCGATGCCTGGATCCTTGCTTGCCATTTTCTGCGCGGCGCTCGCGGCTTGCTCTGGCGGGCCGATGAGCCCACTCAGCGGGAGCATCCCCGCAATCACCGGCAGCCAGGAAGTTGTGCGGTTCATCGCGAGTCCGGAGAAACACAAACCCTA
>CAZGLN010000026.1:0-4672 GCA_964526545.1 uncultured Chthonomonadales bacterium
GCGGGGTGCGGACCGCCTTCGGGCAAGCATCGAAGAGGGCGCGCAGTCAGGTCGCCACTTAAGAGACCGGAAGAGGGCGAAAGGAACCGCGAAATCGGGGAAGTGGAAGTTCTGCGCCCAGAGTACGTGCCTGGAGAAGGCTGCCGGCGCAGCGTGCTGCTAAAGGAGCCCTGCGATCCTCTTCACGGTGTCGGAGAGGTACTTGGCTTCCTTCAGGAAGCGCTCACGATAATCCGGGTGACGTTCGAACCACTCCTGCGGGCTCATGGAGCCCTTCGCATGGTTGCATGGCAGACAGGCCCACACGCGGTTCGATTTGTTGTCCAGGACCATGCGGCGCACTCCGAACTCGCGCCAGCGGGAGATGGGCACCACATGATCCACCGTGAGCGGTCCCTCGCTCCCGCAGTAGACGCACCTATTTGCGCTCTTACTGGTCTTGGCCATCGGGTACCGCTCTCGCCCTGGCGGCGCTTGCGCGGGCTGTTGACGCTGGCAAGGAGAGCCCGAGGAATGGGGCGGCCGGCTACCGAGGCGCGATGATCACGCGGCGGTCCGGCTCCTCGCCTTCGCTATACGTACGCACACCCTCATCGTCCAAAAGCACGCGGTGGATGATGCGGCGCTCATGGGGAGGCATCGGGTCGAACTCACACTCCTCCTGCCGCGCCTTCACCTCGTCGGCATACTTGAGGGCCATGGCGGTGAGTACCTCCTCGCGCCGCTTGCGAAAGCCCTCGGAATCCAGCACCACGCGCACATGCACTCCGCGACGGCCCAGGATGAGATTCGTAAGGTACTGCAGCGCATCGAGCATGCGGCCGTGCGATGCGAAGGTCTCTGCCGCGTCAGGGCCGGTGAGGTCTATATGCAGGTACGAATCCTGCTCGCCCAGGCACCGCGGCTCTATCTGCATCCCTCCCGCCTCGAAGATGGACCGCAATACCTCGCACGCTTCCTCGCATCCCGGAACCTGCTCCGTTGTCATCCAGACCTCCACTCGCTCCTCTATTTGCGCTTCTTGCGCGGCTTCACCCGGGTGGCTGGAGCCGCCGCGATAGGCTTCGCCACTTCCGCATTGGCAGGCGTTCCGTTGCCGCCGGCGGCGCTGGGTGCCGGGGCCGCGATACCCGCCGCCATCCGCTCCTTGTGCGGCTTGTAGATGTACTCATACTGCTGCCAGATGGAAAAGATATTCATGGCGAACCAGTAGAGCACAAACGCCGACGACCACTTCTGCGTGACGAACATGTAGAAGAAGAACACCGAGGTGAAGAGTGCCATGGTGTTCTGCTGCTGCTGCTGCTGCGGATCGGTGGTTGGCGTCAGCCGCATGGTGACGTAGTTCGAGATGACGTAGAGCACCAGGAGCGGGATATCCGGCTGCGCCAGGTTCGCGCCGATCAAGCTCTGGCCGAAGAAGTTCGGCGCGTTCTGAGCCAGCGAGCTGCCTATCCAGAGAAAGTGGCCGCTGCTGAAAGCAATCTCATACTCGCGTACTGCCGTGAAGACCATGATGAGGAACGGAAGCTGAATCAGCATCGGCCAGCAGCCTGCGAAGGGGCTGACGCCGTGCTCCTTATAGGCCGCCATCACCTGCTGCTGCAGCTCCTGGCCCTTGTACTTCTTCTGCAGCTCCTTGATGAGCGGCTGCATGCGCTGCATCTCGCGCATAGAGGCATACTGCTTGAGCGAGAGCGGGAAGAGCAGCAGCTTCACGAGAGCCGCCAGAAGGATGAGAGCCAGGCCGTAACTGTAGGTGGGATTGGAGCCGGTAATGCGAACCATCGCATGGATGACCTGGTACTTCCAATCCTTGGAGTTCCTGGTGTCAATGGCCTTCATGAGAGCGGCCAGCGCGCCCTCGGGCTCCGTCGGGGTGGGAGCGGTTGCCTTCCGGTAGGCCTCGGTGTCCTTGTACTCGTTGCGGAGCTGATTCCAGAACTGCCACGCGGCATCCAGACCCTGCCGCTGTATCTCCTCTGGACTGCCGTAGCGTTTGAAGGCATAGAGGCCGCCCCGGTAGAGGGCCTCGGCCGCCAGCTCACGGATGCGCCCGCCGTACTCCCGGGCCACCACGTGGTACTCGCCCATCGCCTCGGCTTTGCGGCTCTCCGCCTCGTAGATCTCCGCGCGGAGGAACCGGGCCTGCGCGGCGATAGTGGGGTTGGCCATGCGCTGTTCGTCCCACACGCGCTGAAGCTCACTGAGGGCCTCGGCGGATTTGCCTGCGGCGCGCAGCTCCTTCGCGCGCGCCAGAAGGTCCGTCGCGCGGGCCGGATCGAGAGTGGAGGAGACGGGCGGCGGCTCGGACTGCGCCCGCACGGCGGGGGAGAGACCAACAAACAAGCAGGCAACCGCGCAGGTCGCGAGCAACCAACGGCATGAAAAGTGCATCGAGTTCCTCAAGCGCCGCTCTTGCGCCTCGTTAGAGGCACTGGGTCATACCCGCCGCGGCAGAACGGGTTGCAACGCATCAGGCGCCACAGACCCAGGCCAACGCCTTTGATGACGCCATGCCGCAGTATCGCCTGCGCCATGTACTCCGAACAGGTCGGCTCGAACCGGCAGACCGCCGGACGAAACCGGCTAGTTCGCTGATATAGCCGAATCAGGAAAATCAGCAGACGCCGCATCGGCGCCCTCATCCTTCACCAGGCCAGAGCCCCGCAGCAGCCTTGTCAGTTCACACTCAAGCTCCGCGAAGGGCGCGGCGGCCGCCGCCGCTCGGGCAACTATCACGATGTCCAGGCCCGGCCGGATCCTAGGCAGCCAGGCACGGCACGCCTCGCGCAGTCTCCTGCGCACGCGGTTGCGCTTCGCGGCGCCTCCCACCTTCTTACCCACCGTGAAAGCCGCCCGCGTGCTCTCCAGTCCAGATGGCCGCCAATGAAGTGCCAGGAGACCGCCCGAGGCGCATCTGCGACTGGCATATACCCGGCGAATATCCTTGCTGCTTCGCAGACGGGCCGACTTCGGAAGCATTGAGGCCGCGGCTCCCTCTCCGCATGGCGGTCGCCCGCGCGGCTAGCCGCTTACCGTCAGCCGATGCCGCCCCTTCAGCCTGCGCGCACGCAGCACGTTGCGCCCGTCCTTGGTGGACATCCGCTTGCGAAAACCGTGGACCCGCAGATGCCGCCGGCGCTTCGGTTGATATGTTCGTTTCATAGTAACTGCCCTCTCTGCCGGACGAAGCAGCCGACCTGCTCCCCGGGTGCCTTCAAGCCTTGCGGCGATGGCGCGAAAACTAACCGGCGGGCAACGCCCGCCGGGCACAGCCCACCATTATAGCATAACTCCGGAACGCATGCCGCGAAACGTCTGCACGACGGCGGCCGTACTGAGGGTACGCTCAACGGGAGGCGCCCGACATGGCGAAGGTGGATCGCGCGAAATCGTTCTGGAACATCATCAAGGCGGTCTCGGTGCAGGCCATCGCCAAGGAGGCCCGCGCGCCTGTGGCTCTCGCCGTGGTGGGCCCGGAGCAGGACCGTCTCCCCGTGCTCAGAGCGCTCTACGCGGACGATGGGGAGCTCGCCGCCTTTCCGGAAGTGCGCGTCTTCAACTCCCTTTCGCCCGACGATGGCTTCCCGACCGAGAGCGGCAGTTTCGATGTTGTTATTGATGCGGGAGCCGCCCGCGCCGGTGCATCCGCCGGGTCCGCCGTGTACAGCCTGAGCCAGGTGGGCGGATGGGAGCCGCTTGTTGCCCACGTGCTGGATGACCGGCCCGATTTGGCGCTCAGTCTGGCCCGCCGTTTTCCGGGATTTCGGGAAGAGGTCTCCCGCCGGGTGATTCGTGAGACGGCGGTCGCCAACGCCGAGTTCGCCATGCTCAATGCCCTGCCGGGCGTCATCCCTCCCCTCGCCATCCTGCTGCCTACCACCGCCATCGGCGATATTGTCATCCTGGCGAAGAACCAGGCCATGATGCTCTTCCGCCTGGCGGCTGCCCACAACCTCCCGCTGGATCTCACGTCGCGTTCGCCGGACCTCGCACCGCTTCTGGGCAATGCTTTCGGCTGGCGCGCGCTTGCCCGGCAGCTTGTGGCCGTGGTGCCGGGCGGCGTGGGTGTGGCGGCTCGCGGCGCCATCGCCTATGCCGGCACGGTGGCGCTCGGAGAGGCCCTGCGAAGGCTGTACGCGCTCGGACAGAAGCCGAACCGCGCCCAGGTTGCGCGGCTCTACCGCGAGTCGCTCACGGAAGCGCGCGACGTGGCGAAGAGCATCGCCGGTCGCCTCCCCTTACGCAGGCGCGGGCAGTTACGCCAACAGCAGTAGCCACCCCCTGCATCTACTCGGCGGCGTAGCGCAGAGGGTCCTCGATACCGGCCTCGCGGAATCCGCGCCTGCGGAGCTGACACGAGTCGCACTCCCCGCAGGGCGTGCCATCGCCAAGCGGATCGTAGCAAGAGTGAGTCAGGCTGTAGTCCACGCCCAGCGAGAGGCCAAGCCGAATAATCTCCGCCTTGGTCAAGTTGATCAGGGGAGCATGGATGCGGAATTGGCCCTCGCCCTCCACGCCCGCGCGCGTGGCCAGATTGGCCAGCCCCTCGAAGGCCGCAATGAATGCAGGGCGGCAGTCCGGATAGCCGCTGTAGTCGAGCGCGTTGACTCCGATGAAGAGGTCGAACGCGCCAAGCGCCTCGGCCCACGCGAGGGCGAGCGCGAGG
>CAZGLN010000026.1:4726-21972 GCA_964526545.1 uncultured Chthonomonadales bacterium
ATCTCCTCGGCGGAACGTCCGCGCGGCACGGCGATGTCATCGGTCAGGGCGGAGCCGCCGAACTGGCGCAAGTCAATATCGAGAAAGGCATGGCGCGCCGCGCCAAGCGCGGAGGCCACCCGCAGCGCGGCTTCCGCTTCCACGGCGTGGCGCTGACCGTAACGGATAGTGAGAGCGTACGTCTCGTAGCCCTCCTGGCGGGCAACCGCCAGCGTCGTGGCGGAATCCAATCCGCCGCTCAGGAGTACCACGGCCCGCTTAGCCATGGTGCGGTTCCTCCCGCGGATTGCCCGCGGCTTCTGCGAAGACTGCATAGGCCCATTGGTCCCACTCCTCCTCCACGCCGATGCCGTGCAGATCCGGGTAGTTCTTGGCGATGAACCTGCCTTCAAAGAGCGCAACCATGCGACGTGCCTCCTCCTCGATGGTTTCGCGCTCGCCTGTCGGCAGCACGCGCTGGATATCCACGGGGGCGTGGAGCGCCAACCCGAGCAGGCGCAGCCTGGGGCTCAGCCGATCGAGCCCATAGAGCGCGGGCTGGTCGAACTGCATCGCGTTCACCCCGACCTCCGCCAGATCGCCCAGAATGTCCCAGACATACCCGCACGAGTGCATGATGACGGCCAGGCCGCGCGAGCGTGCCGCGCCGCAAAGCCGTGCGAAGAGCGGCTTGTAGATTTCCCGCCACATCTCGGGCCGAATGAGCAGGCGATCCTGCACTCCCCAGTCCTCGCCGAACATCACGGCGTCGGCCCCGGCCTCCGCCCATCGCGCGATGGTCTCTTCCAGGAGGTCCGTTACCATGCCGTGCAGGCGATCCACATGGGAGCGCTCCAGATGCAGGTCCTGGAAGTAGATCTCCATCTTGCGCAGGTAGCGGCAAATATCGAACGGGAAGCCCGGCAGAAAGCCCACGCGATAGAGCGCCGTGTCCCTCGCGAAGGCCTCGCGTGCCGTACGGTAGCGGCCAGGGTCGCCAAAGTCCGGCAGTCTCAGTTTGGGCAGGTCGGACCAATCCGGCAGGGCGGGCCGGTCTATCTCGCCCTTCTGCGACATGCCCGGCATGCGCCGCCATACGTTGCCCCACGGGTCGTCGTAATACTCAAAACGACCATCCGACCACACGCGCTGAGACCACGCGCTGGAGGCATCCGGACCGCGCATGTGCAGGTCGTTCCACCGTCCGCGATCGAAGTTCATGCCGATACGCGGCGCGGCGCTCCCTGCGAGGTTCGCCTGGATGACCTCTCGTGGAGTCATGGTTCAGAGCCGAGTCCGCGGCGCGAGGGATACCAGTGTGCGTTCGCCGCGATGCCGCGTTCCCATTCCGCGCGCGTCTCTGCCGTTCCTGGTGTGCCCGTTTCGCCGGCGCTAAGTTCATCGAGGAAGGCAACGACCTCGCCCAGACGTCCCTCGATAAGGTTCACTGCCACTGGCCGCGTGGGCGCATCGGACTTGTAAAACCTGTGGAAGCCGTGTATCAGCCGATCAATCAGCAGCACCTTCTCCTTCAAGCTCCGCGCGCCGTCGAACGACCGCACGTACTCCTCGAAGAGCTGCAGCACCGGCTCCGCGCCGGAGAGCTGCTTGTGCTGGATTGTGCGGAAATAGTCCGCCCAGGGCAGGGCCCATCCGCAAGCACACTGCAGATGCTCCTGCTTCTCTACTCTCGCCTGGCACCATGGGCAGCGGATATCGCCCTTGCGAGCCCGGTTGGCCGCCAGAAACGACTCGCATCGCGCAAGGAGCGCGTAACCCACCTCGTCTATCAGCTCGGAGTCGTAGATCTGGCGGGCGTCGTTCTCGTACAAGCGGCTGATGAGGTGTTGCGCCACCCTGGGCGCCCATCGTGGCAGTCTCTCGTCTCGCAATCCGGCCTCCGATTCGGCGTAGTCCGACTAAAGCGGCCGCAGTATAACCAAAACGGAGACATGGCGAAACCCGCCCCCAGGCGCAGGACCGCGCCCTTCCTCTGTGGAACTATCGCCCTGCGCGGCGGCCGCGCGACCATGGGAATGGCGCGATGGCGGCCGAACCGAAAGGACCACTCCGCATGTACATCTCCATACGCGACGATATTGTCCTGGCCACTGGGTTCAATCGGCTGGACGAGGGGTTGCGGCACTACGGCCTCGACGCGGTCGAGCTGGCAGTGGACCGCGAGTACCGCGTTCGGGCGGTTTCGCCCGATGCCGGCGACTTTGTGAAGATTGATACCGACGAAGGCGTGGAGGCGCTGCAAGCGCAGTGCAGGTCCGCCGGCGTCCGCGTGAGCGCCCTGCTGATGCCCAACAACTTCAATGCGCCCGATAGGGATGTGGAGATTGCCTGGGCGGTGCGCACCGTGCACGTGGCCAAGGAGCTCGGCGCGCCCGCAGTGCGCATTGACGCCATCATGCATGGCGAGCGCGACATTCCGCTGGAGCAGCGGCAGGAGATTGTTGCTGCCGCAATCCGCGAGATACTTGCCCGAACCGAGGGCGTGCCCGTGGACCTCGGCATCGAAAACCACGGATTCCAGGGCAACGACCCTGCCTTTCTCACCGGCCTCATGGACCGCGTCGGCTCGCCCCGTTTGGGACTGACAATGGATACGGGCAACTTCTACTGGCGCGGGCATCCACTGGACCGCGTCTATGCGATTCTCGAGCAGTTCGCGCCGCTGGCCAAACACACCCACATCAAGAACATCGCCTATCCGGAAGAGATGCGCAACGTGGAGCGCGAGATTGGCTATGGGTACGAGCAGTACGTGTGTCCCATTCCGGAAGGCGATATTGACCATGCCCGCGTGGTGGGACTGCTGAAGGCGGCCGGCTACGATCGCGATCTCTGCCTGGAGGATGAGTCCCTCGGCAAGTACTCGATGGAAGAGCGCCGCGCCAACATCCGCGCCGCGGTGGATTACTTCCGAGCCATGCTGTAGATCAGGCACGCGTAACCATCCCTGAGGCAGTCGCCCCGCATGTGGGCAGCCGCATGCTCCTCGATCGCCGCGCCACCGGCAGCGGGCGGTATACTGCGTCTGCGCGGCATGAGATGGACGCTATGAACCTCGGTCCCACGCACGCGCGCATCGCCAGGGAGCACGAATGAAGGACGAGCGCGAAGTACAGACGGATTTCATACGCGAGGCGATCCGCGAGGACCTCCGGACCGGCCGCTTCGATCGGGTCCACACACGCTTTCCGCCTGAGCCGAATGCCTATCTGCACATCGGTCACGCAAAGGCGGTCTGGATTGATTACGGGATTGCGCTGGAGTTCGGCGGCAAGTTCAACCTCCGCTTCGATGATACGAATCCGCTCCGCGAGGAGAAGGAATTCGTGGAGGCCATCATCGAGGATGTCCGCTGGATCGGCGCGGATTGGGAGGACCGCCTCTTCTTCGCCTCCGACTACTTCGAGCAGATGTACGAGTGGGCCATTGACCTCATCCGCAAGGGCAAGGCCTATGTGTGCGACCTCTCGCCCGAGCAGGTAAGCGCCACCCGCGGCACCCTCACACAGCCGGGCATCCCCAGCCCCTACCGCGATCGGAGCGTGGAAGAGAATCTGGACCTCTTTGCCCGCATGCGCGCCGGAGAGTTTCCAGACGGAGCCTGCACACTGCGCGCCAAGATAGATATGTCCTCGCCGAACATCCTGCTGCGTGATCCCGTGATGTACCGAATACTGCATGCGGAGCACCACCGGCAGGGCAAGAAGTGGTGCATCTACCCCACGTATGATTGGGCGCACGGTCTGGAGGATTCCATCGAGGGCATCACCCATTCCCTCTGCTCCCAGGAGTACGAGATCCACAGGCCGCTCTACGATTGGTTCCTGGACCAACTGGGCATCTACCATCCGCGGCAGATAGAGTTCGCCCGCCTCAACATGACGTACACGGTGATGAGCAAACGGCGCTTCATCGAACTGGTAAACGGCGGACACGTGAGCGGATATGACGATCCGCGCCTGCCCACCATCGCGGGACTGCGGCGCCGCGGCTACACTCCGGAGGCCATCCGGGAGTTCTGCCGGCGCATCGGCGTGAGCAAGACGGACAGCCTCGTGGATGTGGCCATGCTGGAGGACTGCCTGCGCGAGGACCTCAATCGCCGCGCGCCGCGCGCCATGGCCGTGCTGGATCCCCTTCGCGTCATCCTGACGAACTATCCAGAAGGCGAGGGGGAGGAGCTCGACGTCATCAACAATCCCGAAGATCCGGCCGCGGGAACGCGCAAGGTGCCCTTCTCACGCGAGCTCTTCATCGAGCGTGACGACTTCCGGGAAGAGCCGCCCCCGAAGTACTATCGTCTCGCGCCGGGCCGTGAGGTGCGCCTGCGCAATGCCTACTTTATCCGCTGCGAGGAGGCCGTCAAGGATTCAGAGGGCAGGGTGATCGCGCTCCGCTGCACCTACGATCCGGCCACGCGCGGCGGCGATGCGCCGGACGGCCGCAAGGTGAAGGCCACGCTCCACTGGCTCTCGGCAAACGCCGCCGTGCCCGCCGAGTTTCGGCTCTACGATCACCTCTTCAAGACTCCCGATCCCGATGACGCGCCTCCCGGCCAGACCTATCTCGCCAACCTGAACCCGGACTCGCTGCTGGTAGTGCACGGCTTCGTGGAGCCCTCCGTGGCCGGCGCGCCCGCCGGTGCACGCTACCAGTTCGAGCGGCTGGGCTACTTCTGCGCCGATTGCGATACGGCCCCCGGCAGGCCGGTGTTCAACCGCGCGGTGACCCTGCGCGACACGTGGGCCAAGATCGAGAAGGCAACCCGGACGCAGTAGAGATTGCGCAAAGCCCGTCGGCCTTAGGTAACGCGCTGCGTGGCGGAAGCCTCCGCCGGCAACCTCGCCCATACACTTCCGAAGTACCGCCCCAGATGCGCACGGGTCGGTTATTGCCACCGCGCGCCTTCTCGGCACATTCACCGCTCTCCTGCTCCGGCCAACAGGCTGGAATAGAAGCGCTCCAATGCCCTGGTAACGGGGTCGGACCGCACGCCGATGGCCCTGTTCAACGAGGCATGCGTGTGCTGCGGCGCTTCTATCAGCTCGCAGCGGATGCCCGCCTCGCGGAGCGCCTTCTGAAAGGCCCGCGCCTGCCGAAGCTTGGGAATTCGATTCTCCGCCACGACGAGGGCAAATGGTGGAATGCCCTTCCCCCTTGCCACGTGGTGCAGCGGCGAGGCCTGTTCCCACAGCGCCGCGTCGCGCCCAAAGGCCTGCTGATAGATCGGATTTACGTTGCCGCGCATCAGCATGGGAACATCGAGCGCCTGGGTATCGAGCACGACCGCGCTCTTCAGCCGCGCGAGCTCCACGCCGGCCCTGTTCAGGAACCGCTCATTGGTCGCGAGGATGGCCACATGGTGCGCTCCGGCGGAGTGCCCGATGAGATGGAGGCGTTCGGAATCGCCGCCGTACCCCCCGATGTGCCTGGCCACCCAACCGATGGCATTCGCGCTGTCCTGCAGTTGGGTCAGCAGGTCAACGGCAGGCCGCAGCCGGTAGTTGATGCTCACAAAGACGCAGCCGCGGCCGGTGAAATAGGCCGGCTTCGCGGCCACTCTCGCCTTGTCGCCGGTGGTCCAGCCTCCGCCGTGGATGTAGATGACGACCGGCAGGCCGCGCGCCTCCTTTGGCGCATAGATGTCCAGGGAGGTCAGGCTGGGCGCCGCTCCCGGCACGCTGGCGTAGCGGATGTTGAGGGTCCGCACGATCTCCGGAGCGGCCGGCGCAGGAGCGCTCCTGGCGGCGTTGCCGGACGCTGGAGGATGCCCACCTTGCATCGGCGCGCCGGCCGCCAGTACAGCGCGATGGCCCGCGCGGCCGGCGGGTGATTGCGGCGCGGCTTGCGCCGGCGACGCAACGCACACCGAGGAGAGGAGCACGGCCGCCAATCGCTCGGCTGTTCGCTTCATGGTGCTCTCCAGGGCTGGCTTGTGGCGTCTTGCGGATGCCGCACAGCCTCACCGCGCCTTCCCAGCCGCTTCCCTCTCACTTTGGACGGCCCCCACAGAAGTGCGCACACCGAACCGGGCGGCGAGGATAGCTCCCAGCACCTGTTCGCCATACTCGTTGGCGTGGACCACATCGCGGTAGAAGAGGTGCGGATGCACCCGTGCCGAGCGCATATACTCCGCCCAGGGAGCGGTCATGTCCACGAAGGCGCATCGCTCCGTCCTCGCCAGAGCCCTCAGCTTCCTGCCGTAGTCGCCCGTGCCCGAGCAATTCGCCTGCTCCAATTCCGCGGCCACGCGCGGATCTGCCGTGCCGAAGGCGCCGGTTGCCAGCAGTATCTCCACCTTCGGGAGGCGCACGCGGAGCTGGCGCACAACCTCCGCTACGTCCTCGACTGAGCGCTGGCTGATTCCTCCAATCAGGACCAGGTCAGGAGCGAGCGGAGCGATCAGTCTGCCGATGCGGTCCTCCTCGCGATAGTGCTGGCAGCCGCCTCCGCCCCGCACCACCACGGTGCAGCGGATCTCGGCCGAGGGATACGCCTCTTGCAGCAGGGCAATCCAGCCGCTCCGCATGGCGTCGTTCACTATGCTGTCGCCCAGCGCGACAATGCGCAGGCTCCCGCCGCGGGTCAGCGCGCGCCGCGTTTGCGCAAGATGGCTCCAATCCGGCCTGGGCAACTGCATGACGCCGGCCGGCATCGCCGCCTGGATGGCGCGAATCTGCGCGAGCGAGCGCTCCGGCGAGCTGAAGAGGTAGGTGCCCGGTTCCGGCTCGCGAAAGTCGCGCGCGGGCTGGTCCGGAGGAAAGCGCGCGGGGAGCGCTCCCTCCTTCGGAAAGACCACCGGTGAATCCGCCATGAGGTCCGGCGAATGGAGCGATGGCTCGGCGGCAGCCACCCACAGCAGTGCGGCTATGCAGCCTAGCACGGCCCAAATCCTCCTCGCTCTGGGCGATTTGCCCATCTTACCCCGCGTGAGAGGTTCGGCTGAGTGGAGCGACTTCTCCTGCAGCGCCGGCACAACGAACGCGGGCGGCCTCGCGCGGTGGCGGATCCGGGCGAAAAAAGTGGCCGAAAACACGTATTGACAAGCGAGAGTTCATCTCGTAAGATAGCAGTGACAACCTGACGGCACTGGATGCAGATCCGGTGCCGGGGGGCTCCTTCCGAAGGAGGGCCACGCGGCTTGATACCGCCGGACACTCTAACGGAAGCCAGCCGGGAGTGACTCCTCGACAGGTATTGGTCGCCGAGCTCCCGCCACTATCCCGCCAGGGATGGCGACGGCTCCGACGAAACTCCTTGCGCCGTGACCGCGCACTTAAGAGGATTTCACTCCCGGCTTGCTTCGTTTCTACCGTGCGCCCCTCCTCGCTCCGCCAATCGGCTGCGCGCTCTACGATGCAAATACAGCCGGGCGTTATCCTCCTTATAGCGCCCAGGAGATGCCGATCCGTTATGTGCCTCCGCCGTGCTTACAGCCTAACACCGTGGGAGGAGCAGGGGCGCCCCAAGCGGAAGGTTCCCGCCACACGATGTGCGTTATGGCGCGGCGGAGGTAAGCGATGCTTACTCAGGAACAGGTCCAGGCCTATCGAACCGACGGCTACGTGGTGGTTGAGAGCCTCCTCTCCTCCGCCGACGTGGAGGCGCTGACTCAGCGTATACGTGCATACACGCACGGCGGGCGCTCCACGGAGAAGCTGCGGGTGCAGGTGGAGCCGCGCGTGCAGCGGGGAGAGCTGGCGGTGGCCCACCCCGGCGACGGCATCCGCAAGATAGATGGGCTGGTAGAGGGCGACGACCTCTTCGCCGAACTGGGGCTCCGCTCCGCCGTGGTGGATGTCATCGCGGATCTGCTGGGGCCCGACCTCCTGCTCTTTCGCAACTCGTTGATGCTGAAGCCGCCCGAGGTGGGATCGCAGAAGGGCTGGCATCAGGACAGCCCTTACTGGCCGGTGGAGCCGATGGACCTCTGCTCCTGCTGGCTCCCGCTCGACGATGCGACGCCGGAGAATGGCTGCATGGTGGTGTTACCGGGCGGCCATGCGCGGGGTCCGCTGCCCCACGTGCACGTTACCGACGATTACGTGATTGCGCAAGAGGCGCTGGAGACGCGCGGCGCAATCGCCCTGCCCATGTCCGCGGGAGCGGGCCTCTTCTTCCACTCTCTGCTGCCGCACTACACCGCTCCCAACCGTTCGCCGCGTTGGCGGCGCGCGATGGTGCTCTCTTACATGCGTTCCGACTCGCGCCATACGGGCGAGGGCGAGGGGCCCGAGTATCTTCTGGTGCGCGGCGCAACGCGGCCTGGCTGCGTGAGGGGAACCCGGCCGGCCGACTTCGCGCTGTAGTGGTCCGGCTTTCGAAACCGCGCGGCCCGGGAGGCCACGCCGGAACGTTCCCCCGAGTTTTCCCGGCCTCTCGGCGCGTAGAGCCCGGACCGGCTGCGGCCGCTCCTCATACCAGAGCGCGTACCCACGCCTCCGCTTGAGCAATGCGTCCCCTGACTGCGCGGCGCTTGCCGCGCCCGACGCTCAGTCCGAGGCGGGCGGCACATCGTCCATCGGAGGGGGCGTCTCCGGCGCGGTCGGTTTGGCGCGGGGCGGGGCTCTCTTCACATGCTGGTCGAACCAGGTCAGCATCTCCCACAGCACGTGCTCCACGGATTCGCGCGCCATATACCCGTGCGATTCCAGCGGGAGCATGACGGCGCGCGCCTTCCCGCCCGTGCCCCGTATGGCCTGGAACAGGCGCTCCGTCTGGATCGGGAAGGTGCCCGGGTTGTTGTCCGCCATGCCGTGGATGAGCAGCAGCGGCTCGTTGATCTTGTCCGCGTAGAGGAAGGGCGACATGCGGAGGTAGGTATCGCGCGCCTGCCAGAGGGTGCGCTGCTCCGCCTGAAAGCCGAAGGGCGTGAGGGTGCGGTTGTAGGCTCCGCTGCGGGCGATGCCGGCCCGAAACAGATCGGAGTGGGCCAGCAGGTTCGCCGTCATGAAGGCGCCGTAGCTGTGCCCTCCAACGCCCACGCGGTCCGGGTCCGTAACCCCCATCTCGGCGGCCTTCTCAATAGCCGCCTTCGCGCTCATCACGATCTGCTCGATGTAGGTATCGTTGGCGGTTCGCGGAGGGCCCACCACGGGCATGGAGGCGTTATCCAGAATGGCGTAGCCATCGAGCAGGAAGAAGAGGTGCGATGTGGATGCCAGCGTAGTGAAGCGCTCCGTGGAGCCGGTGATCTGGCCCGCGATATCGGCATCGGCAAACTCGCGGGGATAGGCCCAGAGCACGGTTGGCAGGCGCGTTCCCGGGGTGTAGCCTGGCGGAAGGTAGAGGGTGAAGGAGCACTGCACTCCATCCTCCCGCTTGTAGGTAACGCGCTGCTTGCGGATAGACCGCAGCAGCGGAAACGGGTCCTTCACGGCTGTCAGGGCGCGCGCGGTCCCGCCCGTCTGGAGGGGCACTTCATGCAGATTAGGGGGCTCCGTCTCGCTCTCCCGCCGGATGATGGCCAGCGCGCCGCCGTCGCGCAGCGCCAGCACCTGCTCGTAGCGGTCCGGCGCCGATTGGAAGAGGCGCTGGCGTTCGCCCGTGCGGATATGGTAGCGGTCCAGGAAGGGGCGATCCCCCTCGGGACTGGCTCCGGCTCCCGTGAGGTAGAGATAATCGCCGTCCTGCTGCAGAGCCCTGCCGCCGCTCGGCAGCGTAACCATGAGCGGCGTGCCGGGATCCGCGTAGCGGTCCGCGGTGCGCGTCCAGAGCAGCGCGGGCTTCTCGGTGGAGCCGGGCCAGTGCGCGAGTGTGCGGGTCTCACGCCGTGCCGCGGAGCCCTCCGAGATGAGCACCATCTTGCCGTCGGCGCTCCACACCATGCCCGCGAAGCGCGCGGTAGTGCGCGCTATCTCCGTGCCGTCCTCCGCGAAGGGCGGCCGAGATTCGAGTATCCGGTCCCCGCCGCGATTGCTGACCACCCAGAGCAGGGTGTTGGGCTCGGTGGGTTTCCACTGGAAGGAGCGGGGCCGGGGAGTAACCTGGTCGGGCCGCTCCTCCTCGCGGGCCGCCTCGGAGGTGAGGGACTTCACCGTATTGCCCTCGATGTCCCATATCTCCGTTGCGCGCGGGAAGGAGGTGGCGGGGAGCAGATACGAGTAGGGCCGCCGCACGGTGGTTACCAGGAGGTAGGCGCCGTCGGGAGAGGGCTCCACCGCCGAGAAGATGGCCGGACGACCGATCAGGCGCGACCTGCCCGTGTCGGCATCCACAAGCGCGAGTTGGCTGGTGCAGTAGTAGTCGAAGAGCGCCTCGTCATGGGGGCCCGTCAGCAGGTCCTGATAGGTGCGGACGTTGGAGCGGCGCCCCTGGCTCTCCTGGATGTCCGGTCCCGAGGGAGCGGCGGGCGGCCGCGGCGGCTTGGGACGTCCAGGCGGTACGAGCTGCACCAGCACCGACCGCGAGCCCGGCATCCAGCGCGCGGCCGTGCCGAACGCGGCGCTCGCCCTGCCCACTACCCGCCGCGACCTGCCCGTGGAAGCATCCGCCACCCAGATCTCAACGGCACTCTCGGTGGTGCGGCTGAAGAGGAGGCGCTTGCCGTCCGGACTCCAGGCAGGGCTGCCTATCCGCGCACCCGCTGGCACGGCCACCGCCCTCTCCTTGCCGCTGACGATATCGAGCACCGACATCTTCGCAATCTGCGGCGGGGAGTACGGCCCATTTGTGCTGGGGTCCACCCGCAGCCCGGCGAGGCGTAGAAACGGTCTGGCGAGCTCGGAGATGGGCGGGTACCTTCGGCTTTCGGTAACCAGGATGCGGGTGCGATCCGGGCTCGGCGCCCACTGCGGAAGGGGCGGCGCGTTGAGGGCCTCCAGAATGGCCGAGGGGGGCCGCTGGTAGGGCGTCTGCGCGGCCGCCAGCCAGGGAAGAGCCAGCAACAGGGCGGCGGCCAGAGGACGCACGCGTGAGATGGCAATCATGGGTCGTACTCCAGCAGGGGGTTTGGCCTAGCCGGACGGCGGCAGCGAGAACTCCTCGTCCCCGTAGAGCCGTTGAATGTAGTTTATCTGTCCCCCGTGATAGTACATGTGGTTGGCGGCAAGCGCCATGAGGGCCGCGCCTGGGATTTGGCCGAAGGGGACCTGGTAAACGCGTGTGAGCGCCTCCGGCGTCAAGCCCCGCACGACGTCCGCGAGGGCACCCGCGCTCTCGAGCACGGCCCGGCTCGCGGCCTCCACGCTGTCGAACGTTGTGGTGCCGCGTGGGGCGGGTTCCTCTTGCCGCAGCCGAGCGGCAATTCCGCGATTCGCCTCCACCACCTCGGCCGCGATGGCATAGCCCGAACGGCACCTGGAGAAATCGCCAAGCGAGGGTACGGCGACAAGCTGATCGTGGGTGGACGCTCCGATCCAATGCGCCAGAATGCGCCCGGCATTCTCGATACTGTGTGCGAGGTCTTCCAGCGAGGGCATGGTCCGCTCCTATTCCTCCGTGCACGGCCAGGCGAGACGCGCCCTGACCGTGTGCTGATAACGGTACCCCGTGCGCTCGGTAATGGGAGCGTACCTCCCGCGCGAAATCTGTGAAACCGGCTGGCATCGTGCATTGTATTAGTGACATAGAACAATCGGACAATCGGACGACCATGCGGTTTGTACTCAACCATCGCAGTCGCGTTCCTATCTATGCGCAGCTTGTTGCCGCAGTGCGCCAGGCGGTGGCACGCGGCGAGATGAAGCCGGGCGACCAGCTTCCCACCGTTCGCCAGCTCGCGGTAGACCTGCGCATCAACCCGAACACCGTCGCGAGGGCCTACCAGGAGATGGAGCGCGCCGGAATGATTGTTACCAGGCAGGGCCGGGGCACCTTCGTGGCCGCTCAGCCGCCCCCGGCCCCCGCCGCCGAGAATCGCGACCGGATAGAGCAGCTGGTACGCGAGGCCGTGGGAGAGGCGGCCGCGCTGGGATGCCCGCCGGATGAGTTCGCCAGGCTGGTGGCCGAGTTCGCGGGAAGCCTGGCGTCTGACCCGAAGCCGCGCTAGAGCCGGATGCCGGCGCTGGCGCACCACCCTCAACCGAGATCGAAGGAGACTGCTGCCGGCCAGAGAGGCCGGAGCGAGGAGCAGAGCGTGATGGCAAAGGAACGAGAGTCAACGCGGCACGAGAAGCCGAAACCCGTACCGCCGCATGTGCATCCCTTGCAGATTCTGGTGCTTGCGTTGTGCGTGGCGCTGGGCGTGCTTGTTACCGCGCTGACCAAGGATAATCCGTACCCCGCGATCGCGGGCACTCTCGTGGGCCTCTACTTTCTCGCGAGCCTGCAGGTGGCCGCCGAATGGGAGAAAGCCGTCGTGCTTCGTGCCGGCAAGTTTCGCGGCCTGCGCGGCCCGGGCCCCTTCTGGATAGTGCCCGTGTTGGACACCATCCCCACATGGATTGACCACCGAACACAGACGACGCCCTTCAACGCGGAGCAGACGCTCACCAAGGACACCGTGCCAGTGGATGTGGATGCGGTGCTCTTCTGGATAGTTTGGGATGCCCAGAAGGCCGCCCTGGAGATTGCGGACTACAAACTGGCCACGTTCTGGGCGGCGCAGACGGCCCTGCGCGACATCATCGGCGAGACCGAGCTCGCGGACCTGCTGGTGGGCCGGCGCAAGCTGGACTCGGCGCTTCAGAAGATCATTGACGAGCGCACCACCCCCTGGGGCATCACGGTCCAATCGGTGGAAATCCGCGAGGTAATCATTCCCGATGCGCTGCAGGACGCCATGAGCCGGCAGGCGCAGGCCGAGCGGGAGAGGCAGGCGCGCGTTATCCTCGGCGAGGCCGAGGCCCAGATAGCGAACCGTTTCGTGGAGGCGGGCAAGGCCTACATAGACAATCCGGTAGCGCTCCACCTGCGCGCAATGAACATGCTCTACGAGGGCCTGAAGGAGAAGGGCGCGCTGATTGTCGTCCCCAGCACGGCGGTGGAGAGCATGGGGCTTGGTGCCATCACGGGGCTATCCGCATTGGCCGGCTCCGTAACGCCAGACGGCATCCACCTGAACATCGAGCAGACGCCAGCCAGGCCGGAGCCAGAGCACGGGCCGGCTTAGCGGGACTGCGGCAGCAGCCAGGAGGTATGGAGCGATGGAGCGATTCCGAGAGACGCAGTGGGCCAGGGAGAACCGGATAATCTCGATCCCGTTCGTGATTGTGCTCGTGAGTGTGATTGCCGCCCTCGCGGGCCTCCTCCGCGAGGGTTCCAGCGACCTTAGCCCGCTCCAGACCCTGGCGTTGAGCGCGTGGCTGGTGGGTTTCGTGGGTCTATACGCATGGTTTCTGCACGTAGGACGCCTGGAGACCGTGGTGGACGACGTGGGCCTGCGCATTCGCTGGTATCCGCTCCATCTGCGCTGGCGGCAGATACCGCTGGAGGGCGTGGAGCGGGTGGAGGCCGTGAAGTACCGGCCCATATGGGAATACGGCGGCTACGGCATCCGCATGGGCATTCGCAGCCGTGCCTACAACGTGGTGGGCAACCAGGGCGTGCGCCTGCACTACGAGGGCGGCAGGCATCTGCTAATAGGCAGCAGGCGGCCGGAGGAGTTGGCAGAGGCCGTGCGCTCCGTTCTTGCGTAGGGTCTCTAGGCCACGCGCGGCCGCGCAGGGTGGAAACCGGTGCGCGGGGTCTTCGTAGTAGCAGGCGGTGCCTCGCTGTTTTGGCACGAGCGAAACCCGGGCAAAGTAGAGCACATGATCATAGCCAAGGACCTCTGCAAGACGTTCCAGGACAAGAAGCGAGGCACAATCCACGCGGTGGACCATGTGTCGTTCGAGTGCCTGCCGGGCGAAGTCTTCGGGCTTCTGGGCCCCAACGGCGCCGGCAAGACCACCCTGCTGCGGCTGCTCGCGACCATCCTCCAGCCTACTCACGGCACGGCGACGGTTGCCGGCGCCGACATCCGCACCGAGCCGGAGCGCGTGCGCCAGAAGATCGGCTATCTCACCGGAACCGCCGAGCTCTACGAGCGGCTCACGGCGCGCGAGGTGGTGCGCTATTTTGGCGAGCTGCATGGCATGAACGGCACGCATCTTGATGAGCGCATTGACGCGCTGTTTCGGGAGCTGGACGTGAGCGAGTTCGCCGACAGCCGCTGCGATAAGCTCTCCACGGGGCAGAAGCAGCGGGTCTCCATCGCGCGCGCCATTGTGCATGAGCCGCCCGTGATGTTCTTCGATGAGCCTACCAGCGGCCTGGATGTGGTCTCGGCGCGCAACGTCATGCGGTTCATCCGGTCCTGCCGCACCGAGGGCCGCACGGTGGTCTTCTCCACGCACATCATGAGCGAGGTCGAGGCCCTCTGTGACCGCATCGCCATTATTTACAACGGAAAGATTGCCGCCATCGGCACGCTGGCGGAGTTGAGGGAGAAGACGGGCAAGAAAGCCTTCGAGCACGTCTTCATGGCTCTGATTGGGCTGGAGGAAGAGGAGTGAAGAGAGGCAGCCGCATGGGAATCGTCTTTCGCAAGGAGTTCCGGGAGATCTTCCGCGACCGCCGCACCCTCTTCTCCGTGGTCATCTCTCCGCTCGTGGTTACGCCGGCGCTGTTGGCGGCACTCGGGTTGGTCATCGCCGGCCAGCAGGAGAAGGCCAAGAAGGAGGCGTTTCGGGTAGGCATCGTAGGCCAGGGCCAGATTGTCGAGCAGTACAAGAAGACGCCCTCTGGCGGCAACCTGCGGATTGTAGTCGTGACCCGTAACGAGGCGGAAGAGCAGATTAAGTCGCGCGCGTTGCGCGCCGCCATCGTGTTTCCTGCCAACGCGGATGAGCTGCTGCGGGCTAACCGCACGGTGCCCGTGGAGCTGCTGATGGATGGCGGCAACGAGAACTCGCGCATGGCGGCGGCGCGGCTGGAGGCGGCCTTTGGCGAGGCGAGCCAGCGTGTGGTGGAGGAGCGCCTGCGGGCTGCCGGCATGCCTGCCGAACTGGCCACTCCGTTCAAGGTCACCCAGAAGCCCATCACGGAGGGCGGCAGCATGGCCACCCTCATGCTCTCCATGCTGCTGCCCTACACGCTCGCCATCGCGGCCTTCGGCGGCGGCATCTACGCCGCCAACGACCTGGTGGCGGGCGAGAAGGAGCGCGGCACGCTGGAGACTCTGCTGGTCGCCCCGGCCTCGCGCCGCGATGTGGTCATAGGGAAGTTTCTGGCGGTGTGCGCGGTATGCCTGGTGAGCAGTATGCTCGCGGTGGTGGGGCTGGTGGTGCCCTTCTTCAGCGGCTTGAAGCCGTATGAGTGGCTGGCCAAGGGCGGCGTGAGCCTGGACCCGGTGGCAGTAATCATTACGCTGGCCATGCAGATCCCCCTGGCAGTGCTTTTCGCCGGCATCCTGCTCACCCTCTCCACTTTCGCGCGCAACCAGAAGGAAGCTCAGACCTATCTGGGGCCGCTCTTCCTGGTGGTGCTTGTGCCCGCGATGATGACTATGTTCGTGGGCTCGGAGGTGGCCCTCTCCACGGCGCTGGTGCCCGTGATGAATGCCGCGCTTATCATCAAACAGGCGCTGGGGCACACGTACCAGCCCGCCTTCATCGCGCTGGCCTTCGCGGCATCGGCAGTCTATGCCGCCTTGGCAGTGCTGATCTGCATTCGGATGTTCCAGCGGGAGAGCGTGCTGCTCAAGGCCTAGCCGGGCCATGCTCACTTCGTGATTTTAGGAGGAGACCCGATGCGTACCGTTCTCGTACTGCTTGCACTTGCCGCGGCGCTGCCGAGTTCCGCCCAGAGCGATAAGGAGCAGATATTCGCCGTGCTGGTAGAAGGCAAGCGCGTGGGATACGAGCGGCAGACCACGCAGCGGACACCCGAGGGAGTGAAGCGCGTGAGCCATAGCCTCATCCGGCTCAGCATGCTGGGCACCGCGGCCGAGCAGAGGATAGAGTCCATCGGGCTCTACTCCCGCGACGGCAGGAGGCCGCTTCGGGTCTCCACGCAGATTGCGGGCGTGGGTCCCACCATACAGATTGACGTGCGCCGTACCGGCAGCCAGATGGAGATACGCTCCAACCTCCCTGGCGCACCGCCCTCCCGCCGCGTTGAATGGAAAGACAGCTACTGGCTGCTCAGCGACTTCGCCCTGCCGCACGGCATCCCGGCGATGCGCGCGGCCACGGCGAAGGGCGGCAGAGGCACGCTGAATGCGCTGGACATGCTGGATGGCGAGCTCCGTCCCAGAATGATTGAGCGCGGCAAGCGCGAGAGGATTACCGTGCGTGGTAAGCCCGCCCAGTGCGAGGTCTACCGCGTGGAGAATGGGGCGCGCTCGTTCGTTGTGCTCGCGCGCGCCGGTACCTCCGAGGTGCTGGAGATACGGGTGCCGGCGCAGAAGGCCGTGTTCCGGCTTTCGGATCGGTCCGCGCTGCAGGGACTGGCTTCGTTCGATGCGCTCTCGCGCGCCTTCGCACTGAGCAACGTGCAGTTTGAGGATCCGCTGAACGTGGAGCACGTGCGCGCCCGGGTGCGCGTGGCCCTCTCCGTGGAGAAGCCCCAGCTTGCGCGGCTCAATCTCCCCTACCAGACTTTCAAGGGCACCATCAAGGGCGACGTGATCGAGGGCGAGTTTGTGGGCCGCATGTTCCGCTACGATGGCAATGACGCCCCGCCCTTCACGAGCGAGCCGCCCGCGGATCTGGCGCGCTTCCTGAGGCCGGAGCCGCGCGTGGAGAGCGATCATCCGGAGATCGTATCGCTTGCGCGGGAGATCACTGCCGGGTCGGAGACCACCTGGGACGCGGTCAAGAAGATAGGCGCCTGGATAAAGCAGAACATCCGCTATACCATCACAGGAAGCGGCGCGCTGCAGTGCCTGCGGGACCGGCAGGGCGATTGCGGACCGCACACCTGGCTTACCATCGCGCTCTGCCGAGCGGTGGGCATCCCCGCGCGCATGACAGGCGGAGCCGTCTACTCCAGCCTCTTCGGCGGCAGCTACGGGCAGCACTATTGGACACGGGTATGGATGGGGCCCGCCGGATGGATTCCCATAGATACCACCACCGGCGAGGTAGGCACCTTCAGTCCCACGCACCTCACGTTCTGGGATATGGGCGGCATCGCCTCGCTGGATGTGAAAGTGCTGGACTATTCGCCGAAATCCCGGCCCGCCACGGCAGAAAGCCAGGAGGAGCGGCCCGCACGGAGCCCGTTAGCCGTGACGCGGGGGGAGCGCGAGCGATGGGTCTTCACGATGGATGGAAAGGAGATCGGCGCGCAGACGGCAGAGTGCGTGCGCTCGGATGAGAACG
>CAZGLN010000027.1:0-2611 GCA_964526545.1 uncultured Chthonomonadales bacterium
CGGCGATGCCGCGCACCTCCACGGGCACCCGGGCACTGAGCCCGCCCAGCGTGGCTGTAATCTCCGTGGCGCCATTGCGCAACGGCCGCACAAACCCATCCTGGTCCACCGTGGCGCTGCGCGGATCCAGCAGGCGCAGCCGTGCCTGGCGGCTCACATCGCGCATGGCGCCATCCGAGAAGGCGGCCTCTACAATCACGCGGGCATCGGTGTACCGGCCCTCCAAGACGATGCGGGCGGGCACGATGGTCAGCCGCGTCGGCACGGGGCGGGCTCTCTGGCTGTTCGGCTGGCCGTTAACGGCTATGATGCTGACGAGGAGCCCGCTGAGGCTCAGCAGGAGGGTCTGGCTGCGAATGAAGGCACCTCCGGCCCCCGCTGCGCGGGGAGAATAGACGCTGTTATATCACATTCATCGCGATACGCGGTAGTGCGATGGAGGATCCTTCCCCTGCCCGTACCGCTCTGGCGGAGAGGGGCGGATGGCGGACAGGGCCGCGGCAGCCCGGGGCCGCATGAGGTCGGACGCGCTGAACGCCCTTGCACCGGAAGCGCGAGGTGCTCTGGGCGCCTACTTCAGTTTGACGGCGGTGCCGTAGGCCAGCACTTCGGTTGCGCCCGTGGCATACTCCGTGGCGTCGTAACGCATGGCGATGATGGCATCGGCGTTAATCTCCAGCGCGTGCTGCACCATGCACTGAAACGCCTCCTGCCGGGCGGCCTCGCACACGGTTTCGTACTCGCGGATATTGCCGCCCATAATCTGCTTCAGGCCGCCCACCAGTCCCTGGGCGATGTTCTGCGACCGCACAACGATGCCGCGCACCACGCCCAGATAGGCTTCAATGTCGCGCCCCTCCACGGCGTTGCCGGTGGTAACTATCATGGTGCCGCTCCTATACCCTTGCCTTGGCGCCCAGCAGCGAGGCGAGTGCCGGGCCCAGACTGGGGTGTTTCCAAACGAAGCCATGCATGCGCGCCACCTCCGGCGCGGCGCGCTGCCCGCCGAGCAGAGTATCGGCCATTTCGCCAACCACCAGGCGCAGGAGCGGTGCAGGCACCGGCCCGAAGATGGGCCGCCGCAGGGTGCGCGCCAGCACCTGCGCGAACTCGCTGTTGCGCACCGGGTAGGGCGCCACCACGTTCATTGGTCCCCGCACGTTGGGGTTGAGCGCGGCCCAGTGGACCATCTCGATGTAGTCTTCCAGGTGGATCCAGGGGAACCACTGTCTGCCGCTTCCCATCGGCCCGCCCATGCACCTGCGGAAGACCTTTACCATCTCCTCCAGCGCGCCGCCGCCCTCGCCCAGCACGATGCCGGTGCGGAGCAGGACCACGCGGATGCCGTGCTCCTCGGCGCGAAGCGCCTCGGCCTCCCAGTCCACGGCGAGCCTTGCCAGGAAGTCATCGCCCGGCGGGGTCTCTTCCGTAACAATCTCGTCCCCCCGATCGCCGTAGTAGCTGATTCCGGAGGCATTCAGGAGGCTGCGGCCCGGCTGCTCCCTGCTGGCCATGGCGTTCACTAGGGCGCGTGTGGGGTCAATGCGGCTGGAGCGCAGCACGGACTTGTAGGCGGCGTTCCAGCGTTTGCCGGCGATGGGCTCGCCGCAGAGGTTTATCACCACGTCGGCCTCGGCCACGGCGTCGCGCCAGGGCCCGGCCGTGCGCGTATCGAATTCCACGATCTTCACGGCGGCGGGAAGATTCGCGGCGGCCCTGCGTGTGTTGCGGGCCAGAGCGGTTACCTCGTGGCCGGCGCGCGCGAGGGCGCGGCATAGGGGCTTGCCCAAGAAGCCCGTGCTGCCCGCCACAACCATTCGCAACGGAGTTGTCATGCTTCTATCCCGCCACCTCCGGCAGCCGCCGTATGCGCGGATCGGTGAAGATATCCGCCTCGTCGCGGCTGCGCGTGGAGAATTCCGAGACCACGGCTCCCTCCAGCCCTGCCTGGAACCAGTGCGGAGTGTTTGGGTGCAGTGTATATTGCTCGCCGGGGAGCAGCCTCACTTCGTGAAACACGGTGTAGAAGGGCTCGCTGCCCTCGGGCGGTCGGCAGGCGGGCTGCGCCGTGGGTTCCCCCGGCACGTAGAGGTAGACAACGCCCCACCGGCAGCGGAAGGTCTCCTCCTTGCCGGGTTCCCCCTCAACGGGCGGATGCCGGTGCTCCGGGCAGGTCTGCCTGGGAAAGAGCACCAGCTCCTTGGCACAGCATCGCTCCGTGTTCACGTAGGTAACAATCTGCAGGCCCTGCTTCTCCAGCTCGCCCAGGCCGAAATCGGCCACTTCGATGGCGCTGCTCTCCGCCGGAGTCAGCACGATTCCCGCCCTATCCAGATACAGCCGCGCCCTGGCTGCCGCGGCCTCGTACTCCTGCTGGGTAATCATTCACCACACCTCTGGCGCCCGCTCATGCGGGCGAACGCGGCATCTACGCTTCAGTATAGGAAGCCTTTGGCCGGCGGTCAACTGGCTGCTCCTGTTCGGTGCGCCTCCTCGAGGCTCTCCCGATCCACGGCCAGCGGCAGCCGAAGCCGGAACACCGAGCCCTCGCCCGGCGTGCTCTCCGCCACGATATCGCCCCCCTGCGCGCGCGCCGCCCAACGGGCAATGC
>CAZGLN010000027.1:2659-6462 GCA_964526545.1 uncultured Chthonomonadales bacterium
CGGCCCGTATCGGTACGGTAGAAGCGGTCGAAGATGTGCGGCAGGTGCTCCGGCGCGATTCCTGGCCCCGAATCCCGCACCACCAACTCGGCTGCGCTCTCCGCCAGGCGTACTTCCAGCCACACGGTGCCGCCCGCTGGAGTGTACTTAACGGCGTTGTTGAGGAGATTCACGGCGATCTGCCCAAGCCAGAAGCGGTCGCCCTGCACCTCCACATCCTCCATCTCGCCCAGCTCCACGTTCACACCGCGCGCGCGGGCCGCCGCCTCGATGGCCTCGTAGCCCTCGAGCGCAACTTCCGGCAGGGTCAGCCGCTCGATGTGCATGGGGATGCTGTTGGCATCGGCTCGCGCGAGCAGAAGGAGCTGGTCCACAATCTTGTTCATGCGGTCGGCTTCCTCCACGATGCTCTGCAGAGCGCGCCGGTAGTCCTCCGTAGTGCGGGCACCCATGAGCGCCACCTCCGCCTCGCCGCGCAGGGTCGTCAGCGGAGTTCTCAGCTCATGGGAGGCGTCCGCGCTGAAGCGCTGAATCTGGCGGAAACTCTGGTCAAGGCGGGTGATCATCTCGTTGAACGCGGAAGCCAGGCGGGCGATCTCGTCGTCGCTGCCTGGCGGCTCCACGCGCTGGTCCAGGTTCTCCGGTCGGATGGCCATCGCCGTGCGTGTCAGCGTGTCCACGGTGCGCAGCGAGCGCCCCACCAGCACCCATCCGCCCAGCAGCGAGAGCACGAAGACGCAGGGCACCAGAACGAGCAGTGCCGTGGCAGTGCGCTGCAGCGCGCCCTCGATGCCCTCCAGCGAGACCGCCGCCTGCACCAGATAGGGCACGCGCTCGCCCTGGATCACGGGCACGGTTACGATGCGCACCGGCCGCTCGCCGAGGTCCGTGCGTGTCTCGAACGTTACGCGGTCCGCCATCCGCCTGCCGGAGAGGGCCCGCACGCGCGCCTCCAGGGTTAGAGGCAGTTTCTGACTGGCCAGGCCGTCCGTCCACGCCACGGGCAGGCCGGTTTCGGCATCCACCACCTGCACCTGGCGGCCCCACTCCTGCATCTCGCGCCGCAGGAGATCGCGGGGCGCCCCGGCACGCTCCACGGAGGCCCGGTAGAGATCGGTGGCGATGGTGGCAGCGACGGCTTCGGCGTAGGCCTGCAGTCCGGCATCGGCGCGCGAAGTGAGGAAGCCGCGCAGCAGCCACAGCGTGGTGGACGCGAGGGCGACAAGGGTTACCGCCAGCAGGCCCGCATGCCAGAGCGCGAGGCGGGCCCGCAGGCTCCGGGGCTTCACGGCGCGCCCGTGCGCAGAACGTATCCGACCCCGCGGACCGTGTGAAGCAGTTTCTGATCGAACGCGTGATCGATCTTCTTGCGCAGGAAGTTCATGTAGACCTCCAGCACGTTGCTGGAGTTGTCAAAGTGATAGCCCCACACCGCCTCGGTGAGCGCCGTGCGGGTAAGCACCTGTTCCGGATGGCGCAGCAGCATCTCCAGGAGGGCGTACTCCTTGTTCGTCAGCTCGATGGGTCGGCCGTCGCGGGTTACCACGCGAGTTACCGGATCCAGCGTAAGTCCCGCATACTCCAGCCGCAGGTGGCGCTGGGTGGCATTGCGGCGCAGGAGCGCCCTCAGCCGCGCGAGGAGCTCATCAAACGCGAAGGGCTTGGGCAGGTAGTCGTCACAGCCCGCGTCCAGCCCTTGCACGCGGTCCTCCAGGTTGCCTCGTGCCGTAAGGGCGAGCACGGGCGCGCCGAAACCGGACTCGCGCAGCCTGCGTACCACCTCAAAGCCATCTATTCCTGGCAGCATGATGTCGAGCACCACGGCGTGGTACGGGGCGCTGGACGCCATATAGAGGGCATCCTCGCCAGTCGCGGCATGATCCACCGTGTAGGCGGACTGCTGGAGTCCCTTCACGATGAAGTTGGCGACTTTTTCCTCGTCTTCCACAACAAGGATGCGCATGGTTCGATACTTGCGTCTCCGGTCCGCCCCGCCATTGCGATGTCGGGCGTGAGCAGCCACTATTGTACCTAGGGCAGGGAGAGCGGCTGATGGCACCATCCCGCGAAGAAAGCAACGCTGTCGAATGAGACCTGCTCGTGGTCGCGCAAGCAGCCAATAATCGAAAGCGGCGTGGCGCCGCGGAGGGGCCGCGCGGGAAGGAGATACCTTGTGATCAAGCGAGCACATCGCTTTACTACATGCGCGGCCGCCCTGACACTGCTGCTTTTGCCGGGTCTGGCCTCTGGAGCAGAGCAGATTCTCCCGGCGGAACGCGGCATCAAACCGGTGGCGGTGGGCCCGCCCGGCACCGAGGTGGCCAGCGCGAAGCAGCTCGTCGCGCGATTAGGCCAGTGCAAGTCCCTCAGCGACTTTTCGCAGATGTTCAGCAATGAGACTGCGGCCTACTTTGGCTTCATGGTGGGAGTGAGCATGGCGATGGTGAGTGCCATGGCCGAATCCTTTGCGAAGATGGGCGAGGAGATGGCCAAGCAGGCCGGGGGGCCGCCCCCCAGGAAGGACCCGAAGCAGGAGGCCGAGCTGCGGCAGATGCGGAAGATGGGCTCCACCATCGAGGGCATCTTCAAGCGGTACGGCATGGATGAGAAGTCCATGGCCGGAGCGAAAGCGAATGGCCAGCTGCCCCAGGCAGTGCGCGCCAACGGAAGGCGCTTCCTGGGCGAGGTGGCGACTGTGATGGATTCCATGCCGGGCAAGCGCAGCAACGGCGGCATACAATTCGACAAGTCCAAGATGCCGCCGCATCCCGACAAGCTGCGCTACAAGGTTGTCAGTCCCACGCGGGTGGTCATTCACGATCCCGAAAAGCCCAAGGAGAAGCTGGAGGCACGCGTGGAGGACGGGGCGTGGCGCCTGCACATCGGCGATGCGGGGAAGCAGGTGATGGCGGCTTTGAAGAACCCGAAGCAGGCCACTGTCTCGGTGGCCGCCAAGTCCGGCAAGCGCTAGGCCAGGCGCATCTCTTCGACAGCCTCCGGCGGCGGCGAGGCAGTATAATGCCTGAAAGCCGCACGGAGGCTGTTGCCATATATGAGGGCCGAGATAGTAACAGTCGGCACCGAGCTGCTCCTCGGGCAGATAGTAGATACCAATGCCGCCGCGCTGTCGCGCGCGCTCTCGGGTCTGGGCATCGGGCTGTACCGCCGCGTAACCGTGGGCGACAACCGCGAGCGGATGCTTGCGGCCTTCCGCTCGGCCCTGGCAGAGAATGACATCGTCTTCGCCATCGGCGGTCTCGGGCCCACCATGGACGACATCACCCGCGACGTCCTCGCCGAGGCGATTGGCGATACCCTGGTCTTCAGCGAGGAGATAGCGGCACGGCTGCGCACCTTCTTCGAGAGCCGCGGCCTGCCCGTTCTGGAGAGCAACTTGCGGCAGGCGATGGTGCCCACCCATGGCCGCCCCATCGAGAATCCCAACGGCACCGCGCCGGGCCTCCTCTTCGAGAAGGATGGGCGCATTGCCATCGCGCTGCCGGGCCCTCCGGGCGAGTTTCTGCCCATGCTGGAGGACCATGTGGTGCCCTATCTGCGCCGAAAGGTGGGCGCCTCCACCATCCTCTCCCGCGTGGTGCGGGTGTGCGGCATGGGCGAATCGCTGGTGGAGCACCACCTGCGCGACTTGATGACCGGCGACAATCCAACCGTTGCGCCCTACGCCAAGACCGGCGAGGTGCACCTGCGCGTTACCGCCAGGGCGCCGAGCCCGGAGGAGGCCGAGCAGCTCATCGCTCCCATGGTGGAGGCCATTCGCGCGCGGTTGGGCCGCCATGTGTACG
>CAZGLN010000027.1:6485-15141 GCA_964526545.1 uncultured Chthonomonadales bacterium
AGTCTGCCGTGCTCTCGCTTCTGGCCGCGCGCGGCCTCACGCTCGCCGTCGCCGAATCCTGCACGGGCGGCATGCTCGCCGGCCGCATAACGGACGTACCCGGGAGCTCGCGAGCCTTCGTGGGCGGCGCCGTAACCTATTCCAATGCGCTGAAGTCCCTGCTGCTGGGCGTGGATCCGGGATTGCTGGAGGCCCACGGCGCCGTAAGCGCGGAAGTGGCGGAGGCCATGGCGCGCGGCGCGCGGGAGCGATTCGGGGCCGATATGGCCCTCTCCATCACCGGCATCGCCGGCCCGGAGGGAGGCAGCGTGGAGAAGCCGGTCGGTCTGGTCTACATCGGCCTGGCGCACGTCACGGGCGTGGAGGTTACGCGCAATCAGTTTATTGGGAGACGGCAGGAGGTGCGTTACCGGGCAACGCAGGCCGCCCTCACCCTGCTGCGCGATCATCTGCTTGCACTGGAGCCGGAATGCCCCTCGACAGACGAGGAACCTCCAACCGAGGAGAGGCTGCCCGCATATGATGGATAATCCCGAATCCCTTAAGCTTCCCAACAGCCAGCTCTGCTTTGTCTGCGGGGCGGGCAACCCGGCCGGACTGCGCGTGCGCTTCCACACCGACGGAGAGAAGGTGTGGACCCGCGTGGCGGTAGATGAATCGCACATGGGATACCGAGGCATAGTGCATGGAGGGGTGCTCACCGCGCTGCTGGACGAGACCATGGGATGGGCGCCCGCCGTGGCGATGGGCCGCTTCTGCATGGCCATCGAGCTCAACATCGAGTTTCGACGCTCTCTGCCCGTGGGCAAAGAGGTGACGGTGCTCGGCTGGATGACCGAAGGGGGCCGCCGCATCTGGGAGGCCGCCGGCGAGATACGCGACGACGAAGGCACCGTCTACGCGAAGGGCAAGGGCCGGTTCATGCCGATGTCGGATGAGCAGACCCGCGACGTTGTGCCCTACCTGAATTTCGACGAGGGCACCATACCGGTATCCCGCATCTGCCGCTCCTGCGGCGAGATGGACGGAGTCTGACTACGCTCCGCCGCGAAGGCGCCATGCCCATGTCCGAGCAGCTCAATCTCTCCTTTGACGCCCCGCCGGCCGAAAGTCCGCAGACCCCGCCTTCGGGAGGCCCGGCGGAGGCCATTCTCTTCGGGCACGATGCCACGTCGCGGATAGTCGCCGTGGAACCCGGCGAATCCCATGTTACGCTCTGGCTGCGGGATGCCAACGGCCAGGTCCGCACGCAGACCGAGTCGCTTCGGCTCTGGATTGCCACGCCCGAACCCACGCTGGACGCCTTCGCCACCCCGACGGTTCTTGCGGGGGAGGGCTACCGCTACCTCTACGAGTTCAGCGACCGTGCCACGTTCTGGGACGCGCGCGAACGCGTGCGCGAGTCGCACCTGGATCATCTGACCTATCCCAATGCCACGCGCCTGCACCTGCTCAGGACCGGCAAGACGCTCTTCAAAGGCATGGCCATGCGCGACGTATCGCGCATGCAGATTGATATCGAGACGGAGGGCCTCTCGCCGGAGCAGAACCGCGTGCTGTTGGTGGCCGTGGGTGATAACCGAGGCTTCTTTGAGGCGATTGGCGGGAGCGAGCCCGAGATACTGGCCCGTTTGGCGGAGGTGGTGCGCGAGCGCGATCCGGACGTCATCGAGGGCCACAACATCCTGGGCTTCGATCTCCCGTTCCTAATGAAGCGTGCCGCCCTCTGCCGAGTCTCGCTCGGGCTGGGCCGCGACGGCTCGGAGCCGAGAACGGGCCCGGAGCGCAACTTCGCCATCGGCGGTAACACCCGTCCCTTCTCGCCGGTCTTCATCCACGGCCGCCATGTGATTGATACCTACCTTGCTGTTCAGCGCTTCGATTGGGCAAAGGGAGCGCTCAGCAGTTACGGCCTCAAGGAGGTGGCCCGCGCATTCGGCATCTCCGAACCCGAGCGCATCATCCTAGACCGCGCGCGGTTGGCCGAAATCTACCGCGAGGATCCGGAGCGAGTGGCGGAATATGCCCGGCACGACGTCGTGGAGACCGCGCGCCTGGCCGAGATGGTGGCTGCCACGGAGTTTTACCAGACCCAGATGGTGCCGGACAGCTACCAGAACGTGGCCGTGAGCGGCTCCGGCGACAAGATAAACTGCCTGCTCATCCGCGCCTACCTGCATGCCGGGCACGCCGTGCCGCGACCGCAGCGCCCGCGCGCCGTGCCGGGAGGACACACGGAGCTCCGCGCTACGGGAGTGATAGACCGCGTGGTGAAGGCGGACGTGGAGAGCCTGTATCCCAGCATCATGCTGACGGAGCGCATTCATCCGAACACGGACACGCTGGGAGTGTTTCTGCCCGCCCTGGAGGAGCTCACGCGGCGGCGCATCGAGGCGAAGGGCCGGGTGCGGGCCGCCGAGGGCGCCGAGCGCCACTATTGGGACGGCCTGCAGAACTCCTTCAAGGTGCTCATCAACTCCTTCTACGGTTACCTGGGCGCCGCGGGCCTGGCATTCAACGATCCGGATGCCGCCGCAAGGGTAACCGAGAGAGGCCGTGCCCTGGTAAAGGCCATCGCCGCGGAGCTGGAGGCCACGGGCAGCCGCATCATCGAGATTGATACCGATGGCGTCTACTTCGTGCCGCCCGAGACGGTGCAGGGCGAGGAGGCGGAACGCGCCTATGTGGAGCAGATTGGGCTGAAACTGCCGCAGGGCATCCGACTGGCCTTCGACGGCCGGTTTCGCGCCATGGTCTCCGTGAAGACCAAGAACTATGTCCTGCTGGACTATGAGGGCAAACGCACCTTCAAGGGCGCCTCGCTCCGGTCGCGCGCGGATGAGGGTTTCGGGCGAGAGTTCCTGGCCCGCGCCGTGGATCTGCTGCTGGAACGCCGGTACGAGGACCTGGGCGTGCTCTACCGCGACTGCATCCGCGACATCCTGGAGCACCGCGTGCCGATACAGCAGCTCGCCCGACGCGAGAGGGTAACCGACAAGACCTTCACCAGCCTGGGCAAGGTGCGCTCGGCCGCGGCCGCCGCAAACACCGCCGTGGGCGAATTCATTCAGGTCTTCGAACGCGCCGATGGCACCCTGGCGCGCGCCGAGGACTACACACCGGAGAGCGAGAACACCGCCTACTACATGGATAAGCTCCACAAGTTCGCCTGCAGGCTGCGCGAAGCCATTGAGCCCGCCGGGGTGGATTTCGAAAGGCTCTTCCCGCGCCCGGGGCCCAACGGCATCGTGGACGATACCCAGCTAAGTCTCTTTTAGCAGTATCGAGACCACAGACTACGCATCGGGAGGAAGCCTTGACCAAGACACGTGAGGAGGCCTGGGCGCTTCTCACCGAGTACACGCAGTCGGAGAGCCTTCGGAAGCACGCGCTGGCGGTGGAGGCCGCCATGCGCCACTACGCCCGCCTGATGGGCGGCGACGAGGAGCTCTGGGGCCTCACGGGCCTCCTGCACGACTTCGATTACGAACGGTATCCCAACGCGCCGGAGCATCCCACGCGCGGCATGGAGATACTCGCCGAGCGCGGATGGCCGCCCGAGATTATTCGCGCCATCGCGGGGCATGCAACCTATCTCGGCGTGGAACGGGATACCGCGATGGCGCGGGCGCTCTTCGCGGTGGATGAGCTCTGCGGCTTCCTCACGGCATGCGCCTACGTGCAGCCTTCCCGCAAGATCGCGGATGTGAAGGTTGCCAGCGTGCGCAAGAAACTGAAGGACCGGGCCTTTGCCCGCAGCGTGAATCGCGAGGATATCCACGCGAGCGTGGAGGAGCTCGGCATCCCGCTCGAGCAGCACATCCAGAACTGCCTGGACGCCCTGACCGCCGCCGCGGACGATCTGGGCCTCTAAGTCTTCCCGCCCATGACGAACGAAGCGCAGCGCGACGCCTGGGATCGCCTGAGCCCCCACTTGCGGCGCAACCTGCCTGTCTGCACCGACGAGGTGCTCTACGGTCCCTATACGCCGGGTGAGGGGAGCCTGCGGATGCTCGGCGAAGTGGCGGGCAGGCGCATCCTGGAGCTCGGATGCGGCGCGGCCCAGGCCAGCATCGCCCTCGCCAAGCAGGGCGCGCACTGCACCGCGGTGGATTTCTCGCGGGAGCAGCTTCGGCATGCCGAGGCGCTGGCCGCGGAGGAGGGCGTGTCCGTGCAGTTCCACTGCGCGGAGATGCATGCGTACCTGCGATGCGCCGCTCCCGCCTCGTTCGATATCGTGCTCTCCGTGTGCGCGCTCCAGTATGTGGAGGAGCTCGGACCGCTCTTCGCTCTGGTGCGGCGTTCCCTGGCGGAGCAAGGCCTCTTCGTCTTCTCGATGGACCACCCGCTGAACAATCTTGTAAGGATCCGCGACGGGCACGCCATGCTGGTGCGCAGCTACTTTGACTGCGGCGCCATTCGGTGGCGGTGGGAAGGGCAGGAGGAAGGCCTTCCCTTCGTGGTCTATCACCGCATCTGCGGCGACGTGCTCAACCTTCTCGCAGAGGCGGGCTTTTGGGTGGAACGGCTGCTGGAGCCGGAGCCCACGGGCGAACACGCTGCCGCGCTCCGCGCCGAGGAGTTGGAGCGCGGCGCGCTCCTTCCGGCGGTGATGGTCTGGAAGGCGAGGGCGTGCGGCCGGTCGGCCGCCCGAGTCTAGACCCGGCTTCGCACGATTGGGCAGGAGCCCGCCCTCACCTCAGCGAAACCAGCACGGACCGAAACCCGCGAGACCCCAGCCCATGCGCATACTCTACATTGACATCGATTCGCTGCGACCGGATCATCTCGGCTGCTATGGATACCATCGAAACACCAGCCCGAACATAGACGCCGTAGCCGCCGATGGCGCGCGCTTCGAGAATGTCTATACCACTGACGCTCCCTGCCTGCCCAGCCGCACGGCGCTCTGGTCGGGCCGGCACGGCATACACACGGGCGTCATCAACCATGGCGGAGCGGCGGCCGAGCCTTTCATCGAGGGTCCGGGGCGCGGTTTTACGTCGGGGCTGGGGCGCACAAGCTGGATGCACTGCCTGCGCCAGAGGGGCATGCGCACCGCCACGGTCAGCCCGTTTGGCGAGCGGCACTCCGCGTGGCACTGGTACGCCAACTTCACCGATATCGCCAATACGGGGCTTCGCGGCATGGAGCGCGCCGACGAGATATGGCCGGAGGCCCGCGCCTGGCTTGAGAGACACGCCCGCGAGGAGGACTGGTTTCTCCACGTCAACTTCTGGGATCCGCACACGCCGTACCGCGCTCCCGCCGCGTTTGGAGAGCCCTTCGCGGAGCAGCCCCTGCCCGCGTGGCTTACCGAGGAGGTGCGCCAGCGGCACTGGGAGGGCTGCGGACCGCACTCGGCGCGGGAGGTACGGGGTTTTGATGACTCCGGCGACGACCCGGCCTATCCCCGCCAGCCCTGCCGCGCCGACAGCATGGCAGAAGTCCGGCGCATGTTCGATGGTTACGATACGGGCATCCTCTACGCGGATGGCTATGTGGGCCGCCTGCTGAACCTTCTCGCCGATGCGGGCGTGCTGCAGGATACCGCCGTGATTATCTCCTCGGATCATGGCGAGAACCTCGGCGAGCTCAACATCTACGGCGATCATCAGACGGCCGACTATATCACCACGCGGGTGCCGCTCATCGTTCGGTGGCCAGGAGTCACCCGCCCGGGCACCGTTGACAGGGCGCTCCACTACCACTTCGACTGGGCTGCCACCGCCATCGAGCTCGTTGGAGGCACCATTCCCGAGACGTGGGACGCGCTCGCCTTCGCAGAATCGCTTCGGGCGGGCGAGGAGAGCGGACGGGAGTACCTGGTGGTTTCGCAGGGTGCCTGGAGCTGCCAGCGCGCAGTCCGCTGGGGCAGCCATCTCTGCATCCATTCTTATCATGACGGCTACCACGCCTTCCCGGACGTGATGCTCTTCGATGTGGAGGAGGATCCGCACGAGCAGCGGGACCTCGCGCCGGCGCGGCCGGACTTGGCGGCGGAGGCTGCCGAACACCTGCAGGAGTGGCATATGCGTATGATGCGCACCGCCACGCACCCGGTGGACCCCATGGGAACCGTGCTCGCCGAGGGAGGACCTCTGCACACGCGGGGTCAGCTGCCCGCCTACCTTGCGCGGCTGCGGGCCACCGGCCGAGAGAGATGGGCCGAAACGCTGGCGGCCGCCCACCCGCGGGAGTGCTAGCCGCACGCCGCACGCATCCTTGCCAGGGAGTGAGACAATGTCCAAGCGACCCGTCGAGCTGGAAGACCTTCTGCGGTTCCACGTTACCGGCGATACCCAGATTGCGCCGGACGGAGGTGCCATCGCGTTCACCGTCCGCCGAGTGGATGCCGAGAAGAACCGCTACCGCTCACGCATCTGGCTGGCGGATTGCCTAACCCGCGCCGCCCGCCCCTTCACGGCGGAAGGCCACAACGACAGCCTCCCTCGCTGGTCGCCGGATGGCTCCACTCTGGCCTTCGTGAGCGACCGTGACGACGAGAAGGCGCAGATCTACCTCCTTCGGCCGAACGGCGGGGAGGCGGAGGCGCTCACGAATCTGGAGGAGGGAGGGATCCGTGAGATCGCCTGGTCGCCGGACGGCACGCGCATCGCCTTCCTCTACCGGAAAACCCCGGCGCAGTGGACCAAGAAGGCCGCCGCGGAGCGCAAGGAGAAGGGGCTCAGCAGCCCCGTGCGGCGCCACACAAAGCTCTTCTACCGACTGGATGGCGCCGGATACTTCGATGGCGAGTTTCCGCAGATATGGATAGCGGACGTGCATACCCGAGAGGTGCACCAACTCACTACGGAACCGCACCACCTCTATGGGCTCCAGTGGACTCCAGACGGCTCTCGCATCGCTTTCCTGGCGGACCGCCGCGAGGACGATGACCTGGGCGATAACGACGTCGGCATCTGGACGCTCTCGCCGGAAGGCGGCGAGATTGCGCCCGTGCCCGCGCCGAGGGGCCCCAAGCAGGATCTCGCCTTCTCGCCGGATGGGCGCCTGCTGGCCTACGTGGGCCACCTATGGCCGGAGGAGCAGTGGGGCGGCCGCAACCAGCGCGTGCTGGTGGTGCCCGCGAGCGGCGCGGAGGAGGCGAGGGACCTCACGGGCCATAGCGACCGCGAGATAGGCTACAGCACGCTGGCGGACCTGCATGACGTGGGCGGCGGCGTGGGGCTGGCCTGGTCACCCGACGGCGGCTGCCTCTACTGCCCGGTGAGCGAGCGCGGCGATGTGCGCCTCTACCGCGTCTCGCTTGAGGACGGCGCGATGACCCCGCTGACGCCGGCGGACCACGAAATGGGCGCCTTCACGCTCTCGGCGGATGGCACACGGTTCGGCATCCTTCTGGGCTCCGGCGACGACCCGCACGATGCCTATCTTGGAGAACTCGCACAAGAGGCACTGAGGCTCACCCGCGTGAGCGGCATCAACAACGACCTGCTGCAGAGCGTTGCCCTGCAGATGCCGGAGGAGTTTACGGCGATCGGCCAGGGCGGCTATCCCGTGCACGGCTGGGTGCTGCCGCCGGTGGGCCGCGAGGATGGCAGGCGCTATCCGGCCATTGTCTACGTGCATGGCGGGCCGGCGGCGCAGTACGGGGGGCGTGCCGCGGTGTTCCACGAAATGCAGTGGCTCGCCTCGCAGGGCTACGTGGTCTGCTTCTCGAATCCGCGCGGCAGCGCGGGCTACGGCCTGAAGTTCATGAACGCGATCCACCAGGACTGGGGCAATCTCGACCACAAAGACATCATGGCCGTCACCGACTGGCTTGCACGCCGGCCGTGTGTCGACGCACGCCGCATGGGCATCACCGGCGGCTCTTACGGCGGATACATGACCAACTGGGTCATCAGTCGCACGAACCGCTTCAAGGCCGCCGTGACGCAACGCAGCGTCGTGTCGATGGAATCGCTCTTCGGCACCAGCGATTTCGGGCCGGACCTCGGCAACGAGATGGGCGGCAAGCCGTGGGAGAATGTCGAGCGTCTGCGGCGCTGCTCACCGCTCACCTATGTCGCCAACATCCGCACGCCGTTGCTGATCGAGCACCAGGAGCAGGACTATCGCTGCCCGATCGAGCAGGCCGAGCAGCTCTTCACCGCGCTCAAGGTGCTGGGGCGCACGGTCGAGATGATTCGCTTCGAGGGGGAGTCACACGGCATGAGCCGCAGCGGCCGCCCGCAGAACCGCGCCGAGCGCCTGCGGCGCATCGGGGCGTGGTTCGCGAAGTATCTGCGGTGACGCGCGGGCTGTAGCGAGTCGCGCCGGGGGAGCGCTCAACGTCCCGTGAAATCCGGACCGCGAGGGCAGTGTCGACGCGGGCGGCGCGAGGGGCGGCGAAGACACTGCCGAGACCGCATTGGCACGGAGTGGCACGCACCACCGGCGAAGCGCCACGTGCCCCGCACCACGGGGCGTGTGAAAATGGACTTAGCCGACTCCCAGCTCGCGTGCGACTTCGAGGTATCGCCGCCGGGCCGCAGCGAGCGACTCGGGGATCACCTTCACGTCGCCGACGACGGGCATGAAGTTGGTATCGCCCGACCAGCGCGGCACGACGTGCAGGTGCATGTGCGAGGGCAGCCCCGCTCCCGCGCAGTGGCCGAGGTTGATGCCGATGTTGAATCCCTGCACCGAG
>CAZGLN010000027.1:15151-15385 GCA_964526545.1 uncultured Chthonomonadales bacterium
CTCGAGCACGCGTTTCACATCGCGCGCCCGGACCATCAGCTCGCCCAGTATCTCCTCGGAAAAGTCTTCGGGCGCGCCCGAATGCTGAAGCGGCGCGATGAGCGTGTGGCCCGTGCTATAGGGGAAGCGGTTCAGGATCAGCAACATCTGTCCCACGCGGCCGAGGACCAGATTCTCTTCGTCGCGCTCGGGGTGGGCGATCGCCTCGCACAGAAAGCACGCCGACTTCCCGCC
>CAZGLN010000027.1:15408-15923 GCA_964526545.1 uncultured Chthonomonadales bacterium
CAGGGCGCCCACAGATTCGGCGTGCTCTCCGGCATGCTCAGGACCCTCGCGTCTGCGACGGGCTGATGTCTTTCATCACGCGTACCGCCTGCGAGGCGCGATACTCGCCGCCGCCCGGGGCGACCACCAGCAGGTCGAGCATGTACTCGCCGGGCTCGGCAATCGTGTGCACGCCCGCCGCCGCATCGCCGATCCGCACGCCGTCGAGCGTCCAGTAGTACTCGGCGGCTCCGCGCCACTCGGTGGGATAGATTCAAAGCTCAGTGCGAAGGGCGCGAAGCCGGCAGAGGCCGGCACGCGAATGCTCACAAGGTGACGCGGGGCCGGGCGCGACGCCGTCGCCTCGCCTCGCGTGGGCGTCGGAGGTCCGGTCGGCTCGGGCTCGCGGCGGGGCTGCGTGGGCCGCTGCGGGCGAAGGGTCGCCTCGACCGGCCGTGGCGGCGTCGGGGCGCGGGCTTCCGTCGATTCGTCTGCCGTGCGATCAATCGTCGGAGCCGGCTCGCTCGGCTTGGCCG
>CAZGLN010000027.1:16030-18600 GCA_964526545.1 uncultured Chthonomonadales bacterium
ATGGCGGTCAGCCGGGCGGCCACGGCCGCAGCCCGCTCGTGGGCCAGGTCGCGGATGTAGACCCATGCCAGCTTGCGATAGCCGTGGGCTTCGTACCAGCGAATGCCGTCGCGCGATTCTTCGACGCAGATCGGCACGTCGCGCTCGGTGTTCATGATCAGCACGGGACGATGCACCGAGTTCGCCGTGTCCGCCGAGCTCAGCACCGCCGATGAGAAGTTCGCCTGCCGGACGGCGAGACACGTGAAGCGGTCGGGGTGCTTGTTGAGCATGTAGTGGGCCATGTACCCGCCCGACGAGAAGCCCGTGGACAGCACATTGCCCCGGTCGGCGTTCGTCGTGGAGAACAGGTGCTCCATGATCGACAGCACCGATTGCTCATCGCTCTTGAAGAGCAGGTTCACCGAGTTTTGCGGGAACTCCCCGATGATGAAGTCGAACGCCAGCAGCTCCGGCGCCGCCACGATGAACCCGTAGCGGTCGGCCTCCTGCTGCCACTCCAGGATCTGAAAGATCGCGGTGTCATAAGGCTTCATGCCGTGGAACGTCATGACCAGCGGCCAGCGGCGCTCCTCGCGCTCGGCCTCGGTCGCCTTGACGTAGTCGGCCGGCAAATAGCGGTAGTATCCGCGGCCGCTGGCCGGGTCGGTGATGTGCTCCATCTTGCCTTCCCCGCGGGGCTGGGGAACGGCACACCCGACCGTCGCCAAGGCGGCGGCCAGGACGAGAAGCTGAACGATCCGCACGTGTCGCGTGAGAGCAATCCCGAGTGTCCGCAAACCGCACGCTCCAAATGGGCAAAGGACGAGCAAACTCCCCTTCGCAGTGTAACCGACGGCGGGCCGTCGAACAGGCCCGCGCCGACCGGCCGCCGTGCCGCCGGATCCTACGCGCGGCTGCGGGCCGCCTTCAGGATGACCGCCTCCGAGCGCCCGCCGTTCAGCAAGGTCTCCGTCGGGTGCGGCAGCCGAACATGCCGGACGAGCTGCGTTTCGGTCACCGCCGGCTGTGCGTCGAGCCACGGCCAGTCGATGAAACCCTCCTGCGAGAACGGATTCACCATGAGGTAGGCGATCCCGAACGACGTCAGGTTCTGGAAAAAGTGGCTGCCCTGCGACGGCTCGACCAGCAGGTCGTCGAGCGTTGTTTCCACGATGATCCGCGCCGCACAAATCTGCGACCAGACTACCGGGATCCCCAGCGAATTGTGCGACGAGCCCCAGCGCCCCGGCCCCAGCAGGATGTAGGGCCGATTCTCGGTGACCAACCGGCGATTCAATTCGCCGATGTCGTGCGCGATCGCGGGAGAGCGGATCGCGTCGAACTGCTCCGGCCGCACGTAGACGACATCGCTGAGCCCCGCGATGACCCCGTTGCCCAGTGCCCGCGGCGATCGACATAGCATGTCGTCCGGCGACAACTCCGCGAGATCGATCTCCTCATCGTCGACCGCACCGGGGCACGGCCGAAGCTGGAGCAGCGCGAACTCCTTCGGCTCGCTCGCGAGGTTCGCGGCGAACTCGATCTCGACCGGACAGTTCAGCCCATTCCGGCCGATGTCGAGCAGGCGCCGCAGCAGGGCCGCGAGCGGGAACGCGTCGTTCTTCAGGATGTGCGCGAACGTGAGGACGCGCACGCCCGAGTGATGAATGCCGTCGTAGAAGCGCTGATCATCCGCCGACCAGACCGAGGCGAGCAGCGACAAGACGCCGTGGCGCTCCGCTTCGGCGATGGGGAGTTGCACGACGCACCCGTCGGGCGTCGCGCGTCGCGCCAACGATTCGGCCCCGAGGTCGACGGCGTAGAACGTCCGCTGCGACTGGTTGATGAACTCCTCGCCCAGTCCGAGTTCCGGCAGCACGGCCGGGTACGCCGGGCAGAAGCGCAGCGACGGCCCCCCATCGACAACGGCCTTTCCCAGCCCGAGCGCGACCGATGCGACGCCGTCTTCGGGCCGCATCGGTTCGTAGGGGTAGTAGTTGTACGACCGCACGACGCCGGAGAACGTCGGGTAGAAGTAGTTGCCGCGGCGTGCGCCGACGACCGGCTGAATGACGACGGCCATCTTTTCTTCATCGAGGCGATGCAGTGTCGCTTCGAGGTAACGGCGCGAGGCGGACATGAACACCGACGAATAGACGCGCTTGATCGCCTCTTCGAGCTGGGCGAGTCGCGCCTCTTCGCTGGGGTGGTTGTTCGGGATCATGTACGTCGCGTACACGCCGGCGAACGGGTGATACTGCGAATCTTCAAGCAGGCTCGACGAGCGGACCGCCAGCGGCTCGCGCACCATCGCGAGAAACGCATGCAGGTCGTCGATGACGGAGTCGGGCAGCCGCGCCCCGCGAAACGCCTGCTCGATCTGGGCGTCGGTCTCCTGGTACAGCCGGCTCGCGCGCATCCCGTTGAGTTTCAGGAACTCATCGAAAATGTCAGTGCCGAGCACGACCGACCGTGGCACGCGGACCGTGATGCCCGGGAACTCGCCATCGAGATTCGCGCGCGCCAGGAGCGCGTCGACGAAGGCCAGTCCACGCGCCTTGCCGCCGAGCGACCCGCCCCCGATCCGC
>CAZGLN010000027.1:18661-21448 GCA_964526545.1 uncultured Chthonomonadales bacterium
GTCGTGAATCGCGCGGATCAGGAATCGTCGCAGGCTCTCGAGGTCGGAGAATTCGGAGACCCGCCGCGGGCGCATCCGCCGCGCGAGGGCGAATTCGGTGCGCGCCCGCAACCAGTTTGAGAAATGGTTACTGCGCGCGTGGTGCTCGATCGACGCGATCGGCACCTCGCGCAGCACGTCGGCCATCTCGTGCAGGTCCGACGCGCTGGCCACCTGCCGCCCGTCGGGCAGGCGGAAGACGAACTCGCCAAAGCCGAAGTTTTCGAGCATGAAGCGCTGCACATCGTCGAGGAGTGTCGTCGATGTCTTATGCAGGAAGCGCGCGCCGATCTGCTCGGCCCGCGCGCGGTTGCTCTCGTCGCTCGACTGCAGCAGCGTCGGCACGTCGGGCATCATCGCCTTCACATGCCGGATGAAATCGAGCCCCGCCTCCGGGTGCTCCACGCCAAACCGCGGGAACGAGACGTCGGCGATGACGCCCGAGAGATTGGCCGAATAGCGGTCGAGCAGTTCCATCCCGTCTTCAAACGTCTCGGCAATGAGCACCTTGGGACGCGCCGTGAGCCGCAGCAGCCGATCCATCCGATTGAGGCTGTCGGCCATGACGGCGCGCGTCTGTCGCACGAGCTGGTTGTAGATGATCGGCAACAGCAGCGAGCGAAAACGCACCGAGTCTTCGACCAGGATGATGACCCCCACGTCGCCGACGCGCACGTCGCGCTCCACGTTCTGGCGGTCCTCCACCATCTTGATGATCGCGAGAAACACCTTCGTGTCGCCATGCCAGACGAAGATGCCGTCGACCGGCGGCTTGTCCGCGTGATGTGTGAGCCGCGCCAGTTCCCAGTCGTTCGCCACCAGCACGGCGATCGGGAGGTCGCTGCGAAGTCGGCGGACGGCGTGCGTGAACCGCAGCACGTCCATATCCCCCAGCCGCAGGAGCGTGATCACCAGGTCGGGGCTGTGCGTACGAATCGCCTCGAGCGCTTCCTCGCCCGTCGAGACGCGCTGAATGAGCGGCGCATGCGTGAGGCCGAGATCGAGATACTCGGCGTAGATCATCTCCGTCAGAAGCCCGTCTTCTTCCAGGATGAACGCGTCGTACGGGCTCGAGACGAGCAGCACCCGCTGGATGCGGCGGGTCATCAGGTGGGGAAATCGTCCGCGCCGCCAGGCATGCCCGCCGAAGTCCTCGTCAGGCGATCGCAGGACGCGCGTGCAAAGGGAATGTCGCATGAGCAAGCTCCCGCGCTGGGCGACGGTACCCGACGCGCCGGGGACATGCAAACACACGCAAGCGGCCCGCCCGCTCTCCGCGCTGGGGGACCGGCCTCCGGCCCCTCTCCGCGCTGGGGGACCGGCCTCCGGCTCCTCTCCGCGCTGGGGGACCGGCCTACGGCTCCTCTCCGCGCTGGGGGACCGGCCTCCGGCCGGTCTCTCCGGTCCTCCGGCCACTCCGATCTCCAGTCCCCCGAATCTCGCCGAGCCGCGCGCGCATGCAACCGCCCCGCCCCATGTCAGGCTGCGGAACGCCTACTTCCGCGCGTCGCGGTACTCTTCCAGCCACGCCATCTGCACGGCTTCGAGCTTCGCCTCATTGCTCGCGGCGGGGTTGTCCCCGAACTCGGGCAGTTCGCAGACCCACTTGTGAAGGTCCGTGAACCTGACGCTCAGCGGGTCGATATCGGGGTAGCGCTCACTGAGCAGGATTCCCAGGTCTTCAGAATCGGTCCAGGTCAACTTGGGCATCGTCGCCTCCTTTGGTGCCGCTTGAGTGTAGAACCATCCTCGCCGCCGTTCATTGAGCGCCGCCCCGGCGGGCATATAATGAGGCTCGACGGCGTCGGGCACGCCGTCAGAGAGCGGCCAAAAGGGGTGGCGTTTCGCTGACTGTTCAAAGGAGTTTGCGTGCCTCACATTATCACTCAGACCTGCGTCGGCACCAAGGACACGAGCTGCGTCGACGTCTGCCCCGTCGATTGCATCCATCCACGGAAGGACGAGCCCGATTTCGCGAAGGCCGAGATGCTCTTCATCGACCCCGAGACGTGCATCGACTGCGGCCTGTGCGTCGACGAGTGCCCCGTGAAGGCGATCTTCTCGGAAGACGATCTGCCCGAAGAGATGGAAGCCTTCATCCAGAAAAACGCCGACTATTACAAGAAGCAGGCGAAATAGGCGCTCCCGCAACCCCCGCCCGCGAGCGCTATGCAACATACCCGCGGGCGCTTTACACTCTCCGATGCTCTTGAGGAGTGCAGCGGATGAGTGTCCTCCACCTGGAGTCGCTGTTTAACCCGACCTCCGTCGCGGTCATCGGCGCGTCCAACCAGCCCTTCGCGATCGGCGGCTTCGTCATGCGCAACCTGCTGAAGGGCGGCTTCAGCGGGCCGATCATGCCCGTCCATCCCAAGTATGAAGCCGTCGCCGGCGTCCTGACCTACCCCGACATCCGGCATCTGCCCGTGACACCCGATCTCGGCGTCATCTGCACGCCGCCCGCGACCGTGCCCGACCTCGTGCGCCAGTTCGGCGAACGCGGGACGCGAGCCGCGGTCCTGATCACCGCCGGCCTCACCTCCACGCGCCTGCCCGACGGCCGCACGGTTCAAGAAGCGGCCCTCGCCGCCGCACGGCCCTTCGGCTTGCGGCTGCTCGGACCCAACTGCGTCGGCTTGCTCGTCCCGCCGATCCGCCTGAACGCGACCTTCGCCCACGCCGACCTCCAGGCCGGCTCGCTCGCGTTCGTGTCCCAGTCCGGCGGGTTCTGCACCGCCGTCCTCGACT
>CAZGLN010000028.1:0-1173 GCA_964526545.1 uncultured Chthonomonadales bacterium
CCACCGCGCATGCGTAAGCGCCGCGCCGAACTGCAACGCGAACGCCGTGGTGATGCCGGTGCCCACAAGCTGGAGCCAGAAGGGCTTCTGGGCTTCCGCCGCCAGCAGGCCCTGGCGCACCAGTCCCGCCGCGCCGCCGCCCACCACAAAGCCGTCGCACACCTCCTCGCGCACTGCGGTGAGAAAGGGCGGCGAGCCGAAGTGCATCGCAATGGGCCGGGAGCACTTAGCACGCACCTGCCTGCTGCCCTCGATGTCGTGCTGCCAGATGGGTGTCTCAAACATCACGACGTTATCGAACTGCTCCAGCCTCTGCAGCACGGGCACTGCGTGGCCCGGGTTGAGCAGGAGGGCGTTGAAATCCACATCCAGCTTCATCCAGGTGGGTGCCGAGGCGCAGATGGCGCGGGTCTGCTCCACGATGTCCCACCAGGGGCGCGCCTTGGTCTTGAAGCAGGTATAGCCCTGTTCGGTGGCCTCCATCGCTTCGGCCGCCCAGTCCTCGGGCGGCATATCAATGGCCCACCAGCTGATGGGGCACTCGTCGCGCACCTTTGCGCCGATGAACCGATGACAGGGCACCTCCGCGAGCTTGCCTGCCAGGTCCCATACGGCCATCTGGAGGCCCGCGCCCAGCGAATCGTCCCAGAGCAGGTCGAACGGGTTTCTGCCGAGCACCTTCCGCTCGTCCTCCTCGCTCACCCTGCCCCACGTGTAGTGCGGCAGGGTCTCGCCGTAACCCACCGCGCCGTTCTCCGCCGTTACACGGATGACTTCGCTGATGCGCCAGTTCCAGAGCTCGCGCGCCATGTGCTTCTCCGGGCGCGGCGTAAACCCGGCATCCACCGGTATACGCTCCACGGATCGAATGGTGGACATGCTACTTCCTCCTGGTTTGAGGCCTGGCTCCGGCAGGCTCCGTGGCGGCCCACGCCCTCCAAAGCCGAGCCCGTCGCGCTTCCTTGCTTCCCCTGTACCGCTCGAGCGCGGCCGCGAGACCGTCGAGCAGCTTCTCGGCTGTCTCCAGGTAGAGCCTTTCCGCCGCCGCGCGGGACTTTGGCGCGAGCGGCGGCAGCCTGCCCTCGCGCTCCAACCTTCTTCGGTCACGCAGGGCGCCGAGAGTCTCCACAATCAGCCACGCCTGCCGCGCCTCCCATGTCTCCTCGTCCGGGG
>CAZGLN010000028.1:1190-18393 GCA_964526545.1 uncultured Chthonomonadales bacterium
AGAAGACGCCGGCGCGCTCCAATCTCCTCGACGGGGAAGGGGCGGCTGGTGCGCCGGCCACGCGGCGTCCGTTCACGTAGAGGGCGAGCCCCCCTTTCGGGTCCACTCTGCCTGCCAGGTGAACCCACTCTCCGGCCTGAAGGCCGGCAGCGTACCCCTGGGTGCCCCGCTCGGTGATGAGCCGGAGCGCGTTCCCGGGATAGATATCCAGCAGGTAGCCATCGTTGCGACCGGCGGTTACCCGGTCTATCACGCGCATGCCGGAGGGCTCGAAACGTTCTGGACGCACCCAGGCCTCGAGCGTTAAGGCATCCTCGAGAGTGAGACGCGGACTCGCGGGAACCTCCACGTGGCCCGCGCCGTCCAGCCTGAGCGCGGGGTATTCCCCCTCCAGAACCGTGCAGCCGCCCACCACCCGGCCGGCCAGATCCGCCGCCGCGCGGTTGGGCACAAGCGCATGGGTGGCGCGGCCGATATCCAGGTCCACAACGGCGCCGCGAAACGCGCCTATCGAGGGCTCGGCCGCGCTTCGCGCGATCTCCTCCTCCGTGAGCGCGCGGTTGTAGAGGCGTATCCGCCGGATTTCGCCGTGGAAACGTGAGCCGCCCTGGCTGTCCGCGCCAATGCGGAGGGGCTGGCCGTTGCCCATGCGCGCGATGCCGGAACGCGCCGTCTTCCACAACGGATGGTCCTGAGGCGGAGCCGGGGGCGGCACGCGCGGCACGGCGATTGCGAAGCGCCCCGGCCTGGAGCCGCCAAGCCCCACCAGGACGCGGGTATCCGGCTCCAGCCGGAGCGGATCGAGGTGTATCCGGTTGGCCGTGAATTCGCGCCATGGGGTGCCGTTCAGCCAGACGCCCGTCACGGGACCCGCGCCCTCCGCGGCGATCCAGAGGCGGCTTCGGCCGCAGCGCGCGGGAAAGTGCTGTTCCAGCCGGCTGACGCCAGGAGGGATGCGCGGCACCAGCGTAAGGCGGTCGGCGCCATACTGGTACTCGAAGAGTCCGCGCAGCATGGCGGTCGGCGCGCCCCAGGAGTCATAGACGGTATTGATGGGTTCGTCCGGCTGGTACGGGGCGTTGCCGAACTCCACCAGTGGATTATCCAGACGGAACTGCCGCGCGAAGCGCAGGATCTGCTCCATGGAGCGGCAGGCGGCTTCGAAGCGTCCCGTGCGGTAGTAGGCCAGGATCATCCGGGCTTCGCAGGTGGTCCAGTGGCCGCCGTTAACCCAGCGGCCGAACTCCCAGAGGCCCACGGGTTCCGTGTAGAGGTCGTCCAGCCCTGGATCGTTGGTGATAACGAGATGGTGCCGCCGCAAGCCCGGCTGCCTCTCCATCGCCGCCATGATGCGCTCGGCCTGCGCATCGTCCGCCACGCCGAAAGCAATGGCGTCGTGATTGCACACGGCCTCCAGGTAGCCGTGCTTCGCCGCCCCCACCACCCCGTGCGGCGTGCCGTCTGGGTCGAGGGACTTTACGAAATAGCCTTCCGGCGTGGCGAGCCGGTGCAATCCGCTCCGGGCAAGATCGCGCCACTCGGTGTAGCGCGCCGCCGCCTCGCGGCTTCCTGCCAGGCGCTCCAGGGCGATGAGGCGGTCCATCGCCGCGATGAAGGTGATGGAGAGTCCCGCCAGGTAGGCCATACCGTAGGTTCCGTCCGGTCTTCGCCAGCCCGCGTAGCTTGGCGCAAGCAAGTTGGCTGCTGGACCCGCGAGGAACAGGTGGTTGGATGAATCGTGCCGCGACCAGAGCAGACGCGCGCACCTGGCAAGCAGCGGCAGATAGCGGCGGATCGCTGCTCTGTCGCGGGAGATGAGCAAGGCCTCCGCCTGCATCACCACGCCGGCTGCGGTAAACTCCAGTCCCCAATCGTGGATATCTATGCGGCCGTCGCCCTGCTTGTAGACAATCCAGCCGGGCGAGGCGGCATCGCATAGGCAGCCATCCGGCGCTACCCAGTCATGGTAGCCCTTGCGCTTGCCATCGCCCATCTGGCTGAACCAGAGATGATGGCAGTTCTCAATCCACGTTACGTAGGGTTCCTGAAAGAAGGGGAGGCCGCAGTAGGTAGGGCCGTAGCTGTTCTGCACCCACCAGGCGTTCCACGTGGGGCCCTCCACGAAGCCGTTCCATGTGGGCGTGTAGAGCATGGAGATGTTCTGCAGGTAGGCATCCGGCCAGAGCATGCGGTACGAGGTGTCCAGCAGGCGCAGGAAGCGCTCATCGCCTCTTCCGCGCACGTACCTGCCCCGAAACTCCCTCTCCACTCCCGCCGCGGCGGGTGCGGCCAGGGCTCGCGCCACCACCTCCCGCCGTGTCATGCGCCTATCCATGGAGGCACTCTCCCCTAGCGCACCAGCGTCATCTTCCCGCGCATGGCGAGGTCCCAATCCGCCTTGAAGAGCCACCAGTTGCGCAACGGCCTACCCTGGTAGCTGAGGCCGTTGCGCATGCCCGGCAGCGACTGCATCCAGAATATCTTCCACTTCAGGCCATCGCAGCCCCAGCGCTCGCAGTTGAGGCGCTTCGTGGGTCCAGGCCGGTCGGGCGTCCAATCCTCGATATCGGTCTCCACATAGCGTGGGTTGGCCCAGTCGTAATCACGTTCGCTATTGGGGGCGTAGTGCGTCCATCCGCAGCGGGCAGGGTTGGTAACTATCTTGTGGCTGGCATCGCTCCCCACGAATTTGCCCCAGAAGAGCAGTTCCGGCCAGCGCTCCGGTGGGGTGGTATCGCGCCCATCCACACGGTTGAGGAGGGCCTCTATCTGGTGCGTGTGGTCCTCCACGGCCTCGCCGGTGTCGCGCTGGTAGTTGTAGTGGTAGACCGTGTAGGTGCGCGAGAGCACGGGCAGGTCCTTCTCGTCGCGATTGGAGTTGCTCACGTCGCCGAAGGGGCTGGACATATTGCTCTCCCAGAGGTTGAGCACCCCGCCGTGGTAGCCCCATATCCAGACTTCCTTCACGCCCTCGCGCTCCACGAGGTCGCGGATGCCGATACGCGCCATGATGGCGTTGTAGTCCGTCATCGGCACCTTCTCCCCGGGCCTGAGCGCTACGGTGGGCAGCGGCTCCAGAAACTCGAACTGCTTAACAACGCGGTACGTGATGCTTGGGCGGGCCTCCGGGTTCTTGTAACCCCGGAAGCGGCTGCCCTGCTCGAGCGCCTGGATGGTTTCGCGCGTCATACGCGCACACTTCTCTCGGGTCGCGGCGAGCGTTTCGCCCCAATCACCCGTCTTTCGGATGTCTATCCGGTCGCCATCCACCGGGAAGTAGTGCACGAGCGCCACGCGCACCTCCCAGGGGCCGTCTTCGTTGCGTTGATGGGAACCGCCGGAGAGCGCACAGCCGAACAGCGCGCTGAGTGCCAGGAGTGTGGGCCACCGCATGTTCGCAATGCTCCTCGCGAGCGGCCTGGCCGCCCGTTGCTGGTGTCGTAGTTCGCTTCGATGCCGCGGATACCTTCCCGCCCCTGCGGCGGCTTTCAGCCGCGCTCCGAACTGAAGGCCGGCGCATGTGAGCGGCCCTTTGTCATGTGGAGCGGCCCATCACGAGAGGAAGCGCGCCGCCCGCGGCGAAGAACCCGGAACAGAAGCCACAGCGAAGGACGGAGGGACGATGGAGACACGCAGACTCGGCAGAAACGGCCCTGAGATAACGACTATCGGTTTCGGCGCCTGGGCAGCCGGCGGCCCATGGTATTTCGGATGGGGAGCGCAAGACGACGAGGAGTCCATCGCTGCCATCCGATGCGCGTTGGAGCGGGGCATTAACTGGATAGACACGGCGGCGGTGTACGGCTGGGGGCACTCCGAAGAGGTGGTCGGCAAGGCCATCGCTCCGTTTCCACGCGAGCAGGTCTTCGTGGCCACCAAGTGCGGCCGCGTGCCTTCCGAGGATGGCTCTCCCCGCAGCGATCTGCGGCCGCAATCCATCCGCGCTCAGCTGGAGGAGAGCCTGCGCAGGCTGGGAACCGACTACGTGGACCTCTACCAGTTCCATTGGCCGGACAACGAGACCGGCACGCCTGTGGAGGAATCCTGGGCGACGATGGCGGCGCTCTGCGAGGAGGGCAAGATACGCTATGCGGGCGTCAGCAACTTCGATGTGCCGCTGCTGGAGCGATGCGAGGCCGTGCGCCACGTAGACTCTCTGCAGCCGCCCTACAGCCTGCTCCGGCGCGACGCCGAGGCTGAATTGCTGCCCTGGTGCCTGCGTAACGGCACGGGGGTGGTTGTATACAGCCCCATGCAGGCTGGCCTGCTGAGCGGCACGTTCTCCATGGACCGCGTGGCGGAGGATGATTGGCGCCGCCGAAGCCCCTACTTCCAGGAGCCTGCCCTCTCGCGCAATCTGGCGTTCGTCGAGCGCATCCGCCCCATCGCGGAGCGGCACGGCAAGACGCCGGGGCAGCTCGCCATCGCGTGGACACTGATGAATCCCGCGGTTACCTCCGCGATAGTCGGCGCGCGCAGGCCCTCTCAGGTGGAGCAGAACGTAGGTGCCGCCGGCTGGAGACTCACGCCGGAGGAGATGGCGGAGATAGAGGCCGCGCTGGAGGAATGCCAGGTGTGAGGGGCCCTACTCGATGTAGGCGAACTCGTTGAGGCCGAAGAGCGCCTGGCAGAAATCCGCAAGGGCAGCGGCCTCCGCATCCCGTCGCCCCTCGGCGGTATAGGCCGCGCGCTGCGCGGCGAGGAAGCGCTCCGAGGCCTGGCGCTCCTGCTCCGATGGGTCCCTGCCAAACGCGCGCTGGAAGGCCGCGGCAACTGCATTTGGTCCCGCAATCCTCTGCGCGAATGCCTGGGCAACCTTGCGCACGACCGGGCTGTTGAGGAGCATCAGCGCCTGCGGCGACACGGTGGTGGTAGGGCGCGAGGCAATGGGCTGCAGCGCGTTGGGCGCATCGAAGAGCACCATGGCGGGCACCAGCCTGCTCCGCTTAACGAAGAAGTAGATGCTGCGGCGCTTCATCTCTTCGTCCAGGCTGCCCGGGCCGTAGAGGGTCCGGTCCAGCTCACCGCTTACGGCAAGCAGGGAGTCTCGAAGGGCCTCCGCCTCCAGCCGCCGCCGGTTGTAGCGCCAGAGGAGGCGGTTCTCCGGGTCTAGCTTCTCGCCCATCGGGTTCGAGCGGCTGGACTGCATGTAGGTGCGGCTGGTCATGATTAGGCGGTGCAGAGACTTCAGCCGCCAGCCATCCGCCACCAGACGGTTGGCGAGCCACTCCAGCAGCTCCGGATGGGTGGGCCGCTCACCCTGCGCGCCGAAATCGCTCGGAGTGGCCACGATGCCGCGCCCGAAGTGGTAGTGCCACACCCGATTGGCGGCGACCCGGGCGAGCAGACTGCCCGCGCCGTGCTCCACATCGGTCAGCCACGCGGCAAGCGCGCTCCGGCGGTGGGGAGTGCGGGCTGCCTCGGGTGGCGGCTTTATCCAACGCTTCTCGCCTTCCGGAGTGCGCATGAGCACAGTGAGGAATCCCTGCTCGGCCACGCCCTCCTTGAGGTTCGGATCGCCACGGCGGAGGTAGTGCGTCTCTTCCAGATAGTCGCCGCCCTGCGTGTGCGTGCGGATCGCGGGCACTCCCTCGCTCACAATCATCGCCTTCACCGTGCGGGGCAGCGGTCGCCGGGCGCGGTGGCTCGCGGCCCGCTCCTCGCGCTCCCGCCAGCCGGCATCCGTCGTACGAAACCATGCGGCGATGGCAGCCCGCTCCGCGGGCGTGAGGCCGCTCGCGCCCTGGAGTGCCACGCGGTCCACAACGGCAGGACGGCCGGCCTCGCGCAGGTCGCGCTCGGCATCGGCGGAGACCGAGAGTCGCACGCGTCCGATGTTGTGCCCGGTGTTGCCCGCGAATCGAAGCCGGACGACCAGATGCTGCTCCGCGGTCAGGCCGCGCGGCTCGGCAAATGCCACGGCAAGCGCATGGTCCTTGCCGAACTCAGGGTCCACGGCCCAACCGGAAGTAGGATCGGCATCCAGAACGGCGGCGGCGGGCAGCCCCTTCTGCTCGAACGTGGCGCGCGGCATTGCAAGCGGCACGGCGGTCTCGCGGCCCTCGGCATCGCGGATTGCGGCGGAGAGATCGGTGAGCGCGAAGTTGCCGTTCGCGGCACGGCCGGGCCCGCCCTTGACAAGCGTGGGGTGGGTGAGCGCCTCCACGCGGAGCGCGCGCAGCGGCCCGGGCGGCGGACGCAGAGTCAGTGTGTAGAGATCGTGTTCAGCGTTTGTTCCAGTGACCAGAAGCGAGCCATCCGGCTGCGGCTCGAAGGCGGCGCCTCCCTCCGAGTGCGCTTTCAAGACCTCGGGGAGTACCCACTGCGGCGGGAGCGGCCGGGAAGCAGGGTTCTGAAGCCACGCCTCCAGTCCGCGTGCCACCTCGGTGCGCTCGTACTGGTCGCGGTCAGCATCCAGCGGCGCCTGGTCGCGCTCCCACTTCGCCAGTTCGGCACGGTAGCCCGAGGGGTCCAGGTCCACTTCGTAATCGCTTCGCACGGAGGTGGTGAAGGTGGAGACCAGGCGGTAGTACTCGCGGATACTGATGGGATCGTACTTGTGGTCGTGGCAGCGGGCGCATCCGAGCGTGAGGCCCAGGAACGCGGTGCTCGTTACGGCGCCCATGTCGTCCAGCTCGTCGTAGCGCTCCTTCTCCACCTGGCTCTTGGTAATCTGCGTAGCATGCGTGCCGGCTCCCAGAAAGCCGGTCGCCATCCAGGCGAGGGGCTCCTCCGGCGCCAGCTCGTCGCCAGCAATCTGCCAGCGGGCAAACTGATCGAAAGGCATATCCGCGTTGAGCGCCTTGATTACGAAGTCGCGGTAGTGGTAGGCATAGGGGCGGTCGTAGTCCTGCTCGTAACCGTGACTTTCGGCCCACCTCGCGATATCCAACCAGTGGCGCCCCCAGCGCTCGCCATAGTGAGGACTGGCGAGGAGCCTATCCAGCAGGCGGTCCCATGCGCCCGGCGCTCGGTCGTTCAAGAAGGCCCGCACCTCCTCCGGCGAAGGGGGCAGGCCGAGGAGGTCCAGGCTGGCACGGCGGATGAGAGTGCGGCGGTCGGCCACCGGGTTGAAGGTGAGGCCTCGCGCGGCCAATTTGGCGGCGACAAACCGATCCACTGGATGGAGGGGCAGCGGCCTTGCCGCCGACGAGGGCAGAGCCACGGGCCGCAATGGGCGGTAGGGCCATCGCTCGCGGGCCTTCTCGGGCGCAAGGGGCTTCGGCTGCGATGCCGGTCCTCCCTGGCGCGGATCCGGCGCGCCTGCCCGCACCCACTCTTCCAGCGCCTCTATCTCGGCGCGGGAGAGTTTGCCGGCGGGCGGCATCTTCGGCGCGCCCTCCTCAAAGCGGACCGCCCGGATGAGCAGGCTCTTCTCGGGATCGCCGGGCACGATGGCCGGACCGTGTCCTCCGCCCTGCAGCAGGCCCTGGCGGGTATCCAGGCGCAGCCCGCCCATCACCGGCTTGCTCGTGGCAGAGTGGCAGGAGTAGCACTTTGCGGCGAGCAGCGGACGCACGCGCTTCTCGAAGTGCTCCAGGCCGGCGCGATCCGGTTCCTGTGCGGCCGCCAGGGCCAGCAGCAGCGTAAGGCAGAGCGCGAGGGGGAGCAGGCGTTTGAGGGATCGCATAGGGTTTCGGGCAGATGAGCGGCGCGCACCGAGTGCGTTGTGAAAGTATAGCCAAACCGAAGGCATTGCGCTAGAGGCTCTCTTCCACGACCTGCGAGGGCGTTCGAACGGTGTTCGGCCGGACACGCTCGAGCCACTCGAGGGTCATCGGAAAGGTGAACCGCGCCCCCGGCTTCACTCCGCTTCAGGACAGCCGGCGCTTGGAGAGCACCCTCCTCGGGCGCATTCGCGCATGTGCGGACTCTCCTCGCTCAGCGGGCGCCCTGGGATGCCTCCTCCTCGCAGAGCGGCGAGGCGGAGATGGGTGCGAGGCCCATTGGCGGCAGATGCGAGGCAACCCAGGCGCGCACACGCGAATCAGCCGGCAGATTCGCCAGCGGGAAGGTGAGAAAATCGAGGTCGTCCGGTGTATCTATGTCCGGAACGGCGGAGAGCATTCGCACGGGCAGGCCGGCGCGTTCGGCTATCGCGAGCGTCTCCGCCAATACCGTCTGGGTGCTCCAGGCGATGCCGTCGAAGAGGTCCGGCGCGCCGCGATGGAACCCGATCATCTGGTAGCCCCCGTCGTGCGCGGGAAGAACCACCAGGCAGCGCTCGCGGCGCAGCCAGTCCGCTGCCTGTGCGATGACTTCCGACGAGATGAACGGGGAATCGGCGCCGAGCAGCAGAAGCCCCTCATGGCTGGTGCGAAAGAATCTGTCGCGCACGCGGGACAGACGCTGACCGAGATTGCCGGCGCCTTGCCACAGCAACTGAACCGAGGCGAACTCCGCCGCAAACCACGGTCCGCCGGTCCGCGGCGCGTACGCAATCCATGGCTCTACCCCCGGGGCGGCACAGACATGCCGGACCGTGTCGCGGAGCAGGGCGGCGGCAAGCGCCGCGGCCCCCTCCGGAGTGAGCGGCGGAACGAGGCGGGTCTTGACGCAGCCGGGGTCCGGCCGCTTGGCCATCACAACGGCCGCGATGCCGGGACCGCTAGGCAACTACCGCTCCCCCACAGGAAGAGCCCGCTCCAGCGGTACACCCGAAGCAGTGCTGACCAGTGAGAATGGCCCTGTTGCGTAGAGAGTCCAGGTCGGCTTCCGCGATAGTGATACCTGCCCCATTCGCTATCGGGAGTTCCAGCATCTGGTTGAAGTCACAGTCGTAGAGCCTCCCATCCCAGCCGACGCTCAGCATGCTTCGGCACATCAATCCGGGAACGGTGGCGGGGTTGAAGCTCTGAACGAGCTTGTCCATGTACTTCTCGAGGTTGCCTGTTCTGCGGAGCATCTCCAGAAACCGGCTGATCGGCATATTCGTGATGGTATAGAGCCGGTTGAACTCAAGACCGTACCGCGCGCGAAGCTCGCGCTTGAAATCGGCCTCGATGCTGGCTTGACTGGGCGGCAAGTATGCCCCGACGGGGTTGTATACGAGGTTCAGAAGCAGACCGCTGCCCTCCTGGCCGTAACCCAACCCATTCAGTCGGCGCATGCCCTCAAGGCTCTTTTCAAAGACCCCGCGTCCCCGCTGGGCATCGGTCTGTTCCGCCAGAAAGTAGGGCAAGGAGGCAACTATCTCCACGGCGTTCTCGCGGAAGAAGTGCGGTAGGCCGTTCACCCCTTCCTCAAACTGCACGGTGAAGTTGTGGCGGACAATGACGTGTGCGCCGGCCGCGCGCGCCTCCGTTACAAGATACGCGAAGTTGGGGTTGAGCTCGGGAGCGCCGCCGGTTATATCCACGTTCGGTATGCGATGCCTCCGCACGGCATCCAGCACGTGGTCCATGGTCTCGCGCGACATGATCTCGGTGCGGTGCGGTCCCGCATCCACATGGCAATGCTTGCAGGCCTGGTTGCAGAGCTTGCCCACATTCACCTGCAGCGTCTCGATGACGCCCGATGCGCGCAGCTCGCCCAGGCCCGCCTGAATCAGCTTCTCGTCAAACGAGGGCCGAACGCCCGTCATGGCGCGTCTTCCATTGTCAGCCGACGTACTACGCTCCTCGCCTGCAGCCCGTGGATGAGGGAGGCGCCGCCGCGGATGGCCGCCGCAATGTGGATGGCCTCGGTCATCTGCTCGAGGTTCGAGCCGCTCTCCAGGCACGACTGGGCATAAGAATCGATGCAGTATGGACACTGCACGGCATGCGCTACCGCGAGCCCGATTAGCGCCTTTTCGCGCTTGGAGAGTGCGCCCTCCTCGAGCGCGGCGTTGTACCAATCCATGAACTTGGAGAAGAGCTCGGGCCGGTGCGCGCCGATTTCAGCGAATCTTCCAAGATCCTCCTCATGATAGTAAGACATAGCTCCTCCGATAGCGCCTTGCGCTGGGCGGCGCAGTCACTGCGTTATTGGGAGCGGCGCCAAACGGTGCGTGCGGCAGATTGCCGCCGCACGCACCGCCGGCCGCTGTACGTATGGTCGTCGTCCTCTTCGGCTCGCGACCGCATTCTCCGCGGTTAGCGGCGAAGCCGTGTGGGCATGGTGCCTTCAATGTAGCTCATGGCCATATCCCAGACGGCCGCGCCCACGTGCCGTCCGCATCGGCGCGCCTCCAGGTCGCCGGCCATAATGTGGATCCCGCCGTACCTTCGGGAAGCACCGGCCTCGTCGGCGGCGCGGGAGAACGTGTCGTAGGTGAAGGTCGTTGTCTGGGCAGGGACGGTCGGCTCGAAAGTGGACCAACCAGGCGGAAACGTCACCGAGAAGCCGAAGTTATCGCTGCCCGTAAAGCGCTTGAGGATCTCGGCCGCCGATGCGCTGAAGGTGCTGTGACCCGAGGTGTACTCGGGGAACGGCGGCGTGATGAAGTTTAGCGACTGGTACGGCAGCCACTGCGAGCCATCCACGAGGCGGATGCCGAGGGTGGGTCCCGCGAAGCTGGGAATCATCTGGCCGGCGTAGAAGTGCCGAATGGCCGTGATGGGGCGCGCGGTATCGAACACATACTTGCACTCCCAGCAGGCAATGCCCGCGTCGAACACGGCGTTACCCAGCATGAAGAAGAGCTTCACATCCCGGTCGAGGTCGTGCCGGTCGCGATCGGAGACAAACTGGCCGAAGAGCTGCCAGTGACCGGGCGGAAGCACCGTGCCTGGGCCATCCGCCCAATACTCCGCGATGAGCTTCTTGCGGTCGTCCAGCGCGGCGGTCAAGTCCACCACTTCCTTTATCTGTGCCAGGTAGGTGGGAGAACCGAACTCAGGCGGCGGCGCGGGCCGATAGACGGACGGCGTGGAGAGCGAGAAGGGAATCACCCTGCCCCAATGCGGCGCGATTGCCCCCGGGCTTGCGCCGTTTGCGAACCGAAGCTGCTGCCAGCGGCTGGGATCCACCACTCTGTCCGGCGTATTCACAGGCACGTAGCCCGTGGTGTCGGCATAGTTGTTCAGCTGGTTCGATCCATCCGCATGCCGGAACTCCAGAAGCGCCTGCGCCACGCGATTGCCTATGCCTTGCGGCAGTGCGGGATCAATCGTGGTATCGGCCGGGTTGTAACCGAACTGGGCCATACGGGCATCGAAGCGCGCCTTCTCGGAGGGATACAGATCCAGCAGGACGCGGTACGCGGCGAAACTGAGGGCCATCTGCTTGTTGGCTTCGTTGGACTCGGACGCCGGCCGGCGCAGCGATCCGCCCAGCTGCGTGCCTACCGCGACACGGTCATAGCAGGCCCAGGCATCGTAGATAGCCGTGCCGACCATTGCGATCGCTCGTGCGGTCATGGGTGGGCCCAACCGCGTTGCGCTGATGGCCTCCAGCATGGTGGTGGTCCAGAGATAGGAGGCGCTCCGTGTGCGGGGAGCGGACTTGCCTCCGCCGCCCCCGCAACCGGCAATCAGTGTGGGCGCCGCAACGGCTGCACCGAGAAATGCACGACGAGAGACTTGCGTAGACATAAGTATGCTCCTTGATGGCTAGGCACGACTCGCTGTCCTGGTGCTCCTTGCACGGGCAAGCCAGGCCTCGGCGAGCAGCACGAAAAAGAACGGTCCGTACTCCAGGGGCCGGATCCACCAGAGGTCACGGCCCTGCCAATCGTACAGATACGAGAGCCCACACGTGCCGGTCAGGAGTAGCCACGAGTTCCAGCGATGAATGCAGAGGAACGGCACGATCCAGGCCAGGTACCAGGGGTTCATGGTCGGCGTTACGAGGAGCATCACGGCCAGCAGAATGGCCACGCGACGGATGCTCCGCTCCAGCGCCTGCACGCCCTCCCTCGATTCGCGCAGCCTCCTTTCCCGCCAGGCTTGCCCCAGCGCCCAGAATGCGACCCCAGCCCACACCGCCAACGAAATCGCCCTCGCCGTCGGGTGGGTTTCGGCTGTAAAGCCGGGGGTCGTTGTTGCCACCGGCCCCCAAAGCGCCCACTGCAGCAGCGCAAACAGACTGTCGTTCTTCTCCCAATGGCGAAGGTACAGATCCATACCCGCCCAGAGCCTGGCCGGACCCACCTCCGCAAACGGCGCGAACGCCGCCGCCGTCAGCGCCGCCGTAATCGCCAGGCCGGACCAGCGCAGCCTGCCCGCAATTCCCGGCAGAAGCTGAAAAGCAACCGGCTTTACCAGGCCGCTGAGCGCCCAGAGCGCTCCCGATGCCGCCTGCTGCCCAGCCGCCAGCGCCCACAGCGCGGCCACCAGCAGTGCAATACCAACCGCATCGTGATGGCCCGAGTTGCCGAACTCCTTCAGCACTAACGGACACCAGGCATACAGGGCCGCATCTTCCGACGGTCTGCCCAGCGCCCTCAAGAGGCCCATCAAGGCCAGAATGCCGCACAGGTCGAAGAGTGCGATCAGCGCCTTCAGGCCGAACAGGCCGTTCGGATTCAGCCAATAACCGAGAGCGAACAGCCACTGCGATACCGGCGGATAGACTGTCGGAATATCCCGAAAGCCCATGCGCGCATAGAACGGATCTCCCTGGCGCATGGCCGCCAATTCCGGCGATTCCGGCGTGAAGGCATAGGGGTTCACGCCGTTCGCGACGAGCTTTCCATCCCACCGGTACCTGTAGATATCGTCATCCAGCAGCGGCGGAGCAGGCAACAGCACAAGCCGAAAGAGCGCCGCCGATGCCAGAACGATGAGAACCTTTTGGCGGCCGGTCCAGGGAGACGTCTTCAGCCATTGAAGAGCCGCCAGAAACACTCCGAACAGCCCGAGGTGCAGCAGGACGTAGGGAACTGCCTTTCGAGCGTCCTCCGCCTGCCAGTGCGCCAGCCAGGTGATGGCTCCAACCCCGGCCAGGGCCATCGCCAGCAAGAGCAGGCCTGCGACAGTCGCTTGTCTCGGCGGGAGCCGCCGCGAGCGCAGCTTCGCGTCTTCTCGTAACGGCTCCCCGACCGATTTGCGCGGCCTCCTTCGTCGCGCCATGTGCGAACGGCGGCTTTGCGCCTAGTACCTGCCGGTAACCTTCAGGCCGTAGTAGTCAATGGGAGCCTGGTTCTGGTAGCGAATGGCATGCGCCCAGTAGAGCTCGCCGAGGATATTGGAATCGCGGCCCAGCGCAAAGTTGGTTCGGAAGCCCCACGCGGCAAGGGTCTTCTTCAATCTGGCGAAATCCCCCGTGAATCCCGGGCCGCCGAGCCCAACGCCGCCCGTATCATTGAGCGAGGCGATGTACGTGGAGACGCTGAGTTGCGGAGTAATGGCGCCTCCCACCTCGGCATCGTATATCCACTGGTCCGCGGCCGTGCCCAGGCGCGCCTTGTAGCCGCCGCCCACCGAGTAGAAGAGCTTGCTCTGTTCGGTAACGCGGTTGCGCCACTGCAGCCGCAGATAGAGATCCGTGCTGTTGTCGCCCGGCGCGGTCAGCTTGGTGGTGTCATAACTGCGCAGCGGCACCGTGAGTTCCACCGTGCTGGTGAGCGATGTGCCGCGCTCCCGGTTCTCCATCAGAAGGTGGTTGTAACCGATCTGGCTGTCGCCGAGCCCTGTATCGTCATCGAATGCAGCGCCCGCGGCGGCCGGCACGCCCGCGGTGTTGTGCACGTAGGGCACCCGCAGGTAGATGGAGGAGAGATCGGTGAGTCCGTATTCTCCATAGAGCGAGAAGGTCTTATGGTGCACGCCGCCCGTACCCCACGGCCGCCCCAGGCCTCCCACCATCCGCACCTTGTCGAAGTCCGTCATATCCACCTGGAGTCCGACGAGATAGCGGCCCTTGCCCAACGCATCCGGACCCGTGATCTGCTGGGCGCCGGACGGCCGGAAGTAGGTGCCGGAGGCCGTTGCGGGTACTGAGCTGACAGCTGCCACGACGAGGATAACGAGTAACGACAGGATGGCTTTGTGACTCATTCCGTCCTCCTTTGTGCCTCGGGATGTGCTGTGATCCGTCTATCCAGCCCGCCGCCCAGTGGGCGGCAAGAGTAGCGTGCGATAGTCCACAATATCACCGCACCCGCATGCAGAGATGCGCGCAGCGAACCCGTGATTTTGGAGCGGCCAATCCGCCGCCGATAGTTCACCGGCACCTCCACCACTCTCAGGCCTGCGCGAGCGGCCTTTATCTGCATCTCCACGGTCCATCCGTATGCTCGGTCCTGCATGCCCAGCGCATGGAGGGCTTCGGCCCGAACAGCACGAAACGGCCCCAGGTCGGTTACCTTCTGGCCGTATAAGAGGCGCAGAAGGCGCGAGGCCAGCCAGTTGCCGAACACCGAGTGCGGGGGCAGCGCGTTGCGTTCGCGTGTGCCCCGCATCCGTGAACCGATCACGAGATCGGCGGATCCCTCCAGGATGGGCTGTATGAGTTCCTGCATCTGCTCCGGATAGTCGCTGTGGTCGCCATCCAGGAACACCAGGATGTCCGCATGAGGCAGGGCCGCTATCCCCCGCAAGCAGGCCGCGCCGTAGCCTCGGACCGGCTCCCGCACAACCCGCGCCCCAGCCGCGGCGGCAACCTCCGCCGTCGCGTCCGTGCTTCCGTTATCCACAACCACTACTTCGGCACGCAGCGCGCCGGGAATCTCGGCAAGCACCTTGGGGAGAGACTGCTCCTCGTTCAGTGCGGGGATTATCACTCCGATGTGCGCGCTGGTCATGCGCCGTTGGCCGTCCATGCGGCCCTCAGGTTCTGTTGAGCGACCAGTCATAGCGGAGATACTCAACAGTCAGGCGATCCGCATTCTCGCGCACATACTGGGCAAGCCCCGCATCGTCCAGGTACCGGCCGACGAAGCGAACGACCTCCGCCCGCGTAGTGCCGAAATCTTCCGCGTACCATTCGAAGATCTGCGAGAGCGCAATCCGCCCTCTCGCCCTGTCAACCCGCACATCCGGGCCATTGATGAAGGAGCGTGCCGCGAGGTCGAGCTGCTCATCCAGCGCATGCGGCTCGTACGCGCGAATGGCTGGGCAGGACCGCGCACCGCAGTTCAGAGCGAAGTGAATGCGCGGGTCCATTGGATGGATCCGGAACGCCAAACGCGGGTCCGAATCGGTGAATGGAGCCGGAGCAGCCTTCTTCGGCGGCCTGTTGCCCCGCAGGATGCCATGCTCGATATCGTTCAGACTGAACTCATAACCGCCTACCAGGTAGCGAACCTGCTGGAAGAAATCGCGCACTTCCAGCACGGACCGCTTGATTCGCAGCGACATGATCCCGTCGAGAACCATGGCGTTGTAGGTGTTTGCCCAGAAAGCCATGCGGCTTGCGCGGTCGGAAAGCTCCGCCAGGGAGATGTTCTGCAGCGCGCGCGCCTGTTCGCGGCAGCGCGCCCACTCGGGCGATCGTTCGAGTCGCCGATAGTCCACGCGGCCCGAGGAATCCATGAACTGCGCCTGCGCCGAGAGCAGCGCGGCCCGAAGCCCGGCGGCGGCTTCATGGGCCGGCTTGCGGGCGGCGGGCGCCGGGCCGGAATTCAGCGCCGTGCTCTGCGCGAGCGCGGGCAGTGCCAGGACGAGACAGGCTGAGATAGCGATGGGTGAGCGCATGCCGAATAGCGGGCGAAGACAAGCGTGGGCGACACGATACTTATAGTGGCTAAAGATTAAAGCGCGGTGAAAATAGGATTAATCCTTTCTAAGCCTGCGCGCCGGCATGCGCCCCGGTTCTGAGGTCGTCCTGGTTTGGACCCTACCTGCCGGCGCGGCGGCGGTAGGCCTCGCGGTGCACTGCCCTGGCGGCGGCGAGCAGCTCGGGATAAGGGGTGTCCGTGACGTCCAGAAAGCCGATGTTGTAGTTCTCGCCGTCGAACCAGCGGCCGGTGATGGGCTGGTCCACAAGTTGGAACCAGTGACATCCCACCAGGGCGGGATGATCCAGAACCGAGCGGACGTACTCCTGGTACATGGAGGCCCTGTCCGCCTGGTCGCGCGTGGCGACGAGGCCCGTGTGGAACATGCCTCGATCAAGCGCTCCCGCGTGGAACTCGCCGATGATCACCGGTTTCCTGAGGTTGTTCAGGAACGCATACTGTGCCTTGTCCAGACTGCGCACGTAGAAGTTGTAACTCACCACGTCGCAGATCTCGGCGGAGGCCTCCTCGGCATCGGGGGTGCGCCACGCGAATCGGCAGCCGAGGTAGAGATGGTTTGGGTCCAGCTTGCGCAGCTCATCACGCACCGTGGTGAAGTAGCGGCGGGCAAAGGCCTTGGCGAAGGCAGCCAGGTCCTCCTTCACGCGGGCGCCGAGCGGCGTCGGCGGAGTCCATCCGGCCTCGAGCGCGCCCCAGTTGGCAAAATCAGTAGACCAGGCCGCGTTCAGCGCGGCAATCTCGCCATACTTCGCCCGAAGCTGCCGCAGAAGAGCCTGCTTTGCCGGCGCCGAGGTGTCGCTGGCAAGCGCGCCGAGCGCCAGGCCGTACCTGCCTCCCTCTTCGCCGCCTCCGGCCCAGCTCAGCTCGTTGTCCACGAAAAAGCCGATGCACCACGGATCCTGCCGCACGCGCTCCGCCACGGGCCGAAGGCTCGCGGCCACGTTCTCGGCGAACTTCGGGTCGAAGACATCGTGCATTTTGCCCCAGTAGTCGCTGCCGCTTGCCACGCGCGCATGGTCGCCCGCCACGTGCGCCGTTGCCACGTAGGGTATCTGGCCGTTGTTGTGGAAGTCCCAGCTGGACCAGTTACCGATTGTATTGAATCCCCACGCCTTCAGCCTGCGCAGCATCAGGGCGTTCCAACGCTCCTTGTAGTCGGGCCCGTACTTGCGCTCGATGTTGGCGGCAGAGAAGGTGTAGGTGGCTCCCTCCTTGATGGGGCCCATGTGCACGCCCTGCACGTAGCCGATGTGGCTGCTGAGCGGCTCGCCCTTCTTGGGAAGCCAGGTGAACATCCGCTCACGCCCGCTGGTAAGGGTGGCATCGCCCATATGCACGCAGTCCACCCCGAGGCTGATGAAGAGGGTGCCGTCCGGAGTTACCAGCCACCACTTGCCGTTCACCTGCTCCGTGCGGAACCATCCCGTGGCCCGCACCTTGGGTCCGGAGGCCCATCCGCCCCACTTGTCGCGGTCCGGCAGCGAGGGTGCGGATTTCAGGGCGGCCTCTTCGCGTCGCAGCCGGTCCGCTAACTCGGCTTCGCTCTTCACCTTGCCCGGCCAGTCCGCGCCAGTGTACTGGCCGAACCTGTCCACGATG
>CAZGLN010000028.1:18413-21245 GCA_964526545.1 uncultured Chthonomonadales bacterium
GACGCACATTGTCCAGAACAAGCGGGGTCGGCTGCCTGGGTTCCGCCAGGAAGACCTGGAACGCGATAATGTGTTCCAGTTTGATGGGTCCGCTGTTGTGCGGGGTGAGGAGGAAGAAATCCCTGCCGGCGCGCGGGATGCCCCGCATGCCGAACTCCATGGGATCCTGCCGCAGCGAGAGCACGAACGTCGCCTGCTCGCCTGGGCGTAGCGATCCTCCCCCCTGTCGGCAGTGGATGGCGCCATCGGCACGCGGATCGTCATCCACGCGCACGCCGAAGTCCACTGTCTCCCTGCCCGGATTGCGGAGATCGAAGGCCACGCCGTCGAAGCCGCGCCAGTCCCAGGGACTGCCGGGACGCAGCATCACGTTGGGCCACTTGCCCACGTTATAGGTAACCTGGAGGGCGCGCCTGCCCTGCGTTGGGCCTTCGGTTATAGGCGCAAGGGCCACGTTGTTGGCCCGCACCTCGCGCATCTCCTCCTCGGTCTCGAAGGAGTTGATGAGCCGGTCGGCACCGGCTCCCATCGCGCACAGGGTCAGCGCCGCAACGGCCATGAGGCAGAAGCAGGGCATCCACGCACCTCCGCAAGGCGAATGTCTCTTCTTCCCGTTCCCCGTACCGGCTGTCTTTCCTGCCGCCATTCACGGCGAAGTTCCTCCACCCGGTTGCCAAGCGGGCAGACCGGCAGGTAGCATTGCGCCATTCACTTCGCGTCCGGAGGTCGCGCCGCTTGCATCCCCACAGATTCCGCACCCTCGTTCTGCTGGCTCTGCTCTCCCTCGTGCTGCCATCCCTGCGTCTGGAGGGAACCCCCTCCGCCAGGGTGGACCATAAAGGAGCCGAGCGCGTAACCGCGGCGCAGCTGAAGGACTACCTCTACTTCATCGCGAGCGACGAGATGGAGGGCCGCAACACTCCCTCGCGCGGGCTGGATCTCACCGCCAAGTTCATGGCGACCCTGCTCTCGCGATGGGGCGTGAAGCCGGGCGGCGTGGACGGCAGCTACTTCCAGCCGATCATGCTGCGCACCGACCGCGTGGAGGAGGAGAAGTGCAGCCTGACCGTGGGAGACAAGCCGTTTGAGCATGGCCGCGACTATCTGGTGCCTACCACGGCCGGACCGGGAGGTTCCGCGGCCGGCGGCATGGTCTATGTGGGCAACGGCTGGCTGGTGAAGTCCAAGCAGATCGATTCCATCGGCTCGCTGGACGTGAAGGGCAAGATCATGCTGGTGAGCGGCCTCGGCAGGCAGCCGCCCCCGGGTGTGCGCACCGCGGACCTACCGCCTGACAAGAAGGGCTCGGACTGGGCGGATCCGCTGACCCATGCGGCGCTGCGTGGAGCCGTGGGCGTGGTCTTTATCGTTTCGGAGGAGGCGCCGCTGCGCACCTCCCTCGGGCGCTTTGTGCAGCCCTCCTTCCTCGCGCCCGAAGGCAGCCGCGCGGCCGAATCTTCGGGGCAGGTGCCGTCGGTAGTCGTCGGCGCGGAAGTTGCCAGAGAGATATTCGCGGGGGAGAAGGTGGAGGGCGAGGCGGTACTGGAACGCGGGTCCGCCGTGGGCGCCTTCACTCTCTCGGCCAACAAGACCATCGCCTTCCGCACCGCGGTGGTTGCTGACCGCCAGCGCACGCAGAACGTCATCGCGGTGATTGAGGGGACCGACCCGAAGCTCAAGAGCGAGTACGTAGCGCTTTCGGCCCACTACGATCACGTGGGAGTGAGCCAGACGCGCACCACGGGCGACCGAATCTACAACGGCGCGGATGATGACGGCTCCGGCACCGTGGCGCTGCTCGCCATCGCCGAGGCCTTTGCCACGGGCAAGGTCAAGCCCAAACGCTCGGTTCTCTTCATCTGGCACTGCGGCGAGGAGAGAGGCCTCTGGGGCTCGGCGCACTACGTGGCGAATCCCACGGTCCCGCTGGAGAAGATCATCAGCCTTGTCAACATAGACATGGTCGGGCGGGTGCGGGCACCTGGCGATACCAATCCGCGCAACGCCGAACTGGTGCCGGAGGGCGAAATCTATGTGATCGGCTCCACGCTGATGAGCACCAGCCTGGAGAAGACCCTCCATGCCGTCAACCGCGGGTATCTGAACTTGAAACTGAACACCAAGTTCGACGATCCGCGTGACCCCAAGCGCTACTTCTTCCGCAGCGATCATCTGCACTATGCGCGCAAGGGCATTCCCGCGCTCTTCTTCTTCAATGGCGAGCACGAGGACTACCACGGCCTCGGCGACCATCCCGAGAAGATCGCCTACAAGCAGCTTGAGACCGTAACGCGGACTATCTTCCGGCTGGTGCTGGAGCTCGCGAATCAGCGGGAGCGCCCGCGTGTGGATAAGGAGCTTCCCCCCGAGCTTCGCGGATAGGCGAACGCGGCTCTCCATCCGAGGCCGCCGGCTCCAAGCAGTCCTCGTCGCGTCTGCGCGTGGACCGCTCAGGCAAGACCCGAGAGAGGACCGTGCGCAGTCCGAAAAGAACGCAGGGGCGCACACTGCGCGCCCCTGCGCGGTCCTGCCTTCAGCCGCACCAGCCTGCCCCTGCCATACCGAGGCATCCGGTGCATACGGCCGCTAGCGGCGGCGTCGCAGCGCCATTCCGCCTACCAGCGCGAACCCAAACAGCAGCGCAAACGCGCCGGGCTCTGGGACCACGTTGTTCGTCGGCGCGTAGCCCTTGAACTCCGTGACGAGACCCCAATGCTCGAACATAGTGCCGAAGTCATGCATCCGGCTGGAGTCCGTGCCGAACGTGCCGTTCATCGCGTCCGCGAAGCCAAGGAATGTCCCTCCGGGAATAGGTGCTGACGGAATGATGTC
>CAZGLN010000029.1:0-9019 GCA_964526545.1 uncultured Chthonomonadales bacterium
TGCCTCTTCGCCGCGGCCTCCGAGCCACGCGGCCGTGCAGGCTTCCGTTCGGCCGATTTGCCGGGAGCGTTCGGGCCGGGACGGCTGCGCCCCGTCCTTGGCCCCGAGGGCTTCCTCGCGGGCTCACTCGGTGCAACAATGGGCGGATCATCCGTCTCGGATGCGATGGGCTTCAATTTCACCGGTCGCTCCTCAGCCGGAGTTGCGCTGCTCGCCGCGGCACGAAGCGCCGCCACTTCCGCCGGCCGAAGTTTGCGCCACGTTCCTGGCGCGAGGCCTTCCAGCCGCAAGGGGCCGTAGCCAATCCGTGTCAGTGCAACCACCGGGTAGCCAACCGCCTGCAGCATGCGCCGCACCTGCCGGTTGCGGCCCTCGTGGATTGTGATATCCAGCACGGTTACATTCTGCGCCTCATCGTAGTCCACCCACTCCACTTCCGCCGGTGCGGTCATCCCATCCTCAAGAAGCACGCCATGGCGCAGATCGGTCGCGGCGTAGCTGGACACCTCACCGCGGGCGACCACTCGGTAGGTCTTTGGGAATCCGTGGCTGGGGTGTGTTAGGAGTTGGGTGAGATCGCCGTCGTCGGTCAGCAGCAGGAGACCGGCGGAATCGGCATCGAGTCTTCCGACCGGATAGACACGCCGCCCCAGGCCCTTCACGAGTTCCATCACAGTATGAGCGGCATGCGGGTCGCGCACCGATGTCACGTAGCCGGTGGGCTTGTTCAAAAGGACATAGAGACGGCGATCCTCGCGGACAATCCTCTTCCCATCCAGGCGAACATCATCCACGTCCGGATCGGATTTCTGACCCAGTTCGCGCGCAACCTGGCCGTTTACCGTTACCCTACCCGCGGCGATAATCGCCTCGCATGATCGTCTCGAAGCGATCCCTGCCGAAGCCAGGACTTTTTGCAGTCGCTGCAACATAGCCGATGCCCACCGTAAAGAGCGCCGCCGCCACGAACCATCCTCCGCGCATGCTGCCGGCCGCGACGAAGGAGACCCGGTCCACATCCGTGGAAGCGGTGATGGCAGTAGTGTACAGCAGACGGCCGCCTTCTCGGACCTCCAGCGTTCCCACCGCATCCCCCGCGCGCACAGGCGCCTCCAGCTCCATAAGCTTAGCGTGCAGGGTGGCGTTCTGGCCGGAGCCACGCCGCGCCACGTAAGTAACGTCCTGAGCGGCCACCGCAGCAACCTCCCCCGTTGTGCCCATGCGGACGGGCGCGCTGGCAACCGGCGCATCGCGTCTGGCCAGCGTGCGGCGCTCGTAGGCGGTGAAGCCGTACTTCAAGAGGGCGCTCGTCTCACCGACGATGTCGCCGCTGTTGAGGACCACGGAGATGAGACGCCATCCGTTCCACGTCGCGGACCCAACAAAGCACTTTCCTGCCGCAAGCGTATAGCCGGTCTTCACGCCATCCGCGCCTGGGAACTTCCAGAGCAGTTTCGCGTGGTTCTTCAACACGGTGTCCTTGCTGTCCGTGGAGCGTTCGATGGTTGCGTAACGCGTCTTCACGGCCTCGGCAAACTCAGGGTATTTCAGGGCATGTCGCGCAAGGGTGGCAAGGTCGCGCGCAGTGGTTCTGTGTCGCGGATCGTTCAGGCCGTTGCAGTTTGTAAAAGTAGTATTGGTCGCGCCGAGCTGGCGGGCGCGCTCCGTCATCATCTCCGCGAACTTGGCCTCCGAACCGGCAATATGCTCTGCGACGGCAACCGATCCATCGTTGGCCGAGCGGAGGAGCAGGGCGTAGAGCATGTGGCGGGCGCTCACCTTCTCGCCTGCCTTGAGATGGAGCGAGCTTCCTTCCGTGGCTTCCGCGCGCTTGCTCGCCTCAATCATCTCGTCCGGCGCGCAGTGCTCGAGGAGGAGCATGGCCGTCATAATCTTCGTGGTGCTTGCCGGCGGCCGGGGCGTATCCGCGTTCTTCTCAAACAGCACCTGGCCCGTTTCCGCGTCCACGAGGATGGCGGCCGAGGCCTTTATCTGCGGAGGCTTGGGTTCACTCTGCGCTTGTGCGGATACCGCGCAGCACAGCGTCACTGCGGCAACGAGAAACACGCAGACGCAGAGTCGCGTGCGGTTAGCAACAAGGGGGAGCAAGTCCGCCATACCTCCGGGCGGGCGACAGCTGCTGCCTGCCGCCAGATTGTACGGGGCGCGTGAGCGCGACGCGTATTTTAGCAGGAAGCCGCCGGGCGTGCAAGCATACACCCGTCGCTCCTCGGTTGACGGCCCCGCGGGCGGCAGGCTATACTCCGAACCGGCGGGCCCGCGATTCGTAGCCACCGACCGCGTGTTGCGGCCATCGCCCATCACTTCCAGGGTAGGTGCTACGCATTCCCATGCCGGACCTCGGTTTCGACCTCGCGGAGATAGCGCGACTCATACGGCTGGTAGAGACACGCGGTCTCTCTGCCCTTGTGGTTGAGGAAGAGGGCAAACGGCTGGTTATCCGTGGCGAGTCCGGCGCACTGCACCATACTGCCGCCCATGGCAGTGGAGCCCTAGAGCCGGCCGACGAGTCGGACAATAATCTGGAGTCGATCGCTGAGAGCGACACCGTTGCGGTCGTGGCCCCTATTGTCGGTGTCTTCTACCGAACACCCGGCCCGGATGACCCTCCGTTCGTCGAAGTTGGCGACCAGGTGGAGTCTGGCCAGACAGTCGGCCTTCTCGAGGCCATGAAAGTCTTCTCCGAGATACAGGTGGATCAAGCCGGAACCATCGTGGAGATACGCGCGAAGAACGGCGAACTAGTTCGGTCTGGCGACTGCCTGCTGCTCCTCCGCCCGCACCAGACATGATAGAGCCCATCCAGATAGGGATCCTTGGGCTGGGCGTCGTCGGTTCGGGCACAGTGGCCCTCCTGCGGCAGAACCAGCACGAGATTGAGCAGAAGGTGGGCGCTCCCGTTGTGGTCCGCCGGATTGCCGTGCGCGACCTGCACAAGCGCCGGGCCGTCGAGGTGGATCGTTCGCTTCTCACCAAGAACCCGACAGAGGTCGTGGACGATCCGCAGATCCAGGTGGTCTGCGAGCTTATTGGGGGCGTGAGCCCTGCGCGCGAGTACGTTCTGCGCGCTATCCGCAACGGCAAACACATCGTAACCGCCAACAAGGAGCTGCTGGCCAAGGAAGGCCATGAGATCATGGCCGAGGCAGCGGCGAGAAAACTCGACTTCCTCTTCGAAGGCTCCGTGGCTGGAGGCATCCCCATCATCCAGCCGATGAAGAACGCTCTGGCCGGCAACAGAGTGCAGGAAGTCAAGGGCATCGTCAACGGCACCACCAACTACATCCTGACCCGGATGACCGCGGAGAATGCCGAGTTTCATGAGGTGCTGGCCGAGGCGCAGGCGCTTGGCTACGCGGAGGCGGACCCCACCAGCGATGTGGAGGGCTACGACGCGCAGTACAAGCTTGCCATCCTGAGCTCCATCGCTTTTACGGCGCGTGTGCGCGTGCAGGGTGTGTATGTGGAAGGCATCACGCGGGTGGAGAAGCGCGACATCGAGTGCGCGCGCGACCTGGGTTACGTGATCAAGCTGCTGGCAGTGGCCCAACGCGTTGGCGAGGATTCCATCCAGGCGCGCGTGCATCCTGCTCTGCTCCCTTCGCACCATCCGCTTGCCTCGACCAACGATGTCTTCAACGCCGTCTATCTGCGTGGAGATGCCGTGGGCGACCTCATGTTCTACGGCAGGGGCGCGGGCATGATGCCTACGGGCAGCGCCGTGGTGGGAGACATCATTGATGTCTGCCGCAACATCCGTTTCGGCAGCACCGGGCGCGTGGCATGCACCTGTTTCGAGGAGCGCTCCATGCTCCCGATCGAGCGTATCGTTACGCGCTACTACCTGCGCATGATTGTCCGCGATGAACCGGGCGCGCTCGCCGCGATCGCCAACGTCCTGGGGGAGAATCTGGTCTCGATCGAACAGGTGGTTCAGCGCGCATGCGGAGATTCACAGGCGGAAATCGTCTGGATAACCCACAAGGTGGAAGAGGCACGCCTGCGGGCGGCCGTGGAGGGCATCGCCCGCCTTCCCGCCGTGCTATCGCTCCGCAACTGGCTGCGCGTCGAGTCGTAACGGCGCAAGCGACGCGCCAACTTCCACGATGACGGCGACTTCGGTGCATCCCTGGAACTTAGGGCAGTAGACGCACTCCGTCCAGACCTTGCGCGGCAGCAGCGCCTTTTCGATCCGGCTGAATCCCAGGCGCTCGAACATCTCCGGCACGTACGTGAGCGCGAAAACCCTGGCTACACCGAGCGAGCGAGCCTCGGAGATGCAGGCCGCCACAATGGACCGTGCGAAGCCCTTCTTCTGGTGGTGCTCGGCCACCGCAAGGGATTTCAGCTCTGCCAGGTCTTTCCAGCTCACATGCAGGGCGCCGCACGCTACCACTTCGCCGCGCTCTTCCACCACGTGGAAATCGCGCACGTCCTCGTAAAGCGGGCTCAGCCTTCGCGGCAGCACCAGGTCGCGGTCGGCGTAACCATTCACAAGCCGCTGAATTGCCGGCACGTCTTCGGTTGTGGCCTTGCGTGTGATGCTCCGGGTCACTTGCCCACGTCCGCCTCTGTGTCTCACCGCAACTGCGATATCTCGTCGTGAGTTGATATTCTACTCTAGAGCCAGCACCTCGGCCGCAGCCGAATCCGGACAGCGTCGCGTTGAGTCGCGGAAATCACTTCCTCAATCGTCCCTAGAGATGGAGGAGATCGCGTGAGGCAAGCGGACACGGGGTCGAGAGCCGCCGGCCGAAAGGGCGCAATGGATCGCGAAACGTTCGCGGCACTGTGTGAGCAGCACCGCGACCGTCTTTGGAGAATTGTGAGCTCCGTTGCGCGCGATGCCGACGCGGAGGAAATCGCGCAGGAGGCCGTGGTCCGCGCCTACTGCGCGCGACATACCTTCCGCAGCGACGCACCCTTCGGAGCATGGCTCTGCAAGATAGCGGTCAACGTGGCGCATGACTACCGAAAGTCCGCCTGGAGGCGGCTGGTAACACTCTCAACCGGCCGACCAACAGCCTGTGAAGAGCATGGCTGTGCGCTGGATGGAGACCGTGTGCTGCTGCAGCGGGAGATTCGCGCCGCGGTCGCGGAGCTGCCGGCCCGGCTTCGCACCCCGCTCTGGCTCCACTTCTTCGAGGGCTATAGCGTGGCGGAGATCGCGCGACTGGAGGGCGCGCCGGAGAGCACCATGCGAAGCAGGATACAGAACGGCTTGAGAAGGCTCCGCGGCAGCCTGAGGCACAAACTGGGCGAAGATTGGCATGCAATGGAAGGCGGCACGACGGAGGTGAAGAGATGCGCCCTCTGAGCAACCCGCCGTCCGAGCTGCAAACCGACGAGACCCTGCAGCGACTTCTCGCGATCGCCGCTCAGTATGAGCCGGAGAGCGGCCCGCCAGGCGGGCTTGTTGCCGACGCCCTTGAGAAGGCATCGCGTCAGAGCCCTGCGCGGCGGCCGAAGGCGATGCTCGGTTGGGCGGCAGCGGTCGGCGTCCTCGGCTTGCTTGCGGCCCACCGCGTAGTCCTGTGGCCCACAAGCAGTAAGCCGACGACGACGGCGCGCCAGCCGGCGGCTGAGCCAATCAGGGCACCCTCGCCGAACGCTGCCGCTACCGCGCCTGCGCCCGAGAGATCATTGGCGTCTCGCAATCGGACGCCGGAGCGCCAATTCAAAATCGTTCAGAGCGTGAGAGGACCAAGCCGCCCGCCGGCACCGCGACAGCTTCGAACTGCGCGCCAATCGCCGAATCCCCGAATCCGGTTGAAGATTGAGACAGTGCATCGTTACCATGCCGGCGTGCTGGCGCCTGCGGTGATAGCCGAACACGACGAGACGACTGGTCACGAGACCCTGATTCCAGCAATCGTGAATCTTCCGGTCGAGATTCCCGCAGATGAATCAGCGGCCGCCGGCTTTCTTCAGGTACGGCCGGCTTCCCACGAACCATGAGGACAACCAAGGATGAAACCAACTTTCTTCGCACTTGTTGGAGTGGGCACCTCCCTGCTCGTACCGGCGTCCACGGCCGCGCAAACCGCCCTCGATGCCACCGGGCAGAACCAACGCGCTCGCAGTGCAGTTCGGGTCCAGTCGTCCGCAGCGGCAGCAGCCCGCATGCAGGCATTCGGAGGTCAACTGAAGGATGACCGCGCGGACTCCATTCTGCAGTTTCTTCGAACGAGCCTCGGTTGGTCTGGACTGGGCCTGCCGGACAAGACAGTGGATCTGGACGTGCGGGATGCCAACGTGCGTGCGGCCTTCGAGCAGCTTGCTAAGCAGGTAGAGCTGGACGTGGAAGTCGAGGCCGGAGTTGATCTGGAGCGGAGGGCTACTCTTCTCGCGAAGTCCCTTCCCCTCTCCGCCGCCGTGGATGCGCTTGCGTCCCTCTATCAAGTCTCCTGGATGCACGAGACACGCGACGGCAAGGCCAGACTTCGCATCATGAAGGGGCGGCCTGGCCTGCTCTCCGCGCTCACACGAGCCGGAACACTTCTTGAGGGAGTGCCAGATGCCGGCAGGCTCTTCTCTCTCCGAATGCAGCCCGGCCCGGATGGAGTAGCCTACGTGCTGGGCGCGCGCGAGAAGCGTGCCTCGTTTGAGTGCCCGCATTGCAAGGGGAAGGTAACACTGGTCCAGCCCTCTGAGGCCGTGCGGTGCGCCAAGTGCGGCATTCCGTTTCAAGAGAACTGGCAGTTCTGCCCGCGCGATGGAACCAGGCGCCCTGCCGCGCAACCTGCGGTCAGGTTCTGCCCGCTGTGCGGCAAGGAGGTGAAGGTAGACCGCTGAGGCACCTCGGTCACGTCTCTAAGCGGGCTCCGATAGCCTTCGGAGCCCGTTGCCACACCGCCGGTCTGGCTGAGCTGGCCCTAGAACTGAAGTCCGGTGCCCAACTGCATGTAGCGGCCGCGTGCCCGGCCCAGATTGGTGGTCCAGACGTAATCTCTCCCACCCATCCTAAAGGGCGTGGTTACCAGCAAGCCGGCGTTCCAGCCGAACGTATCGTGCTCCACCCAGGCGCGCACGTACCGCGCGACCTCCATACTCGCCGATCCGAACGGCGTGCGGAACCTTCGGGTGCCAATCCCGGCCGATATATAGAGCGGAGCGCGCCCCATGTCGAGCCTGTACGTGCCCACGGCGTAGACGGTCCGGCTGGACTTCTTGCCGGTTGGGGTGGGTGTCTTCGTGCGATTGAAAACGTCCTGGATACCCACGGCGGGAATAAACCGCTGCCCCACCCGACGCACAAGCTGCGCCTGCGCGCTGAAGACGAATTCGGGTATGTCGCTGACAAGCATTCCCGAGACGGCGACATTCACGGCACCCAGGGTCTGGCCGTTCATCGCGTACGCGCTCCAATTGCCGTCTGTGTTCGCGAAGATCGGCCGCTCCGTAAAGCTGTACTGCGACCACGCCGCCACCCACTTACCGTGGCCCAGTGTGTTTGCCACGGGCGTAGAGAGTGCGACCGGCCCCTGAAACGTGAGCCTGCCATCCTCATCGGCACCGTGGAGTGCGCCCGGCAGGCCCGAGAGCGGTCGAAGCTGATGGAACGCGTTGTAACCCGATGTAGGCTCGTCGCCACTGGCAACAGCCGCAAGCAGTGCCAACCCGATCACCAGAGCAATGCGGGGCATGCGCTCCTCCCGAATGGTCTCGCCGCACCATGCGGCAGAGGAACGATACCACCATTCACACGGAATTGACCCTCCAGAAGGCCCCGTGGCACGCCGATATCTGAGTAGCAGTGAGGTTTTGAGAAGGCAACACTGCAGTACTCCATCATGTTTCGCGGTGCTTCCATGGCCCAATCCCGCCGACCTCGCAAGGAGAAGCCCCTTTCCATCGGGACCGTAAGCCTGCTCACCGGAGTGGAAGTGCACACGCTTCGATTCTGGGAGCAGGAGTTTCCAGACTTTCTGCAGCCGGACCGAACCCCCGGCGGCCAGCGCCGATACGACGTCGAGGCCGTTTCGCGCGTGCTCGAGATTCAGCGCCTTCTCAAGCGCGAGAAGTACACCATCGAGGGCGCGCGCCACGCCCTCGGGCTTACGCGCAAGGCAGCGTAGAGCGCACCAACCAGTCGCCGTGGGCAGCCACCCCATGTGCGGGCTTTGGCCGCGCTGCCACACGCAGCTTTTCGCGCATGTTCGTGTCGCACCATAGCACTCCCAGAGCGGGTCATGTCGCCTCCAAATACGCCCCTCGGTACCGAGCTTCTAGCCCGACCCAAGATTAGCTTCTGCCTGGTCGCGACCGGCAGGGCGCCGAGTCTGCTGCGTGCCGCGGTCGAGAGCGTGCGTCGCCAACAAGCGGAGGCTTGCGAGATCCTGGTGGCCGGCACCACGGAACACCTGCCCGGCGTCCGTCTCGTCCCCTGTGAAGAAGCCGCTCACTCCGGCCGCCTTGGCCATCTGCGCAATCTCCTGGCGCGCGCGAGCGCCGGCAACTGGCTGGCGATACTCGATGAGGATGTGATCCTTGCGCCGGGATGGTATGCGGCACTGAAACGGGTCCGCGAACCCTTCGACATTCTGACTTCGCGGGTATTGCTTCCGGATGGCACGCGCTACTGGGATCATGCGGCGTACTCCGAAGACAAGGGCCTGCGGCTGCTTGGGAACCTGGAGGCGGATGCCCGCGCCGTTCCCATCGGCGGCGGCGCGTGGGTGATGACTCGAGTGGTGGCCGAAGCCGTTTCGTGGGCGGATGTACCCGAGGCGTTTGAGGAATCGGATGCGGATTTCGGCCTGCGATGCCTGACTAAGGGTTTCTCCAGCCGTCACCATCCCGAAATGGTTGCCTACCGGATCCGTCCGGATTGCACGCAGGTTGGGCGCAGGGTGTATAGGAGAAGCCGGCAACGAACGTTCGATTGGGTGAGAACGCTGCGTGAGGCACCTGTTGACGAGCTCCTGACGCTCGCGCTGCGTCACGCGGACCGCGGCGAGACTGCCGAAGTAGCCGATGTGGTGCGCTGCGCGCTGGC
>CAZGLN010000029.1:9029-11824 GCA_964526545.1 uncultured Chthonomonadales bacterium
GATGCACGCCTCCAAGCCATCTGGGCGGCGCTTGCCCCTGGTCCGGCACCAGATGAGAGCCTCACGTGGTGGCAGAGCGCCGGCAACTCAGACCTCTTGGCGCTCCTCAGCGATCTCACAGGGGATACGCCCCAGACTCTCTTTCAAGAGGCTGTGGCGCGGGAAGGCGGTTGCCCTGGCCCTGCCGTCGGCGAGGTTCCGTCCGGCGGGCAGGCGGACCAACCCACCGCCGGTACCACCGAAGAACACATCGAGGATATTCTCGCCGAGGCAATGGTGCTCGCCGGTGCCTCGCCGCGATGCCTGCGCAAGGAGCGACCCCGTTTCGCGTGGTCCGCACCGCTCTTCGGTCCCAGCGGCTATTCGGACGAGGCACGGGAGTTCATTCTCGCCCTGGATCAGGCGGGATTTGAGGTCGCCGCCGAGCCACTTGCCTGGCGCGATCGGCCGGTGGTGCTACCGGCAGACCAGGAGCGCAGGCTCCTGGCGCTAGCCTCCCGCGCTCCCACTCCGGGCTGCATCCATGTGGACCACTTTTTCAGACCCGAACTCCGGCCCAGAGCGGATGCGCGGCTGAATGTCTGGCGCACGATGTTCGAGACGGACCGCGTGCCCGTCGAATGGGTGGAGGCAGCGCGCCATGTGGACCAGATCTGGGTGCCTTCCGAGTTCAATCGCCAGACATTCGAAACGTCAGGCATCCCGGATGAGAAACTTCGGGTGCTGCCGCCGTGCTATGACTTCTCCCGATTCCGACCTGGCACGCCGCCCCTAGTGGTGGAGGGTGCGCGCGGCTTCAATTTCCTCTCGCTCTTCGACTGGTCGCTGCGCAAGGGCTGGGACCTCCTCCTTGCCGCCTACGTCGCGGAGTTCGACGCGGACGAGGATGTGGCGCTCATCATCAAGACCCACTCCAGCCTGAACCTCTCCATTCAGGAGATTGCGCGAGAAATAGAGGCGTACGTGACGCAGGTCCTTGGGCGCAGCCTCTCCAGCCTTCCCGAGATCATTCTGCAGGATGCCAATCTGCCCCAGCAGCGCCTGCCTCATTTCTACGCTGCAGGCGATTGCTTTGTGCTGCCCACGCGCGGCGAGGGTTGGGGGCGTCCGTGCATGGAGGCGATGGCCATGGGCCTGCCCGTGATAGCCACCGGATGGAGCGGCCATACAGCCTTCATGACGCAAGAGAACAGCCGGCTGCTGCCATACGAGATCGTGGAGGTGCCGGAGAGAGCCTGGCGTGAAACTCCGACCTATCGGGGACATCGCTGGGCAGAGCCGAGCGTACCCGCGCTGCGTGATGCCATGCGCTGGATGGAACAGCACCGTGACGCCGCCCGTGCATTGGGAGCCAATGCGCGGCGCCACGTGCTTGAGAACTACTCCCGAGAAGCCTTCGTGCGGAATATCTGCGCGCTGCTTGGCATGACACCTCCGGAGGACTGCAGCTCCGCTGAAAGCTCCGCCACGACCCGTTCGGAGGCAGCCGCTCGGCAAGGAACGGAAGCCGCATGAGTCGCCGGTATCAGGTGTTGCTCATCCGCTGGATGCCGCCGAGGGGGGATCTGCCATGCGCGTAGTGCTTCCGTGGACCAGTGAGGCCAACCAGGCCCAGCTCGCAAGAATGCGCTCCGACCGCATGGACAGCATCCTCTATTACGGTCCCGAAGCCGTCTTGCGAACGCGGGCAGGAGTCAACACCTACGCGGAGATCGCGGAGCAGTACCCCAGGGATTGGAGGCCGGATGCCTTTGTATGGTGGTCGCCTGAGTACAATGCGGTGCCGCGCGATCTGGAGAACGCCGACTGCCTGACAGTGGGAGTCTTCGGTGATTGGAATCTCGGAGGACAGGCGCTTCAGCTTATCGGCGGGCTGTTCGACGTGCTCATCGCCGACGGTCCTGGAACCGAGCGATTGCGGTCGCTAGGCTTCCCGCGCGTATATGAAGCGGCGCTCTGGTGCTACGACCCGGCAATCCACAGACGCTTACCGGGAGTCGAGCGGGACATAGACATCCTCCTCATCGGCAACCTGAACCATGACGTACAGCGCGCGCGCGCCCCCTGGTTGGCGCGCGTCGCGCGCCTCGCAACGCGGTACCGGGTCCTCATCACATGCGGCGTCTACGGTGAGGAGTACACGCGGCTGATGAACCGCGCGAAGATTGTCTTCAATCGAAGCATTCGCGGCGAAATCAACATGCGCGCCTACGAGGCGCCTGCCTGCGGAGCCCTCCTCTTCTACGAGCGGGAGAACGCTCTCATTCAGAGCATCCTGCGCGACGGCCAAGAGTGCGTGCTCTACGGCGACGACAATCTAGAGGATCTGCTCGACTACTACCTGACGCACGAGGACGAACGCAACGCAATCGCGGAAGCCGGGCACCAGGCGATACAGGGCCACACGCAGGCGCGCGTGCTGGCGGATGTTCTCGAGATCGTCGAGCACGAACTGCGGGCGGGTCTGATGTCCAACAGAACCTTTCGCCGCTTGGATTCCAATGAACAGCGAATGAGGCGCGCAAGACATTGGGCTCTCACCATGTACCGCTCCGCGATTGGAGCGGCACTCTCCGAGCTTTCCCAGATGAATCCCGAACAGCGCTCCAAGCCCGCTGCACTCAACGCGCGCGCATGCCTTCTTGCGGAGCAGGCCAGGGAGGCTGCCACCTCCGACCAGCGCGGCCATCTGCTCAACGAGGCTGCCGATCTGCTGGCAGAGGCCGTACGGCAGCGCGGCACCTTCGCCGCCGCATGGTTCAACCTCGCACAAGTGCGGCTTCTGCAGGGCAGCT
>CAZGLN010000029.1:11834-18348 GCA_964526545.1 uncultured Chthonomonadales bacterium
GCCCAGGCCGCCCGCGCGCTGGTAGAGGCCATTCGAATACTGCTGACCGCCGATCCCTCGAGCGACAACCTGGACGGACCGTACCTTCCGCGGGCATACGACCTCGCAAGCGTGGAGTTGGAATCCATCTGGACTAGCAGCAAGGTTGAATCGGAGGCATGGGCCGCATCGGTGCGCAGGCTGCTGCTGTGGCGCTCTTGGGAGGGCCTCTGCGATGTGGCTCACGCGAGTGGCATGCACGCAGAGGCTGCCGTCTTCGCGGAGCGTGCGGTGGGGCTCTATCCAGACTTCGGCGCCACCCGCTACCGATTGGCCCAGGCGTATCACCATCTCGGAAGACGTGCCGAGGCGGAACGGGAGTACCGCCGCGCACTGCAGGATGCGCCCCTCTGCGCCTCAATCTGGGTCGGCCTACACCGTCTGCTTCTGGAGTCCGGCGATGTACGTGGCGCGGAGGCATTTCGCCAGGACCGCGAGACCGTCATCGCCTCCATGCCCACCTACCAGTGGGTCCGAGGCGAATTCGCAGCGGCCGCCGCCAAGGTTCAGCATGCGGCCTGATAGTCCGAAAATCACTGGGATGGTCCTCCTCATGACGCAAGCTACCGGAGCAGAGACATGACTTCACGCGGCACAGCACCCGGACCCATCGAATGGCAAGGCGCCTTTTTGGCCTACCACAGCCTGGCTCTCGTCAATCGTGAGCTCGCATTGGCGCTGCGTCGCCGTGGAGCACTTATCCGGCCCAGGCACCTGGGTTCCTGCGAATTCACTCCGCAGTCGGGTGAGCACCTGGCTGACTTGTTCAATGCGGCAGGAGACGAGGGACCCGCCGACTTGGTGATCCGGCATGCGTGGCCGCCCGATTTCAGCGCTCCGAATGCTCCGCGGATGGTGATGATTCAGCCCTGGGAGTATGGCTCGCTGCCCGCAGCCTGGCTGGCGCCGATGCGGCACGCGGTTGACCGCATCTGGGTGCCCTCCACGTGGGTGCGCGACGGCTACGTAGAGAGCGGCGTTCCCGCCGAATCCGTCAAGGTGGTACCCAACGGTGTGAATACCGCGCGCTATCGCCCGGGCCAGCACCGTGCGGAGATACCCGAGGCACCCGGATTCCGTTTCCTCTTCGTTGGCGGCACGATTGCGCGTAAAGGCATAGACATCCTGATCAAGGCGTTTCTCGCGGCTTTCACATCCGCGGACGATGTAACCCTCGTCATCAAGGATTTCGGCGCCCAGTCCTTCTACAAGGGCCAGGACGCTGCGGGACTGATTGCCCAGGCCCAGCAGGTTCCGAATGCCCCGCGCATCGTCCACATCACGCGAGATCTCTCCGAGGAGGAGATGATTGGCCTCTACGCGGCCTGCGATTGCCTGGTCCATCCCTATCGGGGCGAGGGATACGGCCTGCCCGTCGCGGAGGCGATGGCGTGCGGCCTGCCGGTCATCGTAACGGCAGGCGGAGCCACGCGGGATTTTACCGACGTGAGCAACAGCTACCAGATTCCCGCGCGGCGGGTGCAGTTCCCGACCCGGCAAGTCGGGGACATTCCCACCGTGGGCCATCCCTACTGGCTCGAGCCGGACCAAGACGCCCTCGTGGATCTGCTGCGCCACGTAGCGGATCACCCTGGGGAGGCCGCGGAGGTGGGTGCCAGGGCCGCTGCGGATATCGCCGAGCGGCACACTTGGGAGGTCGCCGCCGATATCGCCTTAGCTGATCTGCGCGACCTGCTGGAGACTCCTGGACGCTCACGGCTGTCCGGACATCGTCAGAAAGCACTGCACGCGGCGCGAGCCGGTGACTGGGCTACCGCGCGTTCCATGGCGCAGGAGTGCCTCCTTGAGGAGCCCGAGGACTGGGAGTCCGCCAATGTCCTTGCCGTCTCGCTCTACCGGCTTGGCGAGGCCGACCAGGCCCGGCATCTGCTGGCGAACGCTCTGGAGACGGCTCCATGCAAGCGAGACCTGCACCACAATCTGGCCTTCATGCTTCTGGAGGCCGATCAGCCGGAGGCGGCGCTCCCGCATGCGGCGGCCGCGTTCGCCGAGAGTCCTGACAGCCCGGAACTGCGCTCCACGCTGCAAGCCGCCCGTGATGCGGTGCAGCGCGCGGCACGCAGGCTGCGTCGGCGGCTGCCGGCAGGACAGACGGCCGCCAGCAATCCGGAGGTGCAGCGGCTGCAGCGGATGGTGGAGGAGGCGGACGCACTTCTCACGCGGGGCGCGGCGCCTGCCGCGGCCTCCCGGCCGCGCCTTTCGCTCGTGATGATTGCCAAGAACGAGGAACGCTTCCTGCCAGCCTGCCTCGAGAGTGTCCGTGGAGTGGTGGACGAAATCGTGTTGGTAGACACCGGATCAACGGATCGCACGGTGGAGATTGCCCGGCAGCACGGCGCGAAGGTTCTGCACCGGGCGTGGGACGAAGACTTCTCCGCGGCACGCAACCACGGCCTGGAGCACGCCACCGGCGACTGGGCGCTGTGGCTGGATGCGGATGAGAGGCTCCCGCAAGGCGAGGGAGAGAAGCTAAGGCGATTGGTGGAGAGCGCTCCTCCGGAAATCGGCGGCTACTCCGTAACCATCCGCAACTACCTCTCGCTCAAGGAGGGGGCGGAGGTCATCTGGCACAGGGCATGCCGCCTCTTCCGCGTCCACCCGCGGATACGCTTTACTGGGCGCATCCACGAGCAGATCCTCCGTTCCGTGCACGACGCTGGCTTTGGGCGCGGACCCTCCGACCTGGTGCTGGATCACTACGGCTACGCATCCGATGTAGTGGAGGAGCGCAACAAGAACCAACGCTTCATCTCGATGCTGGAGCGCGAAGTGCGCGAGAACCTGGATCCCTCCTTCCTGGGATTCCACCTGTACAACCTCGCCAATGCCTATTACACGGCGAGCCGGCACACGGAATCCATACCCTGGTTTGAGAAGGCCGCCGAGGCGGTCAATCTAGAAGAGGAATACGCGCCGCTTATCTTCATCCAGTGGGCGATGGCGCTCTTCCTGACCGGCAGACCGGAAGAGGCGCTGACAGTGTGCGACCGCGCGGACGCACTGGGCATTCGGCATCCGGCCATCCACTTCGCCCGCGGTCACTCGCATCTCCACCTCGGGCAGTACGCAGATGCCGAGGCCGCCTTCCGCCGCGTCCTGGCGGAGGGGCAGCAGGCCGCCGGTCCCTGGATGGGCGACGAAGGCGCCACGACCTACAAGGCGCACTATGGGCTCGGGCTTGCCCTGGTTGGGCAGGAATGCTACGAGGAGGCCGCGGCAGCCTGCCGGGCGGCGGTGCAGAGTAAACCGAACTTCGAGGATGCGGCCTACCTGCTCGGGCACTGCCTCCGCAGACTTGGCAGTCTGGAGGAGGCGCGCGCTGTACTGAGCGGAGTCCTGGCCCAGAATCCCCATCACACAGGCGCAATCTCCGATCTCGGATGCGTGCTATGCGATCTCGGCATCCATGACGAGGCGCTGCCCCTGCTGCGCAATCGCGCCTGGGAACCCAACTGCGCGCTGGATGTGCTTGCATGCCTGGGAAGGACCTGCGAGCACCTGGCGCTCTTCGATGAGGCGCTGGAGGCGTATCAGCGCATCTGCAAGTCGGTGCCCGATTCCGTGGAAGCCAGGGTGAACGCGGGACGCATGCTCGCGGAACTCGGAAGGGTCCAAGAAGCGGTGGATTGCTTCGCGGACGCCATCCAGAGCAAGCCCGACTACGCCAATGCCTACTTCTGCGCCGGCGACTTGCTCTACCGCCTCGGCTACTATCCGCAGGCCGCCGACGCGGTGACTTCCGGGCTCGAGCGCAACCCGACCAACGCGGGCGGCTTCCTGGTACTCGGCAATTGCTACTTTCAAACCCGCGATTTCGAGGCGGCACGCCTGGCCTTCCGGCAGGCGCTGGCGCTGGACCCCGGCTGCCACGCGGCCAGGGAGAATCTGGCGCTCACGGAAGAGGCGCTCGCCAGCGCCGCATAGCTACCGGGGCAGGCAGTACTCTGGCGGTCCCCCATCAGGCACGTGCCTAGAAACTGTCGTTCAGGAACATCGGCGGACCGGCAAAGAAGCTCTGCATGGCCGCGTAACCATGCTCGCACTCCACGGCCAGACGTCCCGCGCGGCGCACTTCGGCCACGGTGGGCGTGCCGAAGTAGCACTGCGAGAGGGCCTGGATGTCCAGCCTGACATCGGGCGCGTCCGCGGATTGCCGCACCTCCACGTGCCCTTGCTCGAATCCGACGTGCCAGGTGCCTTCGTTCCATGGAGCCACGGGGTCCGCGACATGCATTACGAACTCACCATGGGCCTCGACGGCCGGTCTCCACGTGCTCAGCGCGTTCTGCACATCCACCACGCGGCCCATCGTTGCGGGCGAGAGCGTAGTCTCCGTGTCCCAGTGACACACGTGAAACAGCAGGCCATCGTCCAGAGGAGCGGACCAGGCGAAGCGCTTGGTCTGCATCTCGTGCCGCTTCAGCAATCCCAACAGCGCGCGGTAGGCTTCGGGAGTCAACGCGATGAACTCGCGCAACTGCGTCTTCTTCCATTCGCCGCCGCGGAAAGTAAGGTATCCATCCAGGCCCTCCGCCGAGGGCACCACGAAGGTCTGAGTGAAGTGAGTCTCGCTTGGGTTCAGGATGTCATCCCAGGCCGTAGGATGCCTTCGAAGCATCCCGCGGTACCCCGCAGCGAACCGGCTGTACGCATCAATGATCTTGCCACGGTCTTCCGGCGTGGCGGACCGCACGCGAGCAGTCTCCGATGCCGCGCGCAGGATTCGTGTCGGCACCGTGTAACGGCGAGTCGTGCCCACCCACTCATAACCGAACTCGCGGTAAAACGACCACGAGAAGGGAAAGAGCATCGAAACAGCCTGGCCGTTCTCGCGCATCTGCTCAATCAGCCGTTTCATTCCCGCGCTTGCATAGCCTCTTCCCCTCGCATCGGGCGCGCAGCACACGCCGGCCACGCCGCCCATCTGCAGCACAACCTCCGGACCGAAGTGGCACTCGAAGCCCAGAATGACCAGCGTCGCCTGCATGGTGCCCTCATCAAACACGCCAAACGACTGATAAGGGCCGGCATTCGGATTGTCGAACCAGGCGCGGTTGCGCTCTCCTCTACGGAAGGCATGCGTCAGGAGCTCAAACTGCCGGTCCACTTCCTCGCCGGATATCTGACGTATCTCGATCATCGGTAGCCCTTCAATCCAGAGTAATTGACCAAACGGCCTAACCCGTCAACTGCCCCATCATCTTACCAGCGGCGCCATGCCCTCGAACTGCGAGGTTATCCCTGCGCGCGCTCAGCCAGGCGAATTCACGGCAGGCGCCACCAGGCCCCTGGCCTACTCAGCGGGGGAATTGTTGTTGCATCTCTCAGCCGCAACTAAACGGGGTTCCCGCTCAGCGAGCGATAGCCATGCGGACGGCCGAGAGGTCACGCGGCGCCGTGCCTACTTCAGCAGGGAGATTATCTCTCGGAACTCTGGCGTGCCTGCTTCCACCATCAGCTCGAATGCGGCCATCTCCACCGAGCTTATCTGGATGCCCGCCGAGCGCATGCGCTCCAAGCCTACCTGCCAGTTGCGCTCCGTACGCGAGGAGACCGCATCGGCGGCAACATGCACCTGAAAGCCGAGCGCCTGGAGGTCCAAAGCGGTCTGATGTACGCACACATGAGTCTCCACGCCGCACAGCAGTACCTGTTTCCTGCCCGAACGATTGACCTCGGAAGTGATGGCGTCGTCGCCCATGCAGCTGAAGCTCAGCTTGTCGAACGGCTCGGAGAGAGCGGGCAGCAGCCTCGCAATCTCGGGTATGCAGCCACCCATCCGCTCTTGATACTGCAGGGTAGGCACGATGGGCACGCGGAGTATCTTCGCTGCCTTCATCAGCGTCGCCACGTTCTCCACCACGCGGTCCCGCTCCCAGATACCACGCAGGAAGGGCTCCTGCATGTCTATCACCATCAGCAGCGTGTCATCCGCGCGCAGCAGTGACGAGTTGCGATTACTGCGTAAGAGCATAGGAAGTTGTCTCCGCGCGATGGCGCTGTCTGTTTATCGGCTGCGGGAAGCCGGCCATGAAGGGAGTTTCACGTCCGCCCCCGTTCGGCGGTCAGTACCTTGAGCGCCTCCCGGACTGCGGCAGCCATATCGGTATCTGGCCCTGCTCCGCGCAACGCCTCTTCGGCCGCCCTTCGCGAGTCGGAGCGGGAGTAGCCGAGGTTCACCAGCATGGCTATCAGGTCTTCGGCGGAGCCGCTTGCGGCCTGAGTGACGCGAGACTCTACGGATTGCTCTAAGGCCACCTCCGCCAGGCGTTCCCGGAGTTCCAGGACCAGACGCTGCGCCAGCCTCTCGCCTACTCCGGGCGCGGCAGTCAGGGCGCGTGTATCCCCATCGGCAATCGCGCGGACAAGCGCTCGGTAACCGAGCGCGCCCAGAATGCCGAGCGCGACTCGCGGCCCCACCTTGGAGACGCTCTGCAGGACAACAAAGAGATCG
>CAZGLN010000029.1:18373-19633 GCA_964526545.1 uncultured Chthonomonadales bacterium
TCAGGGAATCCTCGCGAACGACGAGCTCGGTATGCAGAACGATCTCCGCGGAGACGAGACCCGACTCATGCAGCAGATCCGACGGCACGCAGACGCGGTACCCCACTCCGCCCACGTCCACTACTACGCTCTCGTCGTCCCTTCCGAGCACAACTCCGCGCAGCAGAGCAATCACTAGTAGACTACCTTGTTGAGCGGGTACTCAACGATGCCTTCGGCTCCCGCGCGCTTGAGCGCGGGGATAAGGTCGCGCACCGTGCGATCCTCAATCACAATCTCCAGCGCAACCCACTCCTGGTCCGCGAGCGGGGAGATTGTGGGCTGTTTCAGCGCCGGCAGCAACGAAGAGACCGCCTCGAGGTTTCGCCGCGCCACGTTCATTTTCAGGCCGACCAGATCATCCGCGTTGAGGGCGCCGCGCAGAAGCATGTGAAGATTCTCGATCTTGGCGCGCTTCCGCTCGTCCGCCATGGCATCCTCGTTCGCGATCAGCCGCGGCGTGGAGAGGAGGATGGTATCCAGAATCCTTAGATTGTGTGCGCGCAGCGAGCTGCCGGTCTCTGTGTTCACCACAATGGCATCCACCAGATCGGGGACTTTGACCTCGCATGCGCCCCACGAAAACTCCACGTGCGCTTCCACGCCCTTTTCGCGCAGATAGCGCTGCGTGAGCCGAACGTACTCCGTGGCGATGCGCTTGCCGGCGAGATCGCATACGCTGCGGGTCTCCGAACTCTCCGGTACCGCGACCACCACGCGGATGGGATTGCGCGTTACCTTGCTGTAGACGAACTCGGCCACCTCCACCACGGCGGCCCCATTGTCCTCGATCCAATCCTTGCCCGTAAGACCGCAGTCCAGAATGCGCTCTTCCACGTACCGTGGAATCTCCTGCGGACGGATGAGCAGCGGCTCCAACTCCGGATCGTCCGTAACGGGATGGTAGGACCTGCCCGAGTTCATGCGAAACTCATAGCCCGCCCTTCGAAACAGCGCGAACGTTGCCTCCTGCAGACTGCCCTTGGGTATTCCTATCTTAAGCTTCACAGCGCGGCGCCCCTATGCGGTATCGTAACTCCGGGCTATTATAGACCGTTCCTCGCGTCGCTCGCGCCGGAAGAGGCTCGCGACGCGCGGCGGGTGCGCTTGAGTTGTCGTCTGCACGCAGTATTGTGATCGGGATCGCCATGCCGAATACAAACCTGCCATGGTCCACCGCCATCGTCGTGGGAGCCTCGTCCGGGTTGGGTGAGGAGCTCG
>CAZGLN010000029.1:19643-19887 GCA_964526545.1 uncultured Chthonomonadales bacterium
CAAGGTACTTGCCGAGGGCGGAGTCCGCGTCGCACTGGTCGCCCGCCGGGCCGAAGAGCTGGAGCGCGTCGCGCAGGATATCCATCGCCGTTGTCCAGATACCCAGGTCCTCGTGTATGCCCACGACGTGCGGGAGTTCGAGGCAGTGCCGGCGCTCTTCCAGCAGATCTGCCGAGACCTGGGCGGGCTCGATCTCATCGTCTATGCCGCGGGCGTGATGCCGCGCATTCAGCCCGACGAGTAT
>CAZGLN010000029.1:19941-21184 GCA_964526545.1 uncultured Chthonomonadales bacterium
TGGCGCCATCGCCTGGCTCAACCTGGCGGCGGACCGCTTCGGACGCGCCAAGGCCGGCACCATCGTAGGGATCTCTTCCTGCGCCGGCGACCGCGGACGAAGGGGATACCCGGTCTACGGCGCCACGAAGGCCGCGCTGAATTCCTATCTGGAGTCGCTGCGCAACCGGATAGGCCGGTACGGTGTGAGCGTTGTAACCGTGAAGCCCGGCCCAATGGATACTCCCATGACGCGCGGCCTTGGCAAGCAGCCGTTCCTCATCTCAGCCGAGGCCGCTGCCCGTCAAGTGGTGCAAGCGGCCCGCAGACGTAAACACACGGTCTACGTTCCGTCCATCTGGCGGCCGATTATGTGGGTGATTAGGTCCATTCCCTCCGCCATTTTCAAGAAGCGGAACATATGAGCTTTACGAGCACAGCCGCGCGTCAGGCAGCCGCCGCCTCCAACCTCCCCAAGTACCTCGCACGGGCCGCCCTGCCGATGGATACTCTGGAGCGGGTGTGGGCGTGGGGTATGGCGGCCAGCGCCATGAGTTACGTCTTCAGGCCATCGAGAGCCGAGGATATCGCCTCCATGTTCGACAGGGCCAGGAAACTCGGGGTGCGCGTGGGGCTGCGCGGTGCGGGCCGCAGTTACGGTGATGCGTCCCTTGCCTCGGAGCAGATCTGCCTCGACCTGACCCGCATGAACCGCATCCTGGACTGGAACCCGGATACGGGCCAGGTCAGCGTGGAGCCCGGGGTAACCATACGCCAGCTTTGGCAATACGCCATTGGAGACGGCTGGTGGCCCTCCGTGGTGCCGGGCACGATGTTCCCCACCATCGGCGGCTGTGCCGGCATGAATATCCACGGCAAGAACAACTACCGTGCCGGCACCATCGGCGATCACATCGTGGATTTCGACCTGATGCTGCCCACGGGAGAGGTTCGACGGTGCAGCCGCGAGCGGAACTCGGAGCTCTTCCATGCCGCCATCGGCGGGTTCGGCATGCTCGGCTGCTTCCTGCGGCTGACTCTGCAGATGAAGCGCGTCCACTCAGGCTGGCTGCGGGTTGAGCCCATCGCTATCCACCATCTGCGCCATCTCTTTGAAGTCTTCGAAGAGAATGTGCCCGAGGCCGACTACCTGGTAGGTTGGATTGATTGTTTCGGCGCCGGTGCGCGGCTTGGTCGCGGCCTCGTGCATCGTGCCGACTACCTGGAGCCAGGAGAAGACTCCAACAAGGCGCAGTCGCTTCGCG
>CAZGLN010000030.1:0-17684 GCA_964526545.1 uncultured Chthonomonadales bacterium
GCGGGCCCATGGTTGCAGGCCACTCCATCCGCGGTAGGGTGGTTACTCTCCGGTTCACTCATGTGGGCGGAGGACTGCGGCCCGTCGGGGAGCCCTTGACCGGCTTTACGGTTGCCAGTGCGGACCGTAAGTGGCACAACGCACAGGCCCGGGTCGTGGGCAACACCGTGCAAGTCTGGTCGGATGCGGTTCAGCGGCCCGTTGCCGTGCGGTTCGGCTGGGCGAACTATCCGGTGGTGAACCTGCGCAACGCCGAGGGACTACCGGCGAGTCCGTTCCGTACCGATGATTGGCCTGGAGTCACGGCGCCGCGCCGCTAGCCGCGGAACGCCGCCCAACGCTCAGCGAGTGGAGAGAGTGCGCATGGTGGATCCACGTGTCTTCCGAACCTACGACATCCGTGCCGTGGTGCCGGCTCTTGTGGACGAGAACAGCATCTACCACGGAAAAGTGGGCTCCACGGATTCCTTCCAGGCGCCGTTGGAAGAGGAAGGCGTGCGGCGCATAGGGCAGGGACTTGCGCGTTTCTTCGGGGCGAGGGAGGTGGCGGTGGGGCATGATGCCCGGCTCTCCAGCCCGGCCTGGCGCGACGCCCTAGCGGAGGGTCTTCGCTCGGAGGGAGTGGACGTACTGGATCTCGGGCTCACCTCCACGGACATGGTCTACTATGCGTCCGGCCGCTACCAGGTCCCGGGAGTGCAGATAACCGCCTCGCACTGCACGCGTGAGTTGAACGGCATGAAAATCGTGCGGGCGGGAGCGCATGTCGTCGGCAGAGGGTCCGGCATGGAGGATCTCGCCCGCCTGGTTCTGGAGGAGAAGCTCACTGGGAGTGCGCGGCCCGGCCGGTTAGAGCGCCGATGCCTGCTCGATGAGTACGTGGACCACGTCCTCGGTCTGGTGGACCTCACCGAGATGCGGCCGATGCGCATGGCGGCGGATGCCGGGAACGGGGTGGGAGGCGTGGTGGCCGAGGCCATCGCCGCCCGGCTGCCCGCACTCACCCTGGACGGCATGTGCATGGAGCCGGATGGGACCTTCCCAAATCACGAAGCCAACCCCTTCGAGGCGGAGAATATCCAGCATCTGATTGCGAGGGTGGCCGAAGGCGGCTACGACTTCGCGGCGGCCTGGGACGGCGACGCGGATAGGGTGGTCTTTCTGGATGAGCGCGGATCGCCGATAGCCGGTGACTTCATCACGGCGCTCGTGGCGCGCTACTTCCTGGGGCTGCACCCGGGTTCCGCCATCGTGTACGACCTGCGTTCGTCCTGGGTCGTGAGAGATTGGGTACTGCGCATGGGCGGCGAGCCGGTTGAGGAGCGGGTGGGCCACAGCTTCATCAAGCAGACCATGCGCGCCCGCAACGCCGTTTTCGGTGGCGAGGTGAGCGGACACTACTACTTCCGCGATCACTTCTACGCGGATAACGGCTTCCTCCCCTGGCTGGCTGTCATGCGGATGCTCTCCGCGGCGGACTCGCCCATGAGCGGGCTCATTGCCGGCCTCGGCGAGTACTACAGCTCCGGCGAGATCAACTCCACCGTTCCGGACTGCGACGCCGCATTGAAGAGACTTGGCGAGGCCTATCGTGACGCGGCGGAGATCTCATGGAAGGACGGCATCAGCGTGGTCTATCCGGACTGGCACTTCAACGTGCGCCCCTCTGCCAACGATCCGGTTGTCCGGTTGAACCTGGAAGCCCGCACGCGCGAGGAGATGGAGCGGAGGCGCGATGAAGTCCTTGCGCTCATCCGCGCGGCGTGACATAGTCCTACCGCGGCCGCAGGGGGCGGATTCGGATGTTGCGGTACCACACCTGCATGGGCGGACCGGAGTGTATCTGTAAGCCGATGACGCCTTCACGCGGTATGGTGTCGTCCGTCTCCACGTAGTCCACGGTCTGTCGTCCGTTCAGTTTCAGGCGTATTCTTGGACCCTCGCAGTGGATCTCGTACGTGTTCCATCCCTCGCGCTTGAGCACTGCCGCGATGACCGCCGGATCGGCCTGGGCCAGGATTCTGTTACGGCGCGACTCATCGTAGAGTGAGCCCCAGTAGCCCTCGCCGATATCCGCCTGGTAGCCGCTGACCTCATGGTGATTGGGGATGCGCTCCGTGCGGAACTGCACCCCGGCGTTCGCCTGGCTTCCCTCCACGCGAAATTCCAGCGTCAGAATGAAGTCCGAAAAACGCTGGGTGGTGCAGAGAAACTCATTGCGCGGGATGGGCTGTGAGGGTCCGCCGGCCGTAATCGCGCCATTCTCTACGCGAAACACGGCGAGATTGCCTTCCCATCCCTTCAGGGTCTTCCCATCAAACAGGCGCCTAGATGCTTGCGGGGCCGGCGAGGCCACCGCGCAGGCCGCAAGGAGTGCGAGTGCTCCCACCGCTATGTGGTGGCCATGCCGCTTGCCGTGCCTTATCATGGCTGCAGGTCCGTTCCAGTGATGCGGCGGTATGCCTCGCGATAGCGAGCCGCGGTCTGCTCCACCACATCCGGCGGCAGCGGCGGCGGCGGCGGCTCGCGGTTCCATCCGGAGGAGGTGAGCCAGTCGCGCAGGTACTGCTTGTCGAAGGAGGGCTGGGCCCGGCCGGGTGCATATGCCGCGGCATCCCAGAAACGCGAAGAGTCCGGAGTCAAAGCCTCATCGCACAGGGTGATGACTCCGTTGTGCGTGCCGAACTCAAACTTGGTGTCCGCGATGATGATTCCAGCGCGCAGTGCCTGTTCGGCCGCCCTAACGTAAAGCGCGATGCTGAGGCGACAGAGTTCGGCGGCCGTCTCCCTGCCTACGATGGCGGCGGTCTGCTCCAGGCTGATGTTTACGTCGTGCCCGCTGGCCTCCTTGGTGGCCGGCGTGAAGATCGGTTCGGGGAGGCGATCCGATTCCTTGAGTCCGGGCGGGAGCGGGTGGCCGTGGAGTACGGCGCCCTTCGAGGGACCGCCCGCGGCCGTGTATTCGGCCCAGAGGGAGCCGGAGATGTAGCCGCGCACCACGCACTCCACAGGGAATATCCGCGCCTGCACTGCCAGCATGCAGCGGCCGCGCAGCTTGCGGCGCAGTTCCTCGGTTACCGCCACGCCATGCTCCCGCAGGAGCGCGGCGATGTAGTCGTCATCGCACGTAACGAGATGGTGCGGCAGGATGGGGCGGAGGCGTCGGAACCAGAAGCGGGAGATCTGGGTGAGCACTCTGCCCTTGTCCGGGATGCCGTTGGGCATCACGCTGTCGTAGGCCGAGATGCGGTCCGACGTTACCATGAGCAGCAGGTCACCCAGTGCGAAGACGTCACGCACTTTGCCGGTCGCGACGCACTGGAGGCCTGGAACAGCGACCTTGGTGAGCACTTCGATCATGCTTCTGTCCTCCTCGCGTTAGAGGGAGAACATGGTGCGGGCGGCGGCGACAATCGCCTGCGCCGATGCTTCCAGCCCGAGCGTATCCGCCATGAGGACCATATCGTAGGCGGAGGGATCGTCAATGGAGCGGCCGAAGACGCTGCGCGTGAATTCCGCGCGCTCATGATCAATGTGCTGCACGCGATGCGCTGCCTCATCGTGGGTCAGGTTTTCGCGGCGCATCGTCGTCTTCACGCGGTATTCGAATGTCGCGATGATGCGCACGTTCAGCGCGTTGGTGAGCACGAAGTTGGCACCGCGGCCCACAACGATCTTCTTGCCCTGCTGAGAGAGAGCGATCAGCACCTGCGCGAGATGCCGGCGATAGCCGATCGGTTCGAGGGTTCGCACGGCGAAGAGGCTCTTTACGAACTGCTCCATCCAGGTCTGCGTGTGCTCGTCAAGCGCTTCCACCATCTCCTTGCGGATGCTGGCGCTCTGCGCAATCTGGTCTATGATCTGGCTGTCCCAGATCTCCCAGTCCTTGCCGAGAATCTGCACCAGCCTCTCTGCCAGAGAGTGCCCTCCCGCTCCGTACTGGCGCGAGATGGTGATGACCGGCTGCACACTCCTGGTGCCTGCCTTCTCCTGCTGCTGCCGCTCCTTGCGTGCCCGCTCCCGCAGAAACCACTCCGTTACCCGCTGATCTGTCAGCCGAGAGCCCTTATCTATCAGCATCTCTTCTCCTCCGCACCGTGGCTGATTGCGTCTGGCGAGCCTGCATGTTACCCATCACGCGATACTAGTTTCGACTTGCGCGGGGATTCTCCCGCTGTTGCCTTCTGCTTGCCGCGCCGATAATACGATATCCGGGCAGCGCCCGGACGGCAATACGGAGGTACGCCCATGCAGGTTGAACACCCCGCCTCGCGGGCGAGCATGGATCGTAGAGAAGGGCTGCGGCAGATGTCCGTGCCAGTAGAGATAGACGTGGAATCCGCCGACTGCGGGAAGCACCGCGCAACGCTCGTGGATGTGAGCAGGTCAGGTGTGCGCATCCGGTGTGAGGCGGATCTCGGACTTGGGACGGAAGTGTGGCTGGTTGGCCCATCCGACATGGGTCTCGCGCCGGTCCGGGCCCGCATCGTTCGTCGGACGGAGCCCGCCGATGCGCCGCCGAAGGAGTTCGACTATGGCGCGGCCTTCGCGGATCCGCTCTCCGATGACCGGCACGCCTGGTTTCTCACGCTTCGCCGAGCCGCCTAAGGCACACAAGAGCAGGATACAGGGGCCCCGACGCGGAATAGCCCGCCGTGATTTTCAGCCTGGCATGCCACTCGCCAGGCTGAGGGCCCGGGGCGAGATGTGAGGCCAGCCAGCCGCCAAACAACATGGCAGCCGTTCGCACCACTCTGAGGGCCCAGGGAGCGGCGGTTCGTGTCTTCGTTGCCGGGTGGCGGACCCTCCGTACGGCGTGCTGCCCTGTGTGTTCTGCTGGTACTGGCGGTCGCTGGAGTGGTGATTGCCCAACTGCGCCGCGCGGAGGCCGTGCGGCGCACTGTGTGCCTCTCCAACCTGCGCCGACTCTCCACCGCGCTGCTGCTGTACAGCCAGGACCACGACGGCAGGCTGCCGCCGCATCAGTACCAGACAGCCAGGAAGGAGTGGCGGCACTGGGTGGATCTGCTGGGCTTCTACATCCGCGGGCAGAGTATCACGCGCTGCCCTGCTCAGCCGGACTGGCCCAACCTGCGTGACCCGTACCATGGCATCCCGTTCGAGAGCAACTACGCACTGAATCGCCGGTTCTTCGGGGTCTTTGGACCGGGACCCTTCCCCATCGAAAATGTCGAGCTGCCCGGCCAGACGGTTCTCCTCGTGGAGGCCGGACCCTACCGCCACGGGGGACCTTTCGCGGCCCCAAGCTATCCCTGGGCCATGATATGGTACTGGGACACCGCCTGGTGGCCGAACGCCTACGGATCACCCCATTCGGGTCTGATGAACGTCGCGACTGCCGACGGCAAGGCGGTAACGCTGAAGGTGGAGCACTACACGAAGGATGGTCACGACGCGCTTCATGGCCGGCTGGGAAAGGCGGTGTACAACTGGAACGGCGGCTTCCCGAACAAGCGGACGGATGGCGCGCCCCTGGAATAGGCGTAACCGACTGCTTGTCAAAGCGCTAATGAGGTTGTATAATGTCGCGGCGCTTTCGATGGCAAAGTTCTTCCCCCACGCGCCCCTGAGGAGGAAGTTTTCATGGCACGTAGGTCACTCCCCGGCCCCCTCCGGAGACTCGAGTCACTCTTGCCTGCCCTGGCAATGCTTTGCGCGGGCGCCCTTATCGGCTGTGGCAGTGGAGGCAGCGGCGGGGGAGGAGGTGGCGGAGGCGGCGGAGGCGGTGTGGGCGACTGCGGCAGCCTGCTGACGGATCCGCCGGCTTTCTGCGGCCGAGTCTTCCTGGACGGCACCAGTGTGCCCGTGTCTGGCGCCACCGTGCGTTTCAAGACCGCGACTGGCGCCGACGTGGCTACCGTAGTAACCAATGCCTCCGGTTTCTTCAAGCTCAACAACGCATCATCCACCATCGCGCAGTTTCAGGTGGATCCGCCGGTCTCCGGCTTCTACGCCGAGACCGCGCGCTACGCGGGTGCGCTCTACGCTTACTATCGGCCGAACCGCGCGGGCACGGGCGCTTGCATCATGAGCGTGGGAGTATTCCCGACAAGGCCCAAGGACCTGGGCAACGTCTTTCTCTTCCCGGATAGCGCGGCGCCGCCCCCGCCGGTGTTCGTCTGTCCCCGATAACCTCCATGATTCCTGACGGCCCCTCCCTGCCGCGTGTGCGGAATTGGGGAGGGGCCGTCTCTGTCTCTGGAGCGGCTGGGTCCGCGGTATGATGGCGCGCTTCCTCGGATATGCGGCAGTTGGCGCGGTGCTGGCGGCCCTTGTTCTGCTCTACCGTACGGCGCAGAAGTATGATCCCGCGCGAGACGAGGCCGCCGTGCCATTCGGTACGGTTACCCTGGAGATTGACCGCGCGATAATGACAGGCCGCACCGCCGACCGTGACGATTGGAGAGTGCGGGTGGACCACATCCGGGTGCGGCACGGGTATGGATCCAATCTGGAGGATTTCGGCTCGGTGGAGTTCCAGGGGCTGCGCGATGGCCGGCTCTACGACAAGGGGCGACCGGCGGCCCGGTTCTCGGCGGAGAGCGCGATCTACGATCGGCAGATGCGCCAGTTCCGGCTGATGGGAAGCCTGAAGGTTGCCTCGGAACAGGGAGACACGCTGAACGCGCCGGAGTGTATCTGGTCGGAATCAGACGGCATCTTGCGGTTCTCCCAGGGCGCGCATGCCCGCAGCCGGGACGGGGAAGTGCGCGTGCCCTCGGCGCTCTTCTCTCCGCGGACTCGCGTGCTGGAGTGCATGGAGGGGGCCGCCGGCCGCTTTGAGGAGCACTCCTTTCAGGCCGGACGCCTGCGGTGGGATATTGAGCGGAGGCTACTTGAATGCGATGGCGGCGTGGCGGGGACGCGCCGCTCCACGCGCTATTCGGCCAGGTCGGCGCGCGTAGACCTCCGAAACAAGGCGATTCGCGTGAACGAGGGGACCATTGCTCTGCGTATGGAGGAGCAGAGAGAGGGCGCGGGGGTCTCGCCATGAGCCACAGACTGCGCCGGACGGCATGGCCGCTTGCCTGCGGAATGCTGTCGGCAATTTACGCGCTAAGCCTTTTGCAAGCATCCTCGGGCCAGAACAGGCAGGAACGAGGCGCCGAGCCGAAGCGCGGCGAATCCAAGGCACCCAGCACCTGGGTCATCCAATACGCCGAGGCCGAGCACAGCGACAAGACCGGCGAGGGCCAGGCGAAGGCCGTGGTCGTTACCACGGATGAGGGCACCGTTCTGCATGCGGATCGGTTTGCGTGGAATGACCGCACGCGGGTGGCGAGGGCGGAAGGCAACTTGCGCGTGGTGGATCCGGAGGCGGACGCCACCGGAAGCGCCGTGGAGATTCAGTATGCGCGAAGCAAGCGGCTGCTGATACTCACGGGCGGAGTGCGCCTCACCATCAAGCCGCGACAGGAGACTCCTCAGCCGACCGCGGTGAAGGTGGAGGAGGGAGCCGCGCCCTCGGCGGTTCAAAAGGAGCCGGCGCGCGGCGCTGCCGTGGTGGAGGAGCCGGACGAGGACGAGGCGGCCCGTCTGCGCAAGTATCCCATCGAGGTAACCTGCGACCGCCTGGAGTACCAGTACGCCCGCGACAAGAAGCAGGGAGTACTTCGCGGCAACTTCCGCGCCGTGCAGAAGCTGGATGATAGGACGCGCACGCTCACGGCCGACCATGCCGAGTGGTTCGGGCGCGAAGATCTGCTGGTACTCAAGGCGCCTGTAAAGTGGGAGGACACCAAAGGCAACTCGGGCGCCAGCGAGCACGATGTGCGCATCTATACCAGGAGAGGTGAAGAGCGCCTGCTGATGAAGAGCGGCACCCTGACAATCATAGCGGATGATGACGAAGAGCAGGCCCCCTCGCAGTCGCGGCCGCCCGCGCAGGCTCCGGCCAGGCCCGGCGAACCGGGGACCAACGGCCCGGCTGCCCCGCGCGGTGGAAGCGCGCCGCGAGGCGGGACGCCGTAAGGCAGTGAACGTCACCAGCGTGGAGCGCGAAACCCGCTTGGGTATAATCCGCAGGGCGTTGTCTGGGCGCCTTAGTGGATTATGAGCCGCACAATTACGAACCGCCTGCTCTTCGTGCTCTCGCTGATAGGTGCGGGTATATCCGGGTACCTGACGCTTGCCCATGCGAGATATCTCACCCTGGGCTGCTTCAAGGGGCTGCCCGGGTGCGACGCGGTGGCCGCGCACGCAAGTTCGCGTGGGTTCGGGGTGCCTTGGCTCAGCAGCATACCGACGGCCGCGTTCGGTCTGGCGATGTATGTAGTGCTTGCCGGACTTTCGTTCGCGAGGGCCGCGCGCGGCGAGGATTCGATGGTGCGTGCGCTCTCGGCCTGGCAGTGGCGCATTCTCGCCCTGGCCTTGCTCGTGAATGTCTACCTAATCTATCTGGAGGCCTATGTAATCCGCGCATGGTGCATATGGTGCCTCTGTTCTTCGGCCACGGTGGCGGCCATGTTCGTGGTATCCAGCATGGAGCAGTTCACGCCCGGCACGACCGCGGCAACCGAGAGGATGGATGCGTGAAGAACTCAGGTGAGGTCAAGGTATTCGCTGTCATTGTCATCATCGCCGCGGCGCTTGTGGGCGGCGTGCTCTACTACTCTTCGCGGCCCGAAAACAGGCCCGGTCTGCCGCCGCCTCCCAAGGAGATGGTGAATACGCTGCTCAGTCAGCCGATGTACGCGTATGGCAATCCAAAGGCGCAGTTCACGCTGGTGGAGTTCGCCGACTTTCAGTGCCCGCTCTGCCGCACACTTGCTCCCGACGTGAAGAAGCTGGTGGACCAGCACCAGGATAAGCTTCGCCTTGTGTTTCACAACGTGACGGTGAAGCCGGAGCACATCCATGCAAGCTTCCTGGGGCGCGCGCTCTTCGCGGCCGGCGCCCAGGGTAAGTTCTGGGAGATGCATCAGAAGCTCTTCGACGAGCAGGCCTTCTATGCCACGGCGGATCAGCAGGCGGTTGAGAACAAGGTATGGGAGATGGCGCGGTCGCTCGGGCTCGATGTAGCGAAGATGCAGGCCTTCGTCAATGGTCCTGACGGGCTGAAGGTACAGAAGCGGTCCGTGGAGATACTCGAGAAGTCCGGGCTGCGCGGCACGCCAAGTTTCTTCCTTATCCGGCCGGACCAGCGGGTGCTCGCTTTCGAGGACTTCGCGCAGCTCCGGCAAGCCCTGAGTCAGAAGAGTACGTGGGAGACAAAGACCGAATAGGCGGATAGGGCGCATGGAGCTGGGAATAGTCGGCAAGGTGGCGATGGTGGCGGCCGCCAGCAAGGGCATCGGCAAGGCCGTGGCGCTGGCACTGGCCAGTGAGGGATGCCGGGTCTCCCTCTGCGCGCGCGGCGAGGAGGCGCTGAGGCAGGCCGACGAGGAGATCAGGGCGATTGCCGGCGCAGGCAATGTGCTGGCCGTGCAGGCGGATGTAGCGCGGGAGGAGGACCTGAACCACTGGCACCAACGGACCGTTGAGGCGCTCGGCCATCCCTCCATTCTCGTAACAAACACCGGCGGTCCGCCCGCCAGGCGGTTTATGGACCTCACCGACGCGCAGTGGGAGGCCGGAGTCCAGTCCACCCTGATGAATGTGGTGCGGCTGACCAGACTAGTGGCGCCCGCCATGCAATCGGTCGGCTGGGGGCGCATCATCCACCTCACCTCCCTCGTGGCCAAGCAGCCGCTGGACGACCTCACCATCAGGAGCACACTGCGCACTGGTCTCTCCGCGCTGACCCGGCTGCAGAGCAATCAGCTCGCGCCCGATGGCGTTCTGGTCAACGCCGTGCTGCCGGGCAACACGCGGACCGAGAGGGCCTATGCGCTGGCCAGGCTCCGCTCCGAAGCGCAGGGCATTACACTGGAGGAGGCGCTGGAGGCGGCGGCGCGCTCCGCTCCGATTGGGCGAATGGCCGAACCGGCCGAGATTGCGGATGCCGTGCTCTTTCTGGCTTCCGAGCGGGCCTCGTTCATTACGGGCGTCTCACTGCTCGTGGATGGCGGCTACTGCCAGAACCCACTCTAGCCGCCCTCGGCGGGCGCAGATGGAGGCTTACAATTCGGAAGAGCCGATTGGCCTCGGCGGCCCACTTCGCGGCCGGTAGGGCGAGGGCGCGTGTGCCAGAATAGCCCGGGAGGATTCATGATTATGCGGCTGGGCATTGTTGGTCTCGGCAGAATGGGCGGCAACATGGCGGAGCGGCTGCTCCGGGCGGGACACCAGGTTGTGGTGTGGAATCGAAGCCCTGGCCCGCGCGAGGAGGCCGCCCGCAAGGGCGCGGAGGCAGCCGAAACCATGACGGACCTCGTCGCGCGGCTAACTCCGCCCCGCATTGTCTGGGTGATGCTGCCGGCTGGAGAGGTCACGGAGCAGGCCCTGGAGACGCTCCTGCCCGCATTGCAGCCGGGCGACATTCTCATAGAGGGCGGCAACTCCAACTATAAGGACTCCAAGCGGCGCGCCGCCTGGGTGGAGCAGGCCGGAGTGCACTACCTGGATGCCGGGACCTCGGGCGGCATCTGGGGGTTGACTCTGGGCTACTGCGTGATGGTGGGCGGCAGCAAGGAAGCCTTCGACATCGTGGAGCCCATTCTGCGCGACCTGGCGCCGCCGGATGGCTATGCGCACGTGGGTCCAAGCGGCGCGGGGCACTTCGCCAAGATGGTGCACAACGGCATAGAGTACGGGATGCTGCAGGCCTATGGCGAAGGGTTTGAGATTCTCAAGGCGTCGGAGTATTCGTTCGACTTGCGGCAGCTTTCCCACCTCTGGAACCAGGGCAGCGTGGTGCGGTCGTGGCTCCTGGAGCTTGCCGAACGGGCATTCGCCTCCGAAGGCAATGACCTGAGCAACGTGCGAGGATACGTGGAGGATAGCGGCGAGGGGCGGTGGACGGTGCAGGAAGCCATAGACCGCAACGTGCCCGCGCCCGTCCTGACCCTTTCGCTGCTGGCCAGATTTGCCTCGCGGCAGCCGGAATCTTTCTCCGCACAGGTCATCGCCGCGCTGCGGCGAGAGTTCGGCGGCCACGCAGTCAAGACGGAGTAGGCCGCCTGGCATCCATCAGTGGGTCCACTCGTAGGTGCTCAGCCTCCGCGCGCCTACCGCGAGGGGCACCACGGCCGCCAAGGCAGTTACGGCTGCCGTCCACAGCGCCCCCAGCACGATGAAACTGGGGGCGCGCTCCGGATGGCTTAGACCGCCCATGGCGGCCGCCGTTACAATCGAGCCAACCGCCACGCAGTAGAGCGTTGCCCCCACAAAGCCGAAAATGAGCGCCCACGGACTCACGCGGTGCGCCGGGTTCTCGTAGACGAAGCGAGGCAGAGCGGCCGAGAGACCCACTCCCAGCCCGCAGAGCCCAATACAGGCAATGACGGCCAGCAGGCACTGAAGCCCTGCAATCCAGACCGGCGCGCCGAAGAAGACGGTGGAGAGCACCCCGAGCAGCGTGCCAATGGATCCGCACAGCAGCACGCTCATCACGAACTTCGCCCACACAAGGGTGGGACCGGAGTTCGGCGAGGTGAGCACCAGCCAGGCGCCGCGGCTCTCCAATCCCATGGAAGAGAGCGAGAGGATGGAGGTCTGCATGAAGATGACCACCGCGTTGAGGGCGATAGCCATGATGTAGAGACTGGATGCCAGGTGGTTTGCGCGCACCGCGGGATGTCCCATTGCCACAAACGGCACCAGCACCAGGATCATGGGTACCGCCAACTGCGAAGCCAGGATGGAATCACGCCAGACATAGCGCAGGTCCTTCCCCACCAGGCCGGTTACCGCCGGCGGCAGGACCCTGCTCCACGCGGGAGGCCATTGCGCTCGCACCGTGCTGCGTGATCCGTTGCTCCCGCGGCGTTCGCCTCCCTCCGCAAGGCTCTCCGCGGTGAGAAGGTGTTGCCCAAGGAGCACGCAGATGCCGAAGACCAGGGCGGAGAGCCCCAGCGCAGCCGCCGTTGCGGTCGCGCCGCGGTTCTGGCCCTGGCCGGCCAGCCCAAGCAAGGCGTGCACGAAGAGGGCGCTCGGGGCGTGGAGCGCGGGGCTGTCGGCTGTGCCTGCATATGCGCGCGTTACTCCCAGTCCCTGGAGAAGCGGCACATGCTGAACCTGGCTGACAATGACAAGGCAGACCACCAGGCCCAGCAGCAGGTTGGCCGCCGCCACGGCGCGTCGCACGCGGGCCGCGCCGAATGCGGCCAGCGCCAGGAGCAGCACCACGCCCGTGGCCGCCGCGGGAAGCAGCATAAAGGCGGCAACGAGCAGGGCCCAGGCAAGCCAGCCGAGTGCGCTGAGATTGAGCGCAACCGCGGCGGCGACGACCGCCGGAAGTCCAATCACAAGAAACTGCAGGGCGTTTGTCGCGCCGGCATCCACCAGTTTGGCCGCTACGATGGCATGGTTGCGTAACGGCGCCGCGAGCAGGAGGGTGAGATCGTTGGATTGGAGCAGAGCACTGGCAACGAAGGGTACCGAGCCGGCCAACAGGAAGAGCTGAAGGAAGAAGAAGAGCTCAAAGATCAGGCGGTCTCGCTCCGCATCGCCCGCGGTCGATTCGAGTGCGTACAGAAAGACGGCGAAGACGCCGAGGAAGATCAGCGTACTCAAGCCGAGCAAGGCGATCCCAAGTGTCTTCTGGGCACGCGTGGCGCGCAGTGCGGCATTTGCCAGGCCGCGCAGGCGAATCCTGATTAAGAGAGCAAACATGGACAATTCGTTGCGCCTGGGTTACTCTAAATGGTTGTACGGGAGCCATTGGCACGGATGCTGCGTCAACCCAGTGTGGATACGGCGCGCTGGTAGATCGCGTGTCTTGCTTGACGCTCCCATTCCGCGACCATTATAATCGCGGCGCCGGCGCGTCTGCTGCCTGAACCGCCTATCTACGCGCCATGGGCATGCCGGCATATGGATTGCGCGTGCGGCCGCCGACATCACTGCCATGAGACTGCCAAGCCTGAAGACCCTCGCGCTGCGCCGAAGGCGGAGACTGCTTCCCCGCCCGCCACGCGCGCTGCCCGTGGATGCGCGCAGGTTCCTGATCGCGGTCGGCACCATTGCCGTGCTCTCGGTGCTGATGTCCATCCATCTCATGCCCGACCGCGTCACGCTCCGGATTGGTGACAGAAGCCCCACGGAGATACGCGCGCCGCGAAGTGTAACCTATGTGGATACCGACGCAACCCGTCGGTTGCGCGAGAGCGCCGCGGCACAGGTTGGCACGCAGTTTGATAGAGACCCCACGGCGCTGGCCTCCGCCACGGCGGAGGTGGCCGATCTGTTCGCGGCCATCCGCAAGGCGCGGACCGATACCTCGCTCGCAAGCCCCGCGAAAAAGGCCGCGAGCCTGCTCCACGACTACGGTGACATTCTGACCGAAGCGCAGTTGCGTTACCTCGTGCAGGCGCCCGCGCCGGCGCTCCAGAAGCTGCAATCCACCCTCACCACGCTTGTCGAGCGGCTGATGGAGCAGGAGATCCGCCGCAACACCGAGGACCTCCAGCACGCCCGGCAAGACCTGGACGCCGCTCTTCAGAAGGCGGTGGCCGAGCCGGAGGCCAGGGCAATCCTCCGCGCCATCGGCGCCTCGGCCCTGCGTCCCAACATGCTGGACAACCGGGAGCGAACGGAGCGCCTTCGCGAGGCCCGCCGCGCCGCCGTGCCGCCGGTAACGCACCAGATTAGGGCCGGCGAACCCATTATCGCCGCGGGCGAGGTCTTCACCCAGCTCCATCTGGATAAGTGCACCGCTCTCGGATTGGTGCGGCCGACGCTGTCTCTGGGCACTCGGCTGAGCATTCTCGCGTTAGCCTCGGCCATGGTGCTGCTGGTGGCCATCTTCGTGCGCACCCGGCTGCCTCGCATCTACGCGCAGCCCCGCCTTCTCTGCCTGCTCGCCCTGCTGGTGATAACGAGCGTCTTCGGGTTGCGGGTGTTCGGCAACATGCTGGGCATTCCGCTCTCCTGGCTGCAGGCCGGCTACCTCGGCATGATGATGGCGGTCTCGGCGGGGATGCTTATCGCCGTCTTGCTGGATGCCTCGCTGGCTGTGCTGGTAACGGCGCTGCTCTCCGTGCAGTCCGGCCTCATCATGAACCATGAGATTCGGTTCTCGCTGATGACGCTCATCAGCAGTCTGGTGGGCATCTTCGCCATCGCCAATCTGCGCGACCGCATGCACCTTGTGCGCGCGTCGGCGGCAATTGCTGGCGCCAACCTGAGTATGGTCTGGGTGCTCCTGCTGGGGGATACGCGCGGCGAACTACTGACCAACTCGGCCTGGGCAGTGCTGGCCGCGGCCTTCGCCATTGCCATCTTCTGGTTCGGCGTGGCCGTGTTGGAGAAGCCGTTCGGCATTCTGACGCCGGTGTGGCTGCTGGAGCTCTCCTCGTCCGACCATCCCTTGCTGCGCGAGCTCTGCGTGCGCGCGCCAGGCACCTATGCCCACAGTGTTATGGTGGGCGACCTGGCGGAGGCTGCGGCGGGGGCCGTGGGCGCGGACAAGCTGTTCTGCCGCGTTGCGAGCTACTACCACGACATCGGCAAGATGCGCCGGCCGCACTGTTTCGTTGAGAATCAGCGCGCCGAGAACATCCACGAACGGCTGAGCCCATCGCTTTCCGCGCTCATCATCTCGGCGCACGTGCGCGACGGCATCTCCATGGCGGAGCAGTACCGCCTGCCGGCGGCCATAAAGGCGATCATCCGGGAACACCACGGCACCAGCCTGATCCGCTACTTCTACCACCAGGCCCTCTCCGAAGGCGGCTGCGCGCCGCATGACCCGGTGCTTGAGCAGCACTTCCGATACGACGGACCGAAGCCGAGCAGCCGTGAGTCGGGCATAATCATGCTGGCCGACTCGGTGGAGGCGGCATCGCGATGCCTTGTCCGGCCGACGCCAAGTCGAATCAGCTCCCTCATCGAATCCATCGTCGAGGACAAACTCGCGGATGGACAGCTGGACGAGTGTGAAATCACGCTGCGCGATCTCACCGCTGTTAAGGCCGCGTTCGAGCGCATCCTCGGCGCCATGTTCCACGGGCGTATTGACTATCCTGAACTGCCCGCGGCTGCCGACCTGGTCGCCGCGGAGGAGGCGTCGGAGCCGTCCTATGGCCATCGTGGTGCTGAATCCTCGGAGAGCGCGCGTACAGATTCGCCGGCTGCGGCGGGCTGTTGAAGCGGCTCTGGAGGCCGAGGGAGCGGCGGGCGGCTGCGTGACCCTGCTTCTTACGGATGACGGCGTGCTGCGTGACCTGAATTACCGGTTTCGCGGAAAGGATCGCCCAACGGACGTACTCTCGTTTTCGTCCGAGCCGCCGCCCGGCAGCCCTGAAGCGGCCCATGCGCCGCGCGAACTCGGCGATATCGCCATCTCCATTCCTAGGGCAGCCGAACAGGCCAGGGCGGTGGGACATTCGCTTCAGGCCGAGGTGGAGCACCTGGCCGTCCATGGCGTTCTGCATCTTTTGGGGTATGACGACGAGACGGAGGCCGGGGCCGCCGAAATGCGCGAACGGGAGGGGCGAATACTCTCGCTGATGTAGAATAGTTCCGTAGGAAGGAGCGGCGCGCTCAGGCGTCGCGGCCCACACGTCCACACGCACGGGAGGCGCACGGCTTGCGGCGTAAGCGTCCGCAGGACAGCTTCAAGTACGCAGGAGAAGGGATACTGCACTGCTTCCGCACCCAGCGGCACATGCAGTTCCACTTCGTCATGCTGGTGTTGGTGTTGAGCTCCGGTCTGCTCCTGGGGCTGGACACCAGGGACATGCTGATCCTGCTGTTCTGCATCAGCCTCGTGATCATCACGGAGATGGTCAACACGGCGTGCGAGGCGATTGTGGATATGGTCACCGAGACCTATCATCCTATGGCCAAGCTGGCCAAGGATGTCGCCGCCGGCGCCGTGCTCGTGGCCTCCGCGAATGCCCTCATCGCGGGAGTACTCATCCTCTTCGGCAGCCAGCCCATTCGGAATCTCGGCAAGGGGATGGAGATGCCGGTGCGGCCGCCCGATGTTACGGTTATCGTGGTGGTGGGCGTGCTGGTTCTCACGGTGGGCGTCATCATGTCCAAACTGCTCACCGGGCGCTCGAATGCGGGTCTCTTCCGCGGCGGTGTCATCAGCGGGCACAGCGCGATAGGCTTCTTTCTGGCGATGACTATAATCTTCAGCTCCGGCAACCGCTTCATCGGTCTGCTGGCGCTTCTGCTGGCGGTCATCGTGGCGCAGAGCAGGGTGGAGGCGGGTATCCATTCGGTGCAAGAGGTCGTTTTAGGCGGGCTGATAGCGGTCTTCCTGACCGCATCGGTATACTGGTTAATGCCAATGGCTCGGCAGGCGCTGTTGCGCCGATCGGAGCGCCCGGCGCGCGCCGTACTGGTGGTTCCGGAATCTGAGCATGCCGCCCGGAGTTCGGGTTGGACGTTCCGGACGCCTGACAAGATTATTCGTGTCCGAACCAGCTCCTGAACCTCTGCAACCTCGGCGCCCCCGGCGCCGTGCGTTACGGCGAGCCTCTCGACCCACCCTCGCGAGGATGCCCGCCGCGCGCAAGGGGCGCCTGGTCTTCCTCGGCTTCCTGCTTATCGCGGGAGCGCTGATTGCGCTGCAGTATGCCGCGGTCGCGCAGGGCCGGCAGCCCGCCGGCGAGCCCTCCGCGTCCGGATCCCTCTCCCGCGACTTCGTGGTTGTTTTGGTGCTCATCCTCTTCTCCAGCCTCTTCGTGGCCGCGGAAGTAGCGTTCCTGAGCATTCGACGCACACGGGTGGAGCAGCTGGTTGAGGAGGGGGACCGGCGGGCGCGGGTGGCGGAGCGGCTGCTTTCGGAGCCCACGCGCCTGCTGGCCACTATCCAGGTCGGGCTGACGCTTGTCCAGCTCTTCTCCGCGGGCGAAGCGGCCAATCGCTTCGTCATGCCCCTTGCGGATGTCATACGGGAGATGGCCCCGGGAACCATCCTGGCTTCCGGCGCGGCGGGCATCTCGTTCGTATTGGTGGTGGGAGGTGTGGCCTTTCTCACCCTGGTGCTAGGGGAGGTAACGCCCAAGAGCATCGCGGTCCTTCGCTCCGAACCCATCGCGCTCTGGGCTGCCTATCCCATTGCATGGCTGCAGGTGCTGCTCTCACCCGTGGTGGGCGCCGTTACCTGGATCGCGCGCATCTTCGTAACGCCCCTTGGCGGTTCCGTCAGCTTCCACACCTCGGCACTCAGCGAGGAGGAGCTGAAGATCATGGTGGAGCAGAGCGAGGAGCTGGGGGTCATCGAGCGCGAGGAGAAGGAGATGATTCACTCCATCTTCGAGTTCGGCGACACTACGGTGCGCCAGGTGATGACTCCTCGGCTGGACGTGACGGCGGTGGAGGCCGATGCCCCGCTCGAGCAGATCGTGAAGGTCATCAGCGAGTCGGGCCATTCGCGCCTGCCCGTGTACGATGACGATCTGGACAACATCATCGGTATCCTCCACGCCAAGGACCTGCTGAAGTCGCTCTACTCCTCGCCCGGCGATGCCCGCCTGAGCATTCGGGACATGCTTCGCGCTCCCTACTTTATCCCCGACGGCAAGCGCGTGGACGATCTGCTGGCCGAATTTCGGAAGGAGCGGCGGCAGTTCGCCATCGTTCGCGACGAGTACGGCACGATGATC
>CAZGLN010000030.1:17694-20953 GCA_964526545.1 uncultured Chthonomonadales bacterium
GGAGTGGTAACCATCGAGGACCTGCTCGAGGAGATCGTGGGCGAGATCCAGGACGAGTACGACAGTGAAGAGCCGGTGATGCGCCAGCTGGACGAGACTACGGCGCTCATTGACGGCCGCATGAGCCTCTCCGATTTCAACGACCGCATGGGAGTGGAGCTGCCGGAGGACGAGGCAGACACCATCGGCGGATTTGTGTTTACCCTCCTGGGTCACCAGCCCAGCCAGGGCGAATCGACGCGCTGGGACGGCTTCGAGTTCCAGGTGGAAGCCACGGACGGACGGCGCATTCAGAAAGTGCGCGTGGTGCGCACGCCTCCCGCCGCAGGAGAGGAAGGCGCCGACTCCGAACCCTCATCCGAAGACGCCTGACCGCCGCGCCTCGCTCCTGGCTGGATGGTAAACCCGAGTGCGCGGCCGAGGCGGCACGCTGGATCTCATCCCATACCGGCCGTGCGCTGGCGCCGGCGCGAGATACCCATGAATCTGAAGCTGATCGGCTGTGAGGTGCTGTATCGCGAGATATGTGCTTGCGTGGCCCGTTCGCCCAATGTAGTGGACATCGAACTGCTGCCGAAGGGCCTGCACGACCTTGGCGCGCAGCCGATGAGCGAGCGCCTGCAGCAAGTGGTGGATGCCGTGCCCGAGGGCAAGTACGAGGCGATCTTGCTCGGGTATGCCCTCTGCAACAACGGCCTCGCCAATCTGCGCGCGCGCCACACGCCGCTCGTGCTCCCGCGCGGGCACGACTGCATCACCCTCTTCTTGGGCAGCCGAAAGCGCTATCAAGAGTATTTCGACTCGCATCCGGGCGTCTACTTCAAGACCACAGGCTGGATAGAGCGCGCCGGCATCAGCGAGGAGATGACCCAGCTCAGCATTCAGCACAAGACCGGCATGGATAAGACGCTGGAGGAGCTCATTGCCAAATACGGCGAGGAGAACGCGCGCTACATCTACGAGACGCTGAACCAGACCCGGAACTACGCCCAGTACACCTATATCGAGATGGGGATAGAACCGGATGACTCCTGGGAGCGGCGCACGCGCGAGGAGGCCGAGGCGAGAGGATGGGCCTTCGAGAAGGTGCGCGGCGATCTCTCCCTTATCCAGCGCCTGGTGGATGGTCCGTGGCCTCCCTCCGATTTCCTGATTGTTCCGCCGGGCCACCGCATTGTGCCGAGTTACGACGAAGACATTGTTCGGGCGGATGGCGATGAGGCCGGTGCCGGCGAGGGAGGGACGAATGGCCAGTGAGTACCGCGCGCCGGATGCGCACCTCTACAAGATGGTTTACGACCAGCCGCATCTCGAGCTCGAGCCGCCGGAGAACGAGATTGCCGTGGTGCAAGGCGCACTGAGAGCGCTGGTCTCCGAGGGAATCCTGCCGACGTCCACCTACGACCTGCGCGCCTTTCGCGCGCACCGTGATGCCGTGCGCAAGCACTTCGAGATCCCGTGGACCGCAATAACGCCGCGTATGCAGCGGCTGCTCTACGCCATCAATGCCATTCGGCGGCCGCAAGTGATGATCGCGGCGGGCTGCTTCTGCGGGAACACCTTCATCAGCAACGCCGGCGCGGCGGTGGGTCCGGGCGCCGTGTACCGCGCCAAGCAGCTAATCGGTGTGGAGATAAAGCCGGAGGAGGCGGAGCGGGCCGAGCGCAACGTGCGCAAACTCGACCGCACCGGGGTGGCCAGAGTAGTGGCCGCGGATGCCGTGGCCTTCTGCGCAACGTTCCAGGGACAGATTGACTTGCTCTATCTGGATGCGGATGGCGATGCACAGACCGGCAAGGGCGTGTATCTGGACATTCTGCAGGCGGCGTGGGACAAGCTTCCGGAGGGCGCGCTCATCCTGGCGCACAACAGCGTAAATGCCGCCGAACGGCTGAGCCATTATCTCGCCTTCGTGCGGTCCGCCGCGAACTGCGCGGCCAGCGTGAACGTGGTGATAGATGGCGAAGGGCTGGAAGTAAGCAAGAAATAGGGGCGGTGCCTCCCCGAAAGGCGGATGCAATGATGACCTCAGCCGAACGCTTTCGGCGCATGTTCGAGCACCGAGAGGCGGACCGGATACCCATTACCGATGCGCCCTGGGGCGCCACCATCGAGCGTTGGCAGGCGGAAGGCATGCCGCGCGACGTGGCGTGGGAGGAGTTCTTCGGGGTGGATCGCGTGGCGCACATCGGCGTGGATATCAGCCCGCGCTATCCCGCCCGTGTCCTGGAAGAGACGGAGGAATACCGCATCCACACCAGCCCCTACGGCGTAACGCTGAAGGACTGGAAGCATGCGGGCGGCGTGCCTGAGTTCCTGGACTTCACCATTGTGGATTGGGATACCTGGCGCGATGCCAAGGCACGCATGACGCCTTCTGACGACCGTATTCCGTGGGACTACCTGCGCGAGAACTACCCGCGGTGGCGCGAGAACGGCTGGTGGATAGTCGGCGGCCTCTGGTTCGGCTTCGACGTAACCCATTCGTGGACGGTGGGCACCGAGCGTGTGCTGCTGAAGCTGGTGGAGGACCCGGAGTGGCTCATGGACATCTTCGGCCACTTCCTTGAGACGAATATCGCCCTGCTGGACCGCGTGTGGGATGCGGGCTATCACTTCGACATGGTCTCCTGGCCGGACGACATGGGCTACAAAAAGAGCCAGTTCTTTTCGCTCTCCACGTACCGGCGTGTGCTGAAACCGTACCATCGCCGCGCCGTGGAGTGGGCGCACTCCAAGGGCGTGAAAGCGCACCTCCACTCCTGCGGCGACGTCAACCCCTTCATACCGGACCTGCTGGAGATAGGAATTGATGCCCTGAATCCGCTGGAGGTTAAGGCCGGCATGGATCCCGTGGCGCTCAAACGTTCAGTGGGCGATCGGCTGGTGCTGCACGGAGGCATCAATGCCGTGCTCTGGGACGATCTGGACGCCATCGAGGCGGAGATGCGCAGAGTGATACCGGAGTTGAAGCGGGACGGCGGGTACATCTTCTCCTCGGATCACTCCGTTCCGTCCAGTGTCAGCCTGGAGGGATTCCGCAGGATTGTGGCGCTGGCCAAGGAGCTGGGCAGCTACTAATCGGCACGTGCGTGGAAGGCGTTCGGCCCGCGGATCTTGCGCGTCCGCGGGCCGAATCTTCTTGAGGCAGACGACTCAGGGCTTCGGCGCAGGTACCGGCGCTCCGCCGGGCCCACCCATGCCGGGCTGCATCTGCTTCGCGCCCGCCGGGGGCGTGAACTTGAACGCGGAGGGCGCT
>CAZGLN010000031.1:0-3620 GCA_964526545.1 uncultured Chthonomonadales bacterium
TGTAGTTGATGTTCCGGCCCACGATGTAGGTTACGATGTTTCCAGGGTTCAGACGCTGGCGCACCATGTCGGCCAGGGCCGCAAGCTCCGGCAAGCGGGGATGATGGAAAAGTCGTCGCCCATCCTCCCACGTGAGCCGCTCACCCGCGGTTACCTTGTCCGCAATATCGTCAATGGAGGACAGCGTTCCGCTGCCCACGATCGTGGTCACTTAGACAATCTCCCCATCACCGCGGCCGCGCGCCCTATGCCGCGGCCGACGCCTGCGAGCTAAAGCCCCTCCGCGGGAGTCAAACGCAGACTCATCTGCTTGCCCGCCCTGACCACTGTAACAGGCACCGCTCCGCCGCCGCCCCGCACCAGCGAGGCCGCCTCGAAGCAATCCTGAACGTTCTCGACCCATCGGCGGTCCAGCAGGACGATGACATCCCCGGCGACGATGCCGGCGCGCGCGGCGGGACTGCCCGGCAGCACGCTGGCCACCTTCGCGCCGCCTGCCTGCCCGCCGTCAAGCACCAGGCCCCACAGGCCGCGGGGAGCCACCACCTGCCTCTGCGTTCGCGTCATCAGCCGGTTCATTACCGAGGCCAGTACGTCAGGCGGTTCGAAGCCGATGGGCTCAAGGGTGAGACGAGAGGCCTGATAGTCTATGGTCGTGCGAAACCTCCCAAACACGGAGAGGCCCACAATGCCGTCCAGCCTTCCGGAGACCTCCTCAATCATCTCCACCGTGGGATGGTCGAGCACATCTACCCGCAGATTGCGAGCCACTGCCTCGCCCAGTGCGATGCTCTCCACGGCCACCCGCGGGCGCATGCCGAAAAGCGTGGGCGCGTTTTGTGCGGCAGGCTCCAGCAGACCGACCTCCCGCGCGAGCCGCGTGGTAACGATGGTCGTGGGCGCGCCGGTATCGAAGATGAGGCGGAAGGGCCCCTTGCCGTTCACCATTACCTGCACGGCGGTATGCCGCGTGGGCAGTATCTCAAATGGCACCGAATAGACAGGCGTCGGAGTCTGGAGCGGCAGGATGAGCAGGATGAGTGAGAGTGCCGAGGTCAGCATCAGAGGCTCCTGCTGGCCGTGGTTGCCGTGATGACGCGCTGCTGGCCCTTGCGCAGCACGGTTATTGTTACGGGTTCACCCTCCGCCACTCTGGCAAACTGATCCAGCAGGTCGCGCCGGGTGCCGATAGCGCGTTCCTGCCCATCTCGCCCGGCCAGCGCGATGATGCGGTCTCCCGCGCGAAGGCCCGCCCGCGCGGCAGGGCTCTCGGGATAGACGCGCAAAATCTCGGCCACGGTGCCCGGGCGAAGCTCAACTCCGAGAAAGCCGCGCCGCACTCTCTCCACGCGAGAGGCCGAACCCAGCAATCCGCCGGTGAAGGCCGCAAAGCCCTCCAATTCGCGCTGCCGACCCGCCGCCGCCGGAGGTCTACCCTGAAGCAGGGCCTGTAGCCCCGCCGGTGGTTGCGGCGTATAGTCCAGTTCCGTCCACACCATGTAGCCGCGGCGCAGGTCAATCTGCATGCGGTAGCGCGCCAGCACGGTGTACCCCAGCACGCCCGCCAGCCTGCCCTCGCTCAGGCCTGTCTGGTTCATCGTCTTAAGCTGAAACGGATCGTCCACGCGCGAGCGCACGTTGCGAAGCACCGGGCCGCCCTCAATCTCGACGCTCCGGAGCTCCGCCCATCCGCCCGGGCCGTTGCGTGCTCCCACCTCGGCGCCAACCGCTTCCGAAAGGATGAGCGCGGGAGCTCCCGTATCCACCACGAAGTGGTACGGCCCCTTGCCGTTCAGCTTGGCCCGCACCACGATGTGCTGCGTGTCGGAGAGGCGGTAGGGCACTTCAAAGGCCCGCCCGGATCCGCTCGCGGGCACGCTCGCGCCCTGGGCCGCGGCCAGTACCCCGCACACCAACCACGTCAACACCGCATGTCACCTCGATTAAGATCTAAATTGCACCACATCAGCGGCCGCCCGCCACCACGGGCAGCAGGCGGGGTTCCGCCGGCGCCTGCGGATCCGCGTCCACAATCTGGTAGAGGCTGTCCCTCTCCATCGGCACGCGCCCTGCTTCTCGTATGGCATGAATGAGCTGCCGCCGCGTGAGCACCTGCCGCTTTTGACCCAGCTGCCCCTCGGGATAGGTGATCTCGTATTCGTGCACGGTACCGTCTATATCGTCCGCGCCGTACCAGAGCGCGACTTGCGATACCTGCGCCGTGTTCATTATCCAGAACGACTTGATGTGCGGGAAGTTATCAAGCACCAGGCGGCTCACCGCGATGGCCCGCAGATCGTCCTGACCCGTTGGAGCGGGAACATCGGCGAGATAGGTGCCCTCTGGATGGAACGAGAGCGGGGTAAACGCCAGAAAATTACCGAGTTCGTCCTGCAGCCGCCGAAGCCGTAGGAGGTGCTCCGCGCGCTCCTCAATGGTCTCCACATGGCCGTAGAGCATGGTGGCGTACTGCGGCAGACCTGCCGCGCTGACGGCCCTGGCTACGTTCTCCCACTCATCGGGACCGATCTTCTTGGGATGCAGCACTTCATGCACGCGATCGGAGAGCACTTCGGCACCGCCGCCCGGGATGGAGGAGAGGCCTAACGCCTTCATCTCCTCCAGGCACTCGCCGATCGGCTTGCCCGCCACCCGCGATATCTCCACCAACTCCACCGCCGTGAATGCCTTGATGTGGACACCAGGCCGCTCCTCGCGGATGGTACGCAGCAAATCCAGGTAGTAAGAGTACGGCAGGCGGGGATTGATGCCTCCCACCACGTGAACCTCGGTGATGGGCACGGACTTGTGCCGGCGCAGCGCCCGGCGCACGTCCTCCATCTCCATCAGGTAGGGCTCCGGTCCGCCATCCTTCGGACTGCGCGCGAAGTAGCAGAACTTGCAGTGCTTGTTGCAGATGTTCGTATAGTTGATGTGCTGGTTGCGGATGAAGAACGCCCTGTCGCCATGCAGGCGCTCGCGCACGGTATTGGCTAGCAGCCCCACCGCGCTCAGATCGCGCGTGCTGAACAGGGTGATGGCGTCCTGCCGCGTAAGCCTTTCGCCTGATTCGACTTTGCGGGCGATGGGTAGCAGCGCGGTATCCCTGATCTGGTTGAGCATGGCGCTAAGAGGATGCCTCCACCATATTGGGCGCTCCGAAGCCAGGCTAAGCGAGCTTCTTGGGCAGTATAGCAGGTAAAGCCCGGCCTCCTGTCCGGTGGTGCGCTACACTAGGATAGTACGCGCCAGGATACACGCGCATGCCGGCTCTCCGTCCAATCCGGTTCAGGTTTTCCGCGATGCTTGCGGTCGTCTGCCTGGCGGCGGCTGCCGCACTCCTGGTTGCGCGCGCCTTGCGTACCGACCCCGTGGAGCGCTACATCCATGCCATGGGAGGCCCCGAGCAGCAAGCGGCGGAAGCGCAGGAGGCTCTGGAAGCGCTGGCAGGATCGTCGGACCTGGAGCCATGGCGGCGTGCCCTCGATATCGGCGCCGACCGCGCCCGGTACCTGGCCGCGGAGGCGCTCTCGCGCCGCAAGAGCGCGGATTCTGCGCGCCTGCTGGAATCCGCGCTCTACGACTACTCATCCGAAGTGCGAATTGCGGCAGTGCAAGCG
>CAZGLN010000031.1:3633-20376 GCA_964526545.1 uncultured Chthonomonadales bacterium
CATCGCGAGCATGCCTTGAGGCCGCTGATCGCCAGCCTTCGCGACGAGGATACGTGGGTACGAGAGCGCGCCGCCACCGAGATGCGCTTCCTGAAGGATCCAAGAACCGTTCCGGCGCTCATCGGGGCCTTGCGCGACTCGGAGCGGACGGTAGCCGTGCTTGCCATGGGAGCGCTCAGGCAGATTGCCAACCAGCCGTGGCGCGCCAGTTACCGGGATCCCCAGCCGGCGTTCGACGCGGCGATAGCCAGATGGGAAGAGTGGTGGAAGGCGAACGGCGCGGATTGGTCTGCAAAGCATCCTGCGCCGGAGGCTGCGCCGTATCATCCCACGCGCACAACCCCCGCGCCGCTCTTTGCCGTGGAGGATACCCGGGGCGGCAGATACCGCCTGCAGGAATCACGCGGCCGCGCGGTCCTGGTGCACTTCTGGGCCACCTGGTGCCACCAGTGCGTTGGCGAGATGCCCACTCTCAACCGCCTCGCCAGGGAATGGCCGGCAAACAAGCTGGACATCGTGGGACTGGCCGTTAACGAAAAGAGCCCGGATGTAGTCCGAAAGTTCGCGGAGGCAAACCAGCCCGCGTTTCGCGTCGCGATAGCCAGTCACGCCATCACGGACGCGTTCGGACGTGTGGACAAGGTGCCTGTCACGTTCCTGGTGGACCCGGATGGCCAGATTCGCTACCGGTGGGATGGCGTGCGTGATTTTCGCACGTTCGATGCGGCCATTCGCCGCGTTCTGGGCGAGGCGCAGGGTACTTCCCGTGTTCGGGTGCCCAACAACAACCGCTAGTGCGGTGCCCTGCCGTCCAGAGTGCGGGCGATATCGTTGTACATCACAAAGACAATCAGCATCGCCAGCAGGCTGAGGCCCACCAACTGCGCCCGGTAGATTTCGCGCGGCGAGAGCCTGCGACGGCGCACCTTCTCCACCGCGAGCAGCAGCAGATGCCCGCCGTCCAGTATCGGGATGGGCAGCAGATTCATGATGCCCAGGCTCAGGCTGAACATGGCCGCCATGTTCACCAGGTGCGCCAACCCCAGCCGCTGCATGGCCGTGGCCATCTGGCCCATCGCGATCGGGCCGCCCACACTGTCGCGCACCTCGCCGCGCCGCAGCACCATCACCAGCGCCCGCAGGCTGTAGTAGGACATATACGCGCCGTCACGGATGGATTCCAGTGGACCCACCCGGCGCATCTCGAAGTTCGGCGTGATGCCGATGAGCCCGATGGTTTTGCGCACGCCATCGGCGCCGGTCATCTCCGTGGGCTTGGGCACCACGCGCACTTCGAAGGTCCGGCCGGAGCGCTCGATGGTCAACGTAATGGGCTTGCCGGCGCTCGCATGGATGGTCTTGACCATGGTCTCGCCGTCCGGCAGCGGCACGCCGTCTATGGCCCGCACGAAATCCCCGATGCGAATGCCGGCCTCCTTGGCTACGCCGCCCGGCCGCACATCCGCCACCTGCGTGGTGGGTTTGGCGTCCGGATCCGGCATGCCTACCGTCATCCCCATTAGACAGAAGAGCACGAAGCCGAAGAGCAGGCTCGCCGCCGGACCCGCGGCAATCACGATGGCGCGCTGGTAGAGCGGCTTGTTCATGTAGAGGGCTGGATCCGTCGCCCGGGTATCGGCGTACAGAACCATCTCGATGAGGTTCTGTTCATCCGAGGAGAGGCTGGGCGATCGGCGCAGTTCCTGCAAGTCCCCCCTGCCGGCAAAGGTCAATGTGCCGTCGTCGTTGAGGGCGGCGGCCAGGCGCTCGCGAACCTCCGGACGGATGGCGGCGTAATCCACACTCGCCGTGCCATCCTTCTCGAGCTGGGCTAGAAAGCGCTGGAGCGGGTCCTCGCCTTCCGCGGGCGGCGATTTGATGGCCGCCAGCACGGGCCTTCCCGAGGAGATGTCCTCGGCCTCCATTCCCGCGATCTTCACGAATCCGCCAAGCGGCACCGCGCGGATGTTGTAGACGGTATCGCCCCATTTGCCGATGCGCCACAGGACACGGCCGAAGAAGAGCGAGAAATCCTCCACGCGCATCTTGAACCATTTCGCGGCCGCATAGTGGCCGTACTCGTGCGCGATCACCAGAATACTGATGATGATCAGGAGGCTCCCAATTCCCTTGGCCCAGTTCAGCAGTTCCATCATGCGTTCATGCTCCCACGGCGCCCGCCCGTGCGGCATCCCCGCGCGCGGCCTCCCGCGCCCAGGCATCCGCCTCCAACACGGCCTCTAGTGTGGCTTGAGTCGGTTTGTGCCGCGCCATCACGGCACGCACAGTATCCACTATCTCGGTATATCGTATCTCGTTCCGCAGGAAACGATCCACCGCCGTCTCGTTCGCCGCGTTCATCACGGCGGGCATCGTGCCGCCGGCTGCTACCGCCTCACGCGCTACCTGCAGGGCGGGAAACTTCACCGGATCCGGCTCGGAGAACTCCAGCGCACCTACCGAGAGCAGGTCCAGCCGTGGAAGCTGCGTGTCTGGCCGCTCCGGATAGACGAGCGCATACTGTATCGGCAATCGCATATCGGGCCGGCCAAGCTGCGCCAGGATGGAACTATCGGTGAACTGAACCAGCGAATGCACGATGCTGGTGGGATGGATGACAACCTCCACGCGCTCCATCGGCACATCGAAGAGCCAGTGCGCCTCAATCATCTCCAGGGCCTTGTTCATCAGCGTGGCGGAGTTGATGGTAACCAGCGGGCCCATGGACCAGTTCGGATGCCGCAGCGCCTCATCCGGCGTCGCCTCCGCCAGCGTCTCTGCCGGCCGCTCCCGAAACGGCCCGCCGGATGCCGTCAGCACGATCTTCTCCACGCTTCGCTCCGGCGCGCCCTGGAGGCACTGGAAGATGGCGGAGTGCTCGCTGTCTATCGGTAGAATCGGTATGCCCCGCTCGCGCGCCAACCGCATGGTGTGCTCGCCCGCGGCAACCAGCACCTCCTTGCTGGCCAGCGCAATGGTCTTGCCGGCGTCAATCGCGGCGTGCGTCGGGCCAATCCCAATTGCGCCCGCGACGGCCACCACCACCACATCCGCTTCCGGCAGGGTGGCCAGCGCGCAGAGCCCCTCCTCTCCGGCATAGACGCGCGCGGAGTCCGGCAGCGTTCTCTTCAGCGCTTCCGCATCCGCTGCGCTTCCGATACATACGTGGCTCACGCCGAACTCGTTCGCCTGTGCTGCAAGCCTATCGGCGTTTCTGTGCGCCGCCAGCCCCACCACGCGCAGCTTCTCCGGCAGGCGGGCGCAGATGTCCAGCGCCTGCGCGCCGATGGATCCCGTGGAACCCAGAATGACAATGTTGCGCATTTCGCTCCTAACTTACCAGGCCGCGCTACTCTTCCAACCTGTAGACGCCCTCGTAGGCATACTCCGCAGGTCCCGTCATCCAGATCTGCTCGCCCTCGCTCCACTCGACCAGCAACTCTCCACCGCGGCTGGCCACCACAACGCTCTGCTCCACGTAACCGGCAACCCGCGCGGCAACCATGGCCGCGCAGGCGCCCGATCCGCAGCCCCAGGTCTCGCCCACGCCTCGCTCCCATATCCGCAGCCGCAGCCGCGTAGGCGTGAGAACCTGGGTCCACATGACGCTGGTTCTCGCCGGGAAGGTGGGATGGTTCTCAATAGCCGTACTGAGCGCAACGAAGCGCTCATCCTCCGGCAGGCTCTCAACGAACACGACGGTGTGCGTGCTTCCCGTGGAGAGGCTGGTTACTCGCAGCGTCTCGCCCTCCAACTCCAGCGGATAGTCCACCATGCGGTCCTGCCCCGCAAGCGCGGGAATCTGCTCTGGAGCGAACCGGGGCTCACCCATCTGAACCGTTACGCGGTGAGCCGGGTTGCCAGGACGCACGGTAACGGCCCTCACGCCCGCAAGCGTGGCCACGGTCATCTCCACATGCGGACCTGGCGGCGCCGGGCCGCACCGATCCGAAACATACCGCGCCACACAGCGGAGCCCATTGCCGCAGAAATCCGGTGAGCCATCCGGATTGTACATCCGCATGGCGAAGTCCGCTATGCGCGAATGGTCTATCACCAGCAGACCATCGGCCCCCACCCCCGTGCGGCGGTCGCACATCTCTATCGCCAGGCCGGACCACTCAATACCCGGCCGCGTCCTGCCATCCACGACGATCAGGTCGTTGCCGACACCGTGCATCTTCGTGAAGGGAAGCCGAGCTCTCAGCGAAGGCATGCTGGAGAGTAGCACGCCGGTATCCGCGCATGTCAAGGAGGAGGAACGCCGGCATTGACTTGACCTCCCTCGGCAGGTAGAGTATGCGCAAGGTGCCAGGACCTCTCGCCGCCATGCGCTATCAGCTCGATTGCCCCATACTCTCGCATGAGCAAGTCGGCGAATCCGAGTTCGAAGTCCTGCTGCATGCGCCTGAGATCGCGCGCTGCGCGCGCGCCGGGCAGTTTCTGCAGATTCTCTACGATCACTCTTACCGGCCGTATACGCGGCGGCCATTCAGCGTCTTCAAGACCGACGTGGAGCGCGGCACCGTTGCCATCGTCTACCTGGCGCGCGGCCTCTTTACGCAAGGGCTGCGGGCGCGCCGACCAGGTGAATCCCTCTCCGTGGTGGGTCCGCTTGGCAACCGGTTCGTGCCCGCGCGCGGAGCCGAGACCAGGCACCTCCTGGTGGCGGGCGGGGTGGGTGCTCCACCTCTCTACCTCCTTGCGCGCGAGATGCTTCTGGAAGGATATGCGGCGGATTCCATCCACGTCATCAACGGCGCGCGAAGCGCGGGGCTGCTTGTGGCATCGCGGGAGTTTGAGGCGCTCGGCGTGAACGTGGAGATCACCACGGAGGACGGCTCCCGCGGCAGGCGCGGCCTGGTAACCGAGGCTCTTCGCGAGCTTCTGGCCTCCAGTGGATCGTTCGCGGTCTACACCTGCGGGCCCACCGCCATGCTCCGCGCCGTAGCCGAGGTGTGCCGGGACCATGGCGCGCCATGCCAGGTCTCGGTCGAGACGGTGATGCCTTGCGGCGTGGGGGTGTGCATGGGCTGCGTGGTGAAGATAGTGGATGCCGCGGCCCCGCGCGGCTTCCGCATGCTCCGCTCCTGCTACGAGGGACCCGTGTTTTCGGCGGAGGCGGTGCTGTGGGACTGAGCGGCAAGGAGACATTACTCGCCGCGGTGGCGCAGATGGATGTTGCGCTGGGCGATCTCCCAGCCAACCTCCGGCGCGTGGAACGCCTGATAGAGAACGCCGCCAGCGAGGGCGCCGAGCTGGTGGTGCTGCCCGAATGCTGTCTCTCTGGTTACTGCTTCGAGAGCGCGGAGGAGGCCCTGCCGCACGCGCTCCCCGCGGAGAGCGAGGAGTTGGCGCGGCTGAGGGGCCTCTGCGAGCATCTGCGGATTTCGGCGGTTCTGGGGTTCCTCGAACGCGAAGGGGAGACTCTCTACAACAGCGCGGCCGTGCTTCTCACCATCGCGGGAACTACCACGCTGCAGGTCTACCGCAAGACACACTTGCCCGTACTCGGCGTGGACCGCTATGCCATGCGCGGCGACGCACTGCGGCCCTTCGCGGCGGAGGGCTACAGCCTGGGAACGCTCGTCTGCTACGATCTCCGCTTTCCGGAGGCCGCGCGCCTGCTCATGCTTCAGGGCGTCGAACTCCTCGCCCTGCCCACCAATTGGCCGGAGGGTGCCGAGACGAGCCCCGACTTCATCACGCGCGCCCGTGCATGGGAGAACCGAATCTGGCTGCTGGCCGCCCACCGCATCGGCGTAGAGCGCGGAAACCGCTTCCTTGGGCGCAGCCAGATCGTCTCTCCAGCAGGCCGAGTGGTTGCGGAAGCAGGACCCGAGGAGGAGGTCCTTCTGCTGCACAACCTCGACCTCCGCGAGGCGCGCGTCAAACGGATTGTGATAAGACCGGGCGCGTGGGAGATGGACCCCGTGGGCGATAGACGCCCCGATCTCTACTCCGCGATGCTTGCCGAGCGACTGGAGTCACGCCATGCCCAATGAGGCGACCCGCATGACCGAAGAGCAGCGCTACCTGTTGGATCTGCAGGGCTTCCTCGTGGTGGAGAACGCCCTCACGCCGGAGCAGGTGGCGGCGCTGGATGCCGAAGTAACCTCCCGAATGGAGCAGGAAGCGCCGGAGGCCTCCACGCACCGCTTCGGCGGGCTGCTCACCTGGGGCCGGCAGTTCCGCGACCTGATAGACAACCCGCGCATCCTTCCCTACCTGGAGGAGGTGCTGGGGCCAGGAGTGCGGCTGGATCACGACTACTGCGACGTGATTCGCCGCGGAAAGGGTCCCATCGGAACCACGCTGCATGGCGGCGGCACGCCATTTGACCCGGTGCAGTTCTACCGCTTCGCGGAGGGCAGGCCCCGCAGCGGCCTCTTTGTGGTGGCCTACAACCTGCGCGATGTGCACCCCGGCGATGGCGGCTTCGGATGTGTGCCCGGCAGCCACAAAGCCAATCTGCCGTTTCCGGCCGCCTGGCGTGACCTCTCCCAGCCGCACGCATGCACGCGCGCCGTCACGGGTCCCGCGGGCACCGCGATCCTCTTCACCGAGGCGCTCACGCATGGGACCCTGCCCTGGACAGGCACCGGAGAGCGCCGCACCCTCTTCTACAAGTACTCACCCTGCGGCATCTCGTGGTCCGCGCGCTACTACCGCGCCGAGGACTACCCGGACCTCTCCGAGCGCCAGCGCGCGATGTTGGAGCCGCCCAACGCGCGCTATCCTGGCAGGAGCACCGCGCCGTGAAGAGACCCGCCCCATCGGCGCCAGATCTGGGCGTGCATCTCGGCCCCCTCGCATTGAAGAATCCGGTGATGACGGCGTCCGGCACGTTCGGCTTCGGAGCGGAGTGGGCGGATTTCTACGATATCGGCCGCCTCGGGGCCATCATGGTGAAGGCCGTAACCGTGCACCCTCGCGAGGGCAACCCCATGCCGCGCATGGTGGAGACGGCCGCCGGCATGCTCAACTCCATCGGCCTGCAGAACCCGGGACTCGAAGCCTTCATCAACGAGAAGATGCCGTACCTGCGGCAGTTTGATTGCGCCGTGATTGTCAATATCGCCGCCGACCGCGCGGAGGACTACTGTACCCTCGCCGAGCGGCTGGACACGGTACAGGGCGTGGCCGCTCTGGAGATGAACATCTCCTGCCCCAACCAGGAGCATGGGGGCATGGAGTTCGGCATAGATCCGGACCTCACCCGGATGGTCGTGAGCCGCGTGCGCCAGGTAACGCGCCTGCCGCTCATCGTAAAGCTCTCACCGAACGTCACGGATATCACCGAGCTGGCACGGGCCGCGCGGGATGGCGGCGCGGACGCGCTCTCGCTGGTCAACACCTTCATCGGCACCGCGATTGATATCAAGACGCGCCGGTTTCGGCTGGCGCTTGGGCGCGGCGGTCTCTCGGGGCCGTGCATCAAGCCGCTCGCGCTCTACATGGTGCATCGCGTGCGCCAGGCCGTGCCGCTGCCCATCATCGGCATGGGGGGCATTTCGGACGCGGCGGATGCCATCGAGTTTCTGCTTGCGGGGGCCTCCGCCATCGCCGTGGGAACCGCCAACTTCATTAACCCCATGGCGGCCGTGGAGATTATCGAAGGGATTGAGGCCTACCTCCGCGAGCAAGGAGCGGCAAGCGTCGGGGAGATCGTGGGCACGGTGAGACGTCCGGGCGAACCGCCCGCGGAATAGTGCAAAACGGAAGATGCCCGCCAGGAGCTCCCTGGCGGGCATCCTCAACCCAAGGTGTTGCGCCCTATACGTCCGGCGCCACCCACTGCCGCTGATTGTGGCTCACGTCCACGGCCTCCAGCACGGCCTGATTCCGCACGCCGTCCTCCCAGTTGGGGTTGATCGGCTTGCCGTCGCGGATGCACTCCAGAAGGTCCTTGACGAGATTGATGAACGTGTGCTCGTAGCCGATGATGTGCGCCACGGGCCAATAGGCGTCCATATAGGCATGGGCGCCGGCCGTGGTCTGCACCAATCGGAAGCCTTTCACATCCTCGGGCTCATCGTCGAAGTAGACTTCCAGCTCGTTCATCCGCTCCAGGTTGAAGACCACGCTGCCCTTGCTTCCGTTGATCTCGAAGCGGTTGTAGTTCTTGCGGCCCAAGGCGAAGCGGGTGGCCTCGAACGTGCCCACCGCGCCATTGGAGAACCTGGCCAGGAAGAGCGCGGCATCGTCCACCGTTACCTCTCCCAGCTCCTCTCCTGCCTTGCCGCCCAGCTTGTCATCAATCTCGGCCAGCGTCGGCCGCTGCTTGATGAAGGTCTCCATCAAACCGCTCACCTCGGTGATCTCGCCCACCAGGTAGCGTGCCGCGTCAATGAGGTGCGCGTTGAGGTCGCCATGCGAGCCGGAGCCTGCCACGCTCTTGTCAAGCCGCCAGACCAGCGGGAAGTTGGGGTTCACAATCCAGTCCTGCAGGTAGGTTCCCCGCCAGTGGTAGATCTTGCCCAGCCGCCCCTCATCAATCAGCTTCTTGGCAAGGGCCACTGCCGGAGCCTTGCGGTAGTTGTGGCAGATGGCATGGATGCCGCCGCCCTGCGTCGCCGCTGCCAGCATCTCCTTCGCATCCGCCAGCGTGTTGGCGAGCGGTTTCTCGCAGAGCACGTGCTTGCCCGAACGCGCCGCCGCCACGCCCATCACATGGTGCATGTTGCCGGGAGTGGCAATATCAATCAGGTCAATATCCGACCGGTTAACCACGTCCTCCCAGCGGGTGCTGTACTCCTGCCACCCGAACTTCTCCTTCGCGGCCTTGACCTTGGCCTCGTCCCGCCCGACGATCACCTTCATCACCGGTTCCACGTCGAGATCGAAGAAGCGCCCGACCTGCCGGTAGGCGTTGCTGTGCGCCTTCCCCATGAACTGGTAGCCGATGAGCGCAACGTTGACGGGCTTCTTTGCCATTTTCGTTCCTCCTGGACTGAGGGATTACTCCCCTCAATTTCGGCGTGACTCTGCGAATATACTCCAAAACCCACGGAGACGGCATGCCGTATTAGCAGCATAGAGCGATCGCATGGCCGAGCATCCTGAACAACCTGTTGCCCCTACAGACACTCCAAGCCGCGGTGAGTCGCCGGGTGCGGAGGACGCCGTCACCCTCGAGGACGCGCGCCGCCGCTTTCTGCTTGCGCTCCGGGCCATGACGGTGCGCAAGAGCCGCGACGAGAGGGCCTCGGAGGCCATCCTCTCCTGGGAGAAAGTGCTTCGCGAGGAGGTGGCCCAGTATCGCCGACAGCGCCGCCGCGCGCGCCTCATGCGGACGGCCCGAATGCTCTTCTTCCTCGGCATCGGCGTACTCTGGATAACCCGAGGCCAGACGGGCATTCCGTTCTGGCTCATCCTGATGATTGCCTTTGGTGGAGGCGCCGCCGAACTCAAAACGGCCAATCAGCGGCAGAGCGCCACCGCCCTGGCGCGCACGCGCGATCCGCGCGCTCTCAACGCGCTCGCCATCGCCTACCGTGACGGCGACCCGGACACATGGCAAGTATGCGAGCAGGGCCTGCGCTCCATCCTCGGCTCGGTGCGCGCATCGGACGCGGTGCATCTCACCGACGAGGGCCTTGCCGCGCTGCTCGGCATCCTCCACTACCGCGACATGCGCTATGCCCTGAAGGTTGCCGTCCTCAAGGGACTGGAACAGATCGGAGACGGCCGTGCCATCCCCGCCGTGCAGCGGATGCTGAATCCCTCGGGAGTGGCTCCGCTCGGCCTGCGCGTGCTCAGGCGCTTTGGCGTGGTGCCCTCCGATCCGTATGAGAGCGTGGTGGAGGCCGCGCGGGCCTGCCTGCCCTACCTGGAAGAGCGGGCGGAGGCGCAAAGGCAGCGGGAGAGGCTGCTCAGGCCGGCAACGGCACCCACCGGGCAGTCCGATCATCTGCTGCGGCCGGCAGGGTCCGATTCCACTCCCGAGGAGCAGCTCCTCCGCCCGTTCGAAACAACCTGAGCAGCCAGACAAACGGCCCTCGGTCTAGTACTGCACCTCCACCCACTCGCCGGATCTGGCGCTGGCCAGCACCGCCTCGCATATCGCCAGCTCGTTGTGGCCGTCAACAAACGTGCTGAAGTCAACGGGACCGGAGCAGCCGTCGCGCACATAGGTGTAGACCTTGCGCAGGAAGTGCTTCAGACCATCCGGATAGGCCTCCGGATGCCCGCCGGGATAGTTGGCGTATTCACGCGCTTCCGGGCTGAGCAGCGAGGGATCCTTCACCAGCAGTTCGTTCGGCTTCTCGCGATAGCCGATCCACATCTCGTTCGGGCTCTCCTGGTCCCACACCAGCGAGCACTTGGAGCCGCTCAGTTCGTAGAAGAGGCGGTTCTTGCGCCCGGCGAAGCACTGGGAGACGCTGAACGAACCCACAGCGCCGTTTTCAAACGCGAAGAGCACCGTGGCGTAGTCCTCCGTGTTGATGGGCACAGGCTCGTAATCCTCCGCCGAGAGCAGCTTGCCGGCATAGGTCTCCAGCTCGCGCTTGGGCTTCATGCGGGTCTTGTGGATGGTGTGGAGGTGGCCGTAAACCCGCACGATCTTGAGCCCTGAAATGAACTGGATGGCATCGCACCAGTGCGAACCCACGTCCGCCACCGCGCGCGACTCGCCGGAGAGTTCCGGCACAAGGCGCCAGTTCCAGTCCGTGTTGAGATAGAGCCAGTCCTGCGTGTAGGATCCGTTCGCGTGGTAGATCTCTCCCACCCGCCCGCTCTTGACCATTTGGCGGGCCTCCTGCACCAGCGGATAGTAGCGGTAGTTGAAATCTATGGCGTTGACCACGTTCTTCGCCTTGGCCATCTCCACCAGCTGCCGGCTCTCGGCCGTCGTCATGGCGAGCGGCTTCTCCGAGATCACGTGCTTGCCCGCCTCTATCAGCTTCGCGCTTATCTCGAAATGGAGGTGGTTGGGCGTGCAGTTGTGCACCACGTCCACGTCCGCGTCGCGCAGCATCTCCTCCACGCTGCCGTAGGCATGCGGAATGTTGAGCTGCTCCGCCTTGGCCCGTGCCAGCTCCGCGCCGTTCTCACAGAGCGCGACCATATCCACAAACCCGAGCCGTCGGGCGGCCTCCACGTGCGCCGGCCCGATGAAACCCGTGCCCACGATGCCTGCTTTCACTTTAGCCATTGGATCACTCCCTTGCGTCGGCGCGCCCGGGCGAGGTGCCTCGGGTGCGCCGCGATATCCATGCCTGGTTGGGTTCCTGCCGCCATGGATTTCTAGGCTGCGTAGCGTCGTTCCTGCCATCGGAAACAGATCGGGGCACCCCGTGCTGCTGCCGTCGGCTGAGGCGAGGAACAGCGGGCACCCGGCGGACGATGCATGTCCGACGTTGCGTGCGTATCCGGCCGGATTTCACCCACCGATGGGTTCCAGATGGGCATCGGCTGACGAACAAAAGCCCCTCGACCTTCTGGTCGAGGGGCGCGATTTCTCATCCGCAGCCGGAGCCGCTGCGCCTCAACGCACGAGCGGCTTCCACTCGCCGTTGGTGTCCATAATCTCGACCTGAGTCACCGGGTTGATGACGCCTACTCCCGGACCCACCCGGCCAGTAACGCGGATCTTGTCCACTTCGTTGTGCAGCGCGCGGATGGCCCTGTCGCCGCCGATGTACATCGTGAACTTCTGCGCGCCGCTCTTGGACCATGCCAGCCCGGGCGACCGCTTCAGCACGGGAGGAGTCACCGTGCACCGAACAGCCACCGCCGCCAGCCGCTCCGCATCCTTCCCGCTCAGCACCTTGTCCACCGAATCCACCAGCCGAAAGGCAAAGTTGCCGCCGCTTGGCGAGCCGGTAACGATGTAGCCCTCCACGGTTACGGGCGTGCCGACCTTGCGGCCCGCGGCCTTGAACTCGTCAATGGTGTAGAAGGTGTTCCAGGACTCCACCTTGACCACGGGCGCGGGCTGACTGGCCTGCACCGCCTTCGCCTTTTTCTGGGCATATCCCACGGATGAACAAGCAATGAGCGCCGAGAAGACTGTAACTCCGAGAGACCACTTCATCTGGTTGCGACCTCCTGCCGGCGGCCGTGCCGCCGTTAAGCGAAAAGACGGGCTATGAAGCATGGCGGTTCGCACCTTCCCATGCGACCCTTAATTGTAGCAAATAGCGCATTAAGCCACAAAAAACGCTAGCCTCCGCGTCTCCGCGAGACATGGTCGAAACGGGGCGAGAAGGAACCCTCATCCATAAGGCCAAACTCAACAGCACATTGCCGCGCATCGCCCATCGAGGAGCCGAAATGCCACGCCCTAAAGCCCTCTACGTACTCGGCGCCGAGAGCTTCGAGCGTATCTATGGCCCGGCGGAACGTCAAGACATCGAGGCGCTGCTGGAGGTGATAGCCCCTGTGCAGGATAGCCGCGTTGCGGAACACAGCCCGCATCTGCTGGCGCAGGTCGAGATTATCCTCTCGGGTTGGGGCGGTCCAAGGCTCGATTCCAGGTTTCTGGCGGCGGCGCCCAACCTGCGCGCCCTCTTCTATGGCGCGGGGGCCACTTCGGGCATCGTTACGCCCGAGGCATGGGCGCGGGGCGTCAAGGTCAGCAGCGCCTGGGCCGCAAACGCCGTACCTGTGGCGGAGTATGCGCTCGCCGCAATCCTCTGGGGCCTCAAACGTGTCCTGCCGCACGCCCGCGCCGTGCGCCAGGCCCGAAGCTTCGCCCCACGGCTGCCCGTTGCCGGAGCGTACGGCAGCACGGTCGGCCTTGTCTCGCTCGGCATGGTGGGCCGAATGGTGGCCGATCGGCTCCGCTCCTTCGACGTAGAGGTCATCGCGTACGACCCTATAGTCGAGGAGGCTGCCGCCCGCAACCTCGGGGTGCGTCTGGTTGGGCTGGACGAGCTCTTCCGGAGAGCCGATGTGGTCTCCGTGCATGCTCCCTGGCTGGCCGAGACAGAGGGCATGATCACCGGTGAGCTGGTAGAGGCGATGAAAGCGGGTGCGACGCTCATCAACACCTCGCGAGGAGCGGTGCTGGACGAGCCCGCAGTGCTCGAGGTGCTTGCCCGCCGTGACGACCTTCAAGCGGTGCTAGACGTTACCCATCCGGAACCGCCCGGCCCTGACTCTCCCTTGTACGACCTGCCAAATGTGCTCTTGACCCCGCACATCGCCGGCTCGGTGGGTCGGGAGTGCAACCGTCAGGGCCGCTACATGGTCGAGGAGCTGCGGCGCTACCTGGCCGGGCAGCCACTTCACTGGGAGATCACTCCCGAAGTGGCCGCCCACAGCACCCACCGCCCCAGCGGCACCTAGAGTGGCGTCACGGGCCTACTGCGGTATGGGGCGCCCCATGCTCTTGTAGATCATCTCGATGGTGGCCTTCTCCTCCGCAGCCTGTTTATGCTTCGGGTTCAGGGCGAGGCACTTGCGGAAATAGACCAGCGCATCCTTGTACTTCAGCTTCCGATCGAGATTCGGAGAGAGCATGGTGGCATTGCCGGCCTTGTAGAGAGCCTCCGCCGTCTGCATCTTCAGCTTGGCATCGTTCGGCTTGGCCTTCAGCTCCTTCTCCAGCTTGGCGGCCGCCGCCTTCAGCGCATCTACCTTGGCATCCTTTCCGGAAGGCTTGGCACCGCCCGCGTAGGGCGCATACGGCGCCTGCTGCGCCTGCGCGGAAGAGCCCGCAAGCGCGGATACAGCAAACACGGCGGCTGCCGCCGCCAACATCGCCAATCGCATGGTTTCACCTTTGGTATGGAAGGTCAATGTGGTTAGCCCGGCTTACTAATCTACCACGTAGACAATCCCTCTGGTTCCAGCCGCCGATGCTTGAAGGGCGCGGCGTCCCCTGCCAGTACCCGGCTGCCTCGCCTCATGCACCGGGCCGCGTGGGCTCCACTGGACCAAAGACAGAGCGCACCGCCTCCAGGTAGGCCGTGCCGTTCCGCGTATCGGGCAGCAGGTAGCTGCCCTCGGTCCACTCGTTCCAGGCGTTCAGGGTAACCATGCGGAAACCAGGCATCGGCTCCACAAACTCCTTCGCGCGCCGCAGCGCGGTACGGAACCTGCCGGGCGTATTGCCTCCCAGGATGGCGCTGAACGGGTAGCCGCGCGGGCCGAAGCCGTCCGACTGGATGGTACGCGGACTGGAATCCCAGCCCATGGAGACATTCGGATAGTAGGGAACGGTGAACTGCGCCCGGTACTCCCTCCACACCCGCGTGTTGCGCTTAAGGGCCTCGGCGTAGCTTCCCACTGGAAAGCCATGCGTTGCCGGGTCGTAGTGGTGCACCCATGCGTAGGAGGTGATGCTGTCCAGCCCGAGAGCCTCCACCACCGAGGCGGGATCGGGCAGGCTCATCTCGGAGGGCAGCACGGTTACGCCCCAGACCACGGCATTCAGGTGCAGACCCGGATGGCCTGCAATCCGTGCACGCCGTCTGAAATCCTCCAGTGCCTTCCGTGTGGCCTCCAGACCTCCCAATCCACGCATGAGTGTGCCGAGCTCATAGATGGAGAAGTAGGGCCGGCCATCCGGCCGAAGGTAGTTCGGCTGGCCAAAATAGGCGGCGATGGCGTGGTCCGTCAGGCTTCTGAAGCACTCCGCCGATACCGCGCCCGGCGCGAGCACCGCCGGTTTGTTGCGGTAGCCAATCGGGTGGATGTCCAGCCAGTCGTGGTTGGCCCACATGAGGGCGAACTTCACGCGATGCCGGTTCGGGGCCTGCAAAAAGCCGCGCTCCAGACCATCCTGCAGGTAGGGGCCGTCCTCCCACCAGTACCAGTCGTAGAGGAAGCAGGTTACTCCGTGATCGGCTGCGAGGTCTATCTCGCGGGCGGCCCAGGCGGGGTCCGACTCGTCGAAATAGCCCCACGCGGGGCGCACGGGCTGCCGATGGCCAGGAAAGCGCGGCCGTGCGGCCTTGACAAGCTCCCACTCGGTCCATCCCTCTCCGTGCCAGGCGGCATTGCGTGCATCGGGATGGTAGTTGGGAAAGTAGTAGGCAGCGACTTCGATGGGATGTTCCATGGCGCCCAGTATAGCTTGAGCGATGGGCCGCCGTCCATGCGCGGGCGGGTACACGCTGGAAGCCGTTAGCCCGGCCGGCGATATTCCTCTCGAACCGGAAGGCGCGCGCATTGACTTCACTGCATGCCCGCCAGTAAACTTACGGGCAGAAGTTTCGCACGAAGGATTGCCCTCTCCGTGAGAGCTACGCAGGCCAATAGCCGCCCCATGCGCGGAGGCAAACCTCAGGAGCCGGTTGTCTGGCGGGTCCTGCGGAACGGTTTTACCTGGCTGCTCCTGGGAGCGGCTTCGTTCGTGCTGGGCGTGCTTGTCGTCTCGCCGATTCTGAACGCTCTGAACGGCCCGAACAGGGAGCCCCCGCCCGCTCCCGAGCGTCTGGCATCCACGCGGCCTACCGAAGGCCAGGAGAGTGCGCGGAGCGCCGAACCAGCGCGCCGCGAGGCTCCCTCCACGTCCTCTGTGTCTGAAACGCCTCGGCGTCCTCCCCCGGTCATCCGCGTAATTCCAAGCGGCCAGCGGCAAGACGACACCGCTTCAAGGGAGGAGCCCTCAACGCGGCGGCGCGCACGCCGTGCCTCCTCCGAGCGGCCCGCGGAGCCCGAATCATCGGCTGAACAGCGTTCGCCGAGGAGCGAAACAAGCAGCCATCGCCGCTCCGTGAGCGAATCCGCTCAACAAGAGCCAGCAGCCGAAACGCCTCGAGCGGCCGCGAGCAGGGCGGAGCGTTCAGCCACTTCCGAGGCCGCGGCCCCCACCCGGCGCGAACGCCGCCGCGCGGAGGCCGCACCTCCCAAACCAAGCCGGCCTCCTCAGGTTCAGAAGAGCGAGTCCATCGAGTAGCTGGCTCGGCTCTTGCAGCCGGGCGCGAGGGGCTGGTGCTCGTTTCGGTCGTCGCAGCTTCAGCAGGGATTGGAGAACGCCCATGCAGGTCAAGGACCTGGCAATAGCGGCGCGCGCGGCCGCGCGCGCACTCGCCGCCAGCGGTACCGGCACCAGGAATGCAGCCCTCCACGCCATGGCGGATGCGCTCGTGCAATCGGCGCCGGCCGTTCTCGAGGCCAATCAGCGCGATCTGGAGGCGGCCGCGAATGCGGGAATGCCGGCAAGCCTTGTGGACCGGCTGCGGCTCACCCGCGAACGGATTGCCGCCATGGCGGAGGGAGTGCGCCAGGTGGCCGCCCTTGCGGACCCCATCGGCGAAGTGGTGGAGGGCTGGCAGCGTCCAAACGGCCTGGAGATACAGCGTGTGCGCGTTCCCTTCGGCGTCATCGGCATCATCTACGAGAGCAGGCCGAACGTTACCGCGGATGCAGCGAGTCTCTGCCTGAAGGCCGGCAATGCCTGCCTGCTGCGGGGAGGCTCGGAGGCACTCCACTCCAACACGGCGATCGTGGCCATTCTGCGTCAGGCCCTCGCGCAAGCGGGCCTGCCGGAGGACAGCATCCAACTCATCGGCACCGCCGATCGGGCGGCCGCCCGCGAGCTGATGCGGCTGAACGGGCTGGTGGACCTGCTCATCCCGCGTGGCGGCGCCGGCCTCATCCAGACGGTGATGCAGGAAGCCACCGTGCCCGTCATCGAGACAGGCACCGGCAACTGCCACACCTATGTGGATGCGACTGCGGACCTGGAGATGGCGCTCTCCATCGCCATCAACGCGAAGTGCAGCCGCCCCTCGGTCTGCAATGCGATGGAGACACTGCTGGTGCACGAAGTGCTGATGGACGAGT
>CAZGLN010000032.1:0-5647 GCA_964526545.1 uncultured Chthonomonadales bacterium
CAGGACTTCGTGGATGGCCGGCACATCCTGGTGCGCGTGGCTCCGCCGCCCGCCGTGCCTGGCACGGACGGGGCATCCGGCCCGAACGCCGAGGACACAGAGAAGCTGTGGGCGGAGGCGAAGCAGAAGATAGAGGGCCTTCTGGCGGACATACGCTCGGGCAAGCGCAAGTTCGAGGACGTGGCCAAGGAAGTGAACGAGGACGGAACCAAGTTTCGGGAAGGAAGCCTCGGTATATTCGCTCGCGGTCGGATGGTGCCGGAGTTCGACAAAGTCGCCTTCTCTTTGGAAGCCGGGAAGGTGAGCGAACCAGTACGGACTCCGTTCGGTTGGCACCTCATCCGCATTGATCGGCTGGGCAAGGACCTGACTCCGGCCGAGCGCGCGGATGCCGAGAAGCAGTACTTCCAGGCTCAGGCGCAGACCTTCGTACAGGAGCTCGTGGCGCAGGCCAAGATTACCAACACGGTGCCCTTGCCTCCGCCCGGGCCAGGTATGGGCCTCGAATAGAGTACGAACCGCATGGGGCAGGGGCTGGCGCCTCTGCCCCTAGGTGCGTGCGTTCCGCACCGGTAGACAGTGCGTTGCTCGGACGACTAACCCCACGCCCGCCAGGAGACCGTAGGCAGGAGGTCCGTCAGTTTGTCCGAGAGACCCCTTGCGTCGTGCGCGGTAAAATCCGCTCCCCACGCCTGGGCGGCTTCGGGTTCACAGTTCACGTAGCCGCCGCCTACGGCGATGACGAATGGCCAACCCTGCCTTCCCCAGCGCACTTCCCTAAGACCTTCCACTTCGTCGAGCGCCGCCTCGGCGCATTCCGCAACCGCGCAGGAGAGTACGACGGCTTGCGGGCGGTTGCGCCTGACGACATCCAGGAAACTCGGAGTGGGTGTATCGGCGCCGGTGAAGAGCACTGTCCAACCCTCATGGATGAGCAGATCCGCAATCATTCGAGGGCCTAGGGAGTGCCTGTTGCCGGCCACGCAGCCCACCACCGCCACGCGTCCATTCGCCGGCTTCGAGGGTACGAAGGCGGATGCATGACCCAGCACGCGTTGCGTCAGTTCCGTGGCGATGTGCTCGTCGGCCTCGGTGATCTCGCCGGCCACGTAGTCCTCGCCGATCCGCTCCAGGCTCCGCTGGATAATCTCCACGTGAATATCCTGCAGCGGCAGCCGCCTTCGCAGGCACTCGCCTATCACTTCCGCGGCGTCGGTCTCCGCACCGCTCCTTGCCGCCGCGTAGTAACGCTCTCGCCATGCGGCAATCTGCTCGGGAGAGATCTCAGTGGCTGCCGGCTCCGCCGCGGATACAGCGTGCAGCATGATGCTTACCAGCGGATCCGCAAGGGAGTAGATGACCTGCCGTCCTCGCTTCTGCGCCTCTACAATCCCGCGCTTGCGCATTTTCGCGAGGTGGTTGGAGACGTTGGGCTGCTTCAGGCCGGTGGCGCGCACGAGAAGAGACACGGACTTGGGCCCGCTTCGCAGTTGCTCCAGAATCTGCTGACGAGAGGCCTCGCCCAGGTTACTCAGTATCTCGCGCGCGTCGTTGGCCGACATGCTCACCTCCAGATGGCTCGTACGGCACTACGATGGAGGCTGCGTGCCGCGTTCCGAGGCTTCATGCGGCTCTGCCGCGATGCGGTAGGGGCGCAGCCTGCCGGCAAGGTCCCGCGTAACATCCGCCGTTACGCGGATGCAGTCTGGGCGGTATTCCGCGCGGAGAACCCGCCCATATTCGTAGCACTGCGAGGCGAGATCGCTGCGGGTGTAGGGAATCTCCGCCACAATGCGCACGAGCAGGGATCGGATGGTCTGAACAATGCGGTCAATGAGGTCTGGGATGCCTTCCGCGCGCTGCGCCGAGATGGCGCACGAGCCTGGCGTAGCCGCCACAAGCTCGCGCACGAGAAGCGGATCGGAGAGGCGGTCCATCTTGTTGAAGACTGTGACCATCGGCTTGCTGCCCGCTCCGAGTTCGTCCAGGACTTCCTGCACCGCCTCCCGCTGCAAGTCCGCCTGCGGATGACTCACATCCACTACATGCACGAGGAAATCGGCCTCCACGACCTCTTCCAGAGTGGCCCTGAACGCCGCTACGAGATCGTGCGGGAGATTGCGGATGAACCCCACGGTATCCGTCATGAGAACCGCCCAGCCATCCGGCAGCACCACGCGGCGCGTGGTGGGGTCCAGGGTGGCGAAGAGCATGGGATCCGCGAAGACGGTGGAGCCGCTAAGCGTATTCAGCAGGGTGGACTTACCGGCGCTCGTATAGCCCACCAACGAGGCCGTAGGAAACGGCAGCTTGCGGCGCAATGCGCGCTGCTGCTGGCGCGATGCGCGCACATCCGCCAACTCTTCCTGGATATCCGCGATGCGGTCGCGCACTTTGCGGCGATCTGTCTCCAGCTTGGTTTCTCCGGCGCCTCCCCGAATTCCAATTCCGCCTTGCTGCTGCTCAAACCGCGTGTAGACGTTCATCAGGCGAGGCAGCATGTAGGAGAGCTGAGCCAGCTCCACCTGCAGCTTGCCTTCCCGGGTGTGGGCGCGTTGTGCGAAGATATCGAGGATGAGTTGTGTTCTATCCACCACGCGCGCCTTGGTTACTTCCTGTAGATTGCGCTGCTGCGTGGGCGAGAGTTCGCAATCCACAATTACAAGGTCCGCCCTGGAGCTTGCCGCGGCCTGAGCAACCTCCTCCGCCTTGCCGCGGCCGATGTAGTAGGCAGGATCGGGCTCACGGCGATGCTGATGCAGGTCGCCGACCACCTCGGCACCCGCAGTGGATGCCAGCGATCGCAGCTCCTCGAATGCGTAGGGCTCAACGGAGTCGTCTGCCTCCACGCACACGAGGAGCGCGCGCTCTATGGGGTCCACGGTGTGTTTGGCGGTTCGGGGCATGGGGGAGTGTGGCACAGGCCGCGCCGAAGGGTCAAGCGCGCGGCCCATGCTGGAGACGGCGCGCTATACGGCGGTTCCCATGCGCGCGATGCGCTCGACGGCTTCCGCCACGCGCTCGCCCTCGCGATCGCCCATGACAGTGAGCGACATACGGATGTAACCCTCTCCGTGCTCCCCGTAACCGATGCCCGGTATTACCAGCACGCCCGCCTGGTCCAGCAGCCGCGCGGCGAAATCGAGACTGCTCTCCTGGGTGGGTATGGGCGACCACACGTAGAAGGTCGCTTGAGGCTTGCGCACGTTCCAGCCGAGGCGCCGCAGCCCATCCACCAGGATGTCCCGGCGTTTCTGAATGAGCGCAAGCGTGGCGGAGTTATCGGCGTGGTCCAGCGCGAAGGCGCCCGCGCGTGATATGGCCGCGAACTGCTTGCTGTCTATGTTGGACTTCAGCTTATTGAGGGTTGCGATGGCCTCCGGGTTTCCGAGCGCCATGCCGAGACGCCATCCCGTCATGTTAAACATCTTGGAGAGCGAGTGGAACTCGATGGCAATCTCCTTCGCGTCCGGTACTTGCAGTACGGAGGGCGGCACGAAACCATCGAATGCCACGGCGGAGTAGGCGGCGTCGTTTACGAGCAAGATGTTGTGGCTGCGGCAGAACTCGACGGCCTCCTCGTAGAAACCGAGGGTGGCCACGGCTCCCGTCGGGTTGTTAGGATAGTTGAGCCAGAGCAGTTTGGCGCGTTTGGCGGCATCCGTGGGCACAAGCGAGAGATCCGGCAGGAATCCGCGCTCCTCACGGAGGGGCAGACTGAGCACGTCACCGCCCGCCATCCAGGTATTCACCTTGTAGACGGTATAGGCGGGATCGGGCACCAACGCAAGATCGCCGGGATCAATGTAGGCCCAGGCGAGGTGGGCAAGGCCCTCCTTGGAACCGATTAACAGCAGCGCCTCGGTCTGGGGGTCGAGCTCCACGCCGAAGCGCCGCTCAAACCAGCGGCACGCGGACTGCAGAAAGGCGGGCTCTCCGGCCGGCGACTCGTCGTAGCGGTGCACTTCGGGATCGCGCGCGGCCCGGGCCAGCGCATCGAGGATGGATTCCGGCGTGGGCTGGTCCGGGTCGCCGATCCCCAGATCAATCAAGTCCCGTCCAGCGGCGAGCGCCGCGGCCTTTCGGCGCGCTATCTCGCCGAAGAGATAAGGGGGTATTCGTTCGAGACGTCTGGAGCGTTCAACCAAGTTCTTACCTCAAAGGGCCGGGCTGCTTGTCCCGGCTATCTAGATTCTAGTTTTGTTGTGAAGGTGATGGTCGTGAGAAGCATCACCGGCTGCTGCTTGCCTTCGCGAGTCACGGTGCCGGATGACTGCACCATGATCTGCCCGGAGACCTCTACATCCCGCCCCGCCTCGATGTCGTGCTTCTGCACGGCCTTGCCCGTTACCGAGCCGGTCTCGGCCGCGGCAGGTGAGGGCGGCAGCTTGGCCTCCAGGGTTACCTCTATGCGGGCAATGCGCTTGCCGCCTGAACTCTCGACGGCAGCCAGCGTGCTCTTGTAGTTCAGGGTGAGCGGTGTCTTGCCATCGGTGGAGAGGGTCTGGATGGTTCCGTTCCAGGTCTCTCCCACGTTGACCGGCCGCTGCGGCAGCGGAATCGAGAGCCCGTCCAGAAACTGCGGAGGCGGCGCCGTCATTCCGAGAGGGGCCCGTCGCTCCACTTTCAGGCATCGTCCGAGGGCATCGTACGTGTGGATGCGGGTGATTTCCGCCACAATCTCCGTCAGCTTCGGCTTGGGTACCTCCACCACGGTAGTGCCCGCGATGGGAGTCTCTTCCACTACGGACATGCCGTTCGCGGAGGAGACTACCACATGCTTCTCCGTTACCGTAGTGTTCGAGCGGCGCGACTCCACGGGTTGGCCGTCCGCCACCTTCATGGTGGTGATGCTGGATTGGGTGGTGGTGTAGCGCAGCTCGGTTCCCGGCACATGCTTGTATCGCAAGGTTACCGGCGCAAGGGAAAGCAGGCATAGCGCGGCAAGAGGCACGGCGTGCGGCACCATGGCGTCCACCTCCTCTACGTATCGCGTTCATCCACCTCGGACGGTGAGCCGCTGAGCATACCGTTCACTATCTCCGGCAGGCGTTTGTGCACGGCCGAGTTCACGCATATGCGGTTCACACCGGCCTGCACGGCGGCGTCCCTCACCTCGCTCAATCGAACGTGCGGAACGAACGCCAGGATCAGGGGTGGACTCCCGCACCGCTTCAGCGCGCGCACAAGGTCCAGACCTTGCATTCTCTCGGAGCCGAGGTTGATAAGCGCCAGATCGAAACGCTCCTGGCAAGCCATCCGCAAGACATCAGCGGGATTCGTCGCGGCGAGGGTCTGAAAGCCCATCGCGCGCAGTACGGAGAGCAGCCTGGCGGAGGAGAAGAGATCGTCATTCGCCAACAGCGCGCGGCGAGCTTCGGCTTTCATGGTGGCCGATTATAGCACAGCCGATGTGGGTGCCTCCCTTGCCATGCGGCGGCGTCTGGATTGACAGAGGCTCCGGCCAAGACGTATACTCAGGTTCCGGCAAGGCGGCTCCCGGACACCTCCCCAGCTCTGGATTGGCCCCAGGATTCTGTAGGTTGCTGCGCCTCCGGGAATGCATTGGCGGCCAAGGATGCTGCGGCCGCCTCGAGGTAGTGCCCTCGTTGGATACCATACTAGTCCGCAGTGGTCCTCGCCTGCC